>CAZQEJ010000037.1:0-14456 GCA_964592165.1 uncultured Ilumatobacteraceae bacterium | reverse complement strand
CCGCCGGGGAGCGTGTCGACCGCCGCCGCGCCACCGGACTCGTAGATCCCGTGGTAGACGACGGCCGCTCCGGGTCCGGCAGTCTCGAGGACGCGCTCGGAGTCGGGATCCTCGCCCTCGTCGAGGACGGTCCCCCAGACGAGCATCCCCACCCAGTCGAATCCCTGCGCCGGGCCGAGGGCGAAGATCCGGTTGCCGTACTGCTTGGCCAGCGCTGTTCCCTTCGGACCGGAGGCGGCGAGGATGATCGGTACGCCGATCGGGCGCGGCGGCGCCTGCCCCGGCCCGTGGAGCATCTGGACCATCGCCCCGTCGACCTCCACCGCCTCGCCGCGCAGCAGGGCCTGCAACGCGTCGACGTAGTCGGTGACCGCCTTCCACGGCAACGGCCGTTGGCCGAGTGCCATCCGCCCGGTGAACCCGGTGCCGATCGCGTAGGAGCATCGTCCGGGGGCGATCGCCTCCATCGTGGCGATCGCCGACGCGGTGACCAGTGGGTGGCGCAAGCTGGGGATCAGCACGGCGGTGCCCAACCCGATCGTCGACGTCGCCTGGGCGCACACAGCCATCGACATCCACACGTCGAGCTGCAACGCCGGCGTGTCGTACAGCCAGGCGCGGTGATAGCCGAGCTCCTCCGCGTAGGCGCAGATCTCGGCGCTGCGCAGGTCGGGCGCCAGGGAGATCGACAAGGTGGGGATCGTCGCGTCGCTCACGACGACGGATCAGAGCAGGCGCGCCGCCCCGCGGGCTACACGAGCGTCGCGAGGAGCTCCCGGGTGCGCTCCCAGTCGCCGTTGCGCGTGCTGCCGAACTCGACGGCACCGAAGTCGGTGACGCCGATCTCGGCGAGAGCGGCAATCCGCTCGGCGACCTCGGCGGCCGATCCGCAGATGGCGATGTCGGCCGGCCCGGCGACGCCCTCCCGATCGAGCATCGCCCGGTAGCTGGGCAGCGTGCCGTAGGTGGCGAGCATCGTCGCCGCGCGCTGGCGCGCCGCGGGGACGTCGTCGGTGACGCACACCGGCAGGGCGGCGACGATGCGCGGCGCGGGCCGGCCGGCTTCCTCGGCGGCCCGGACGATCGTCGGGATCGTGTGCTCGGCGAGGGTGCGCGGACCCGTGCACCAGGTGATCGTGCCCTGGGCCAAGTGGGCGGCGACGCGCAGCGTCTGGGTGCCGAGCGCAGCGACGACGACCGGTACCGGCGGGATCCCCGACACGCTCAGACCGGCGTGAACCCGGTAATCCTGACCCTCGAAGGCCACAGACCCACTGGTGAGCAGCGGGCCGAGCACCGACAGGTACTCGCGCAGGTGACGGACCGGCTTGCTGAAATCGAGGCCCATCATCGCCTCGATGACCACCTGATGGGACAGCCCGATCCCCAGGCACAGCCGGCCGTTGCTCGCCGAGGAGACGGTCAACGCCTGCTGGGCGAGCATCATCGGGTGGCGCGGGTAGGTGGGCACGACGCTCGTGCCGAGCTCGATCCGCTCCGTCACCATCCCCGCCGCGGTCAGCGCGCTGAGCGTGTCCAGACCGAAGATCTGAGGGGCCCAGTACGCGGCGAACCCGTCCTGCTCCGCCCGGCGGATCTCGGCGACGACGTCGGCCACCGACCCGCTGTTGACCTTGTCCCCGAAGACCCCGATGCGCATGCGCCGACCGTAGCCGCGGCACGCCGTGACGCCCGCCGGGTCCCCGGCGGGCATCGCGGCTCAAGCGAGGGAGACGAGCTCCAGCCAGTCGGCACCGAAGTAGTCGAGCTCCCCGTCGGGGAGGAGGAGCACCTTGGTCGGGGCGAGCGCCTCGACGAAGGCTGTGTCGTGGCTGACGAACACGAGCGACCCCTTCCACGACCCGAGCGCGTCGGCCACCGCGGCGCGGCTCGGCGGATCGAGGTTGTTCGTCGGCTCGTCGAGGAGGAGGAGGTTGTTCCGCCCGACCATCAGCATCGCCAGGGCGAGCTTGGTCTTCTCCCCTCCGGACAGCGTGCCCGCCTCCTGGAACACCTTCTCCCCGGACAGGCCCATCATCCCGAGCAGTCCGCGCAGCTGCGTCTCGGTGAGCGTCACGCCCGGTGGGACCTCGTTGCGGATGTTGTCCAGCAGGCTGCGCTCGGGGATCAGGTTGTCGTGCTCCTGGGCGTAATAGCCGACCGAGACGTTGTGCCCGAAGGTGACCTCACCCCGATCCTCCGTCGTCTCCCCGGCGAGGATCCGCAGCAACGACGTCTTCCCCGCCCCGTTCAGGCCGAGGACCAGCAGCCGCTCACCGCGCCCCACGTCGAAGGACACGTCGGTGAAGATCGGCGGCCCGGAGTACGCCTTGGCCAGGTCGTCGACGCGCAGCACCGTCCCCCCGGCGGGCGGCGGATCGGGGAAGCGGACCGCGAGCGTCTTGGTCCGCGCCGGCGCATCGACGCGCCCGGCCTCCAGGCGGGCGATGCGCTTCTCGATCGAATGGGCCATGGCCGCCTTGGTCGCCTTTGCCCCGAAGCGGTCGACGACGGTCTGCAGGCGGCCGATCTCCTTGGCCTGGGCTGCGGCCCGCTTGGCGGCGAGCGTCTCGTCGCGCTGGCGGGCGGCGACGTACTGGCTGTAGGTGCCGCGGTACTCGACGATCCCGCCGGTCGCGTCTTCCCGCGGCCGATCGAGGTGGAGGACGCGGGTGATCGCCTCGTCGAGCAGTTCGAGGTCGTGGCTGATGACCAACAGCGCGCCGCGGTAGCGCCGGAGGAACTCGAGCAGCCACGTCTTGGCGTCGATGTCGAGGTGGTTCGTCGGTTCGTCGAGGAGGAGCACGTCGGACCCGGCGAACAGGATCCGGGCCAACTCGACGCGGCGGCGCTCCCCGCCGGAGAGCACCCCGAGGGGCAGGTCCATCCGATCCGCAGCCAACCCGAGCCCGGCGGCGAGGGAGCGGGCCTCGGCGTCCGCGGAGTACCCCCCCTTGGCGGCGTACTCCTCCTCGGCCCGGGTGTAGCGGGAGATCGCCCGCTCGTCGGGTTGCTCCTCCATCGCGATGCGCAGCTTCTCGATGCGGATCAGGTCCTCGTCGAAGCCGCGCCCGGACAGGACATGGGTCACCGCGGTGCGTCCGTCGAGCACGCCGGCGATGCGCGGATCCTGCGGCAGGTAGCCGAACCCGCCCTTGCGCACGATCCGCCCGTCGGCAGCCGGCGCGGCACCACCGAGGACGCGGAACAGCGACGTCTTCCCTGCGCCGTTGCGCCCGACGAGACCGACCTTGTCGCGAGGCATGACGGTGAACGAGGCGTCGGCGACGACCGTCCGCCCACCGATCTCGACCGACAGCCCGGCTACCTGCAACACGTCGCTCTACGCTAGGGGCCGATGCCTGCGGCCACGCCCCACCCTGTTCCGTGGCGCAGCCGGGCGATGTTCGGCCCGGCCGCCTATGTGTCCGGATGTGGCGCGGGGATCGGGCTGCTCGTCGTCCGCGACCCGGCTAGGACGCGTTGGTTCCCCCCCTGCCCGATGCTCTCCGCGACAGGGTGGCTGTGCCCCGCGTGCGGGCTGACCCGCGCCGCGGGGCGCGTCGTGCACGGCGACCTACTCGGTGCGTTCGGCGCCAACCAGCTGTGGCCGCTCCTCGTCGCCGCGCTCGGCCTCGGCTGGTGGGCGATCTGGCGCGCCGCCCGTGACCTGCCACGGCCGGTGATCATCAGCCGCTGGAACTCGCTGGCGACGATCGCCGTCGTCGCTGTGGTCGCCGGGTTCACCGTGGCCCGCAACGTTTGGCCGTCGTGATCCCCTCAGGTGGGGTCGGGACCCGAGGCCGTCGTCGGGGCCGACGTCGGGGTGGTATGCGCAGAGGTCGGCGGTGGGTCGGCGGACACCGTGCTCGCCGGGTCGGGACCGCTCGACGACGGTCCCTCGGCCGTGGTCGGCGGGCGGGTCGCCTGCGGCACCGACCCCTCGGTGCTCGTCGGTGATTCGCTCACCGGTGGGCGGGACCCGGGCGCGGTCGATCCGGTGGTCGGCGTTCCGGTCGAGGCGCTGACCGAGGTCGTCGTCGCGCGTGGGCGCGTCGCCGTCGTCGTCGCCGATCCCCGGCCGCCCGTCGACGGGGGCTGGGCGCCGTTGGAAGGCTTGCCCTCGCCCTTGTTCGTGCTCACGCCTGGCGGCAATGGCGGACGCGCCGTCGCCCCGAGTTGGGGCAAGGTGACGTCGGGTCCGGCGCCGGGAGCGATCCCGAGGATCAAGCCGATCGCCTGGGCGAGCACGTCGGCGCCGTATGCGGTGGGGTGAATGCGGTCCCCGGACAGGGTCCCGGGGGCCAGTTCGGTGATCCCCTTCCAGTCGACGAGGACGAGGCGGGGATCGGCGGAGGCGGCGAGGCGGAGGACGTCGTTGACCTCGCGCAGCTTCTCCTTCGGTTCGGGGACGACGAACATCACGAACATCTTCACGTCGGGCAATCCGGCGAGCATGTCGCGGATCTCCCCGGCGAAGCGCGGCGCGTCACCGTCGTAGTTGTTGCCGAGCATGACGACGACGACGTCATGGATCTCGTCCGCACGGCGGAGCATGTTCGACACACCCTCGTCGGCGAAGCGGCCGACCTTGGCGTCGACGGTGATCTTCCAGCCGAGCGCGCCGACGTACAGGTCGAGCGCGTCTGGGTCTCCGATCGTCATCCCGCGCATGACCGAGTCACCCTCCATGAACACCCGCGCGTCGGTGATCGCCGGCCGTGGCCGTTCAGGGGTGACGACAAGTGAGCTCGGCGTCTCGATCGGTCCCCCGGCCACGGAGACGGTCGGCGGCGACTGGGTGGGGAGCACGCCGAAGCCATCGATCGCTGTCGACGCCGACGGGGTCCCGACCCCGCTCGAGGCCGTGCACGCGCCGACGACCAGGGCCAGCGCGGAGGCGCAGCACACGAGCAGCCGACGGGAAGGCACGGGCCGAGTCAATCGACCCTGGGGGGTGATCGCAAGTCACCCCCGGCCGAGCCGCGCCGGTCAGGTACGGCTGCGCAGCGCGTCGCGGATCTCGGTGAGCAGGTCGACCTCACTCGGGCCGGACTCCTCCTGCACCTGCTTGCGCATCCGGTTGTACGCCTTGAGGACGAGGAACAACACGAGCCCGACGAGCACGAGGTTGATCAGCGCGGTGATCACCGTGCCGTAGCGGATGTCCGCCTTGCCCAGGCCGAAGGCCAGTTCGTCGAAGTTCGGCTTGCCGACGATCGCGGCGACGATCTGCATCATCACGTTGTCGGTGAACGCGCTGATCACTGCCGCCGCCGCACCACCCAAGATGAACGCGACAGCCAGCTCGATCATGTTCCCGCCGGCGATGAAATCCCTGAACTCGCTGATGAACTTCTTCATGATCCAAGTCAAGCACACTGCCCGGGCGTACCCGCGCGCTCAGTGCCCGTCGACCGCGGTGGGCGGTGCAGGCCCGGCAAGCTGATGTTCGAGATCGCTGAAGCGATCCACGGCGCGCAACTCGGGGAAGGCGACCGCGGCCACGACGACGACTCCGAGCGTCGCCACACCTCCGCCGACGACGGCGACGGCGATCCCCAGCCATGCCGCGGCCACACCGGACTCGAACGCGCCAAGCTCGTTCGAGGCACCGATGAACACCGCCTCCACGGCGAACACCCGGCCGCGCATCTCGTCGGGGGTGACGAGGGGGATCAACGTGCCGCGGATGTACATGCTGACCATGTCCGCCGCGCTGAGGGCGACGACAGCGGCGAAGGCGACCGTGTAGTCGCGCGTCGCCCCGAGGACGATCGTGCCCACCCCGAACAGGCCGACGACGACGAGCAACGTCGGCCCGATCCGCCGGTTGAGCGGGCGTACGGCGAGGAAGATGGCCATCAGCGCGGCGCCGATCCCCGCCGCGGCGCGCAAGAAGCCGTAGGCGACGACACCGACGTGCAGGCGGTTCTCGGCGATCGCGGGGAGGAGGGCGACGGCCCCGCCGAAGAGCACGGCGAACAGGTCGAGGGTGATCGCGGCGAGCACGATCCGGTTGCGGCGGACGAAGCGCAGCCCTTCCAACGCCGCCTGGACCGACGGGCGGCTGCCGGGTGCGGGCGGGTCGGGCTGGCGGCGGAAGGTGAGCACGGAGACGACGAGCATCCCCGCTCCGAGCAGCACGCAGCTGGTCAGGAAGGCGACGGACGGATGGATCGCGTAGAGCAAGCCGGAGATGCCCGGCCCGACGATGATCGCGCTCGTCATCATCGCCGTGTTCAGCGCGATGACCCGGTGCAAGGCGCCGGTCGGAGCGACCATCGGGGGCATCGAGCGCACCGCCGGGTTGGCGAAGGCGCGAGCCACGCCGAAGGTGAAGGCGACGACGAACATCGGCCACACGACCGTCGGTTCGGTGAGGGCGAAGGCGGCGAGGAACACGAAGCAGGCGAGCTCCCCGGTCATCGCCAACAGAGCGACCCGGCGCCGGTCGTAGCGGTCGGCGATCGGCCCCGTGATCAACACCAGAAGTGCTGCGGGGAGGAACTCGGCGAGCCCGAGCAGGCCGAGGTCGAGCTCACTGTGGCGGACGTCGAAGACGAGCTTGCCGACAGCTGCGGTCTGCAGGAACGTCGCCGAGGAGACGAGGAGCTGGGAAGCCGTCAGCCGCCGGACGGGGGCGTCGGCCAGCAGGGCGGCGAACCCCTCCCCGATCGGCTCGTCGGCGGCCAGGGCGCGCCGCTCACGCGCCACGGGGAGCCTGCTTCACCGGGCCGAAGCTAACAGGGTGGGCGGACCGGTGACCGAGGCCGCTGGCCAGGCCGGACGTCGTGCCCGGGCGGATCGGTTCCCCGCCGCGTGCACTGCCCGCCGACCCGTCGACCGGGTTCGGCACGGTGTGGCAACGTTGACCCCGATGAACGAGCTCGCTGCCCAGACCCGTTGGATGGACGCCACCGAACAAGCCGCGCTCGTGCGCCGCGGCGAGGTTTCGCCCACCGAGTTGGTCGCCGCGGCGATCGAACGGATCGAGGCGCTCGACGGTCCGCTGAACGCGCTGACCAGCCGCCGCTTCGACAGGGCGCTCGCCGAAGCGGCCGACCCGGCGCTGCCCGGCGGCGCGCTGCGCGGCGTGCCGTTCACCGTCAAGGATCTGTGGGCGGCGAACGCCGGCGAGCCGATGACGAACGGGATCCGTGCCCTGGCCGAAGCGGGGTACCGGGCTCCGGCGGACACCACCCTCGTCACTCGGCACCGTGCCGCGGGCCTGATCACCGTCGGGCGGACGAACACCCCGGAGCTGGGCATCCTCCCGACCACCGAACCCGACGCGTTCGGTCCGACGCACAACCCATGGAACCCCGACCACTCCCCCGGCGGCTCGAGCGGTGGTTCGGCGGCGGCGGTGGCCAGCGGGATGGTCCCCGCTTCGCACGCCTCCGACGGGGGCGGTTCGATCCGCATCCCGGCGTCGTCGTGCGGGCTCGTCGGGCTGAAGGTCAGTCAGGGCCGGATCTCCCTCGGGCCGTCGCGCTCGGAGACCGCGCTCGGGGTCGAGCACGTCGTCACGCGCACCGTGCGCGACAGCGCGCTGCTGCTCGATCTGACCTGCGGGCCCGGCGTGGGGGACACGATCATCGCCCCCGCGCCGGCGCGCCCGTACACCACCGAGGTCGGCGCCGACCCGGGCCGGTTGCGGATCGGGATCGTGCGCACCTGCCGCCGCTTCGACCTCGACCCGGCCTGCCTGGCCGCCGTCGAGCGCACCGCAGCGTTGCTCGAGCGGCTCGGTCATCACGTCGAGGAGTCCGAGCCGCCCATGCTCCAGGACGACTCGCTGACCGGTCACTTCGGGGTCCTCTGGGCGGCGCAGACCCGGGCCGGGGTGCGCACCGCCGGGGAATGGCTCGGCCGCGAGCTCGGCCCCGATGACGTCGAGCCGCTGACGTGGGCGTTGTCCGAGGCAGCGGCCGGCCTCAGCGCCGACCAGTACGTGACCGCCCTCGCCGCGCTGACCTTCTACCGCCGCTCGGTCCACCAGTGGTGGGCGGACGGCTGGGATCTCCTCCTCACCCCGACGATGACCCGCCCCCCGGCACGGCTGGGGGAGATGGCCCAGGATCCGGCCGACCCGATGGCCCCGTTCGCCCACGCCGGGGCCTACGCCGCGTTCACCGCACCGTTCAACACGACCGGCCAGCCGGCGATCAGCCTGCCCCTGCACTGGACCGACGACGGTCTGCCGATCGGGGTCCAGTTCGCCGCGGCCTACGCCCGGGAAGACGTGTTGCTGCGCATCGCCGCGCAGTTGGAGGCGGCGGCTCCCTGGGTCGATCGGCACCCTCCGATCTGATCCGCCGCGCGAAGAGCGGTGGATCGTCGCGGATCGTCGTCGCCGAACGTTCCGATTCGATGACAAACCCTTGAGCCGACGGCAGCGCGGGCCGACGACGACGTCTAGATGGACGTGATGCCGACACCCCCTCGCCGGTCCCTGCGCAGCTCGATCGAGCTCTCCGCCGTGGTCTCCACGGTGGCCGTCGCGGCCACGATCACCCTGCGCTCGTTCGCCGGGGTCGGCGAGGCGTGGATCGTCGGCGCGGTGATCGCCACCTCGACGCTGATCGGCTTCCTCCAGCCCGCGGCGCGGCTCCGCCCGGCCCGGGCCCGCTCCCGGAGCAGGCTCCACCCCGCCGCCTGACGCGGCCCCGCCACGAGCACCGACCAGGGCGCGCCACGGCCTACGGTCGGGGGGATGAAGGTGCGCGTCGGTTACGGGCTCGGTGTGCGCAGTGCACTGAACGACCAGACTCTGGCGACCGTCGTCGACGCCCTGGAAGGACACCGCTTCGACAGCCTGTGGTTCTCCGAGCGGATCGGCGGGGAGGCACCCGACCCGATCGTCGCGATGGCTTACGCCGCGGGCCGGACGACACGCCTCAAGCTGGGGATGAGCGTCCTCGTCCTGCCCGGGAGGAATCCGGTCGTGCTCGCCAAGGAACTCGCCTCGCTCGACCGCGTCTCCGGTGGGCGCCTTCTGCCCGCGTTCGGCCTCGGGGTCGCCGACGTGCACGAGCAGCAGGCCTTCGGTGTCGAGCGTGGCGAACGGGCAGCGCTGTTCGACGAGGCGCTCACCGTCGTGCGCGCCTGCTGGACGCAGGACACCGTCGACCATCACGGGGCCCGCTACCGGTACGACGCGCTGCGCGTCCTGCCCAAGCCGACGCAGTCCCCTCCCGACGTGTGGCTCGGGGGCATCGCTCCCAGCGAACTGCGCCGCGTCGGTCGCCTCGGCGACGGGTGGTTGCCGTCGTTCGTCACCCCCGCCGACGTGGAAGCCGGACGGGCGGTGATCGAGCGAACCGCCTCCGAGCACGACCGGTCGATCGACCCGGAGCACTTCGGCGTGCTCATCCCCTACACCCTCACCGCGGTCCCCGACCGGGTGCGCGCCGGGCTGCGCACGCGCCGGCCGGACACCGATCCCGGCGCGCTCGTCGCCACCGGCTGGGACGAACTGGCGGCGATGATCCGCCGGTTCGTCGACGTCGGATCGTCGAAGTTCGTCATCGTTCCTCTCGGCGAGCCTCCCTCACCCGAGGCCTGGCTCGCCCACCTCGCCGAGGCCGCCGGGGTCGTCCGACCGCTGGAGACGTGAGCGGGACGCAGCCGCCGTCAGGCGACGAAGCCGCCCAACCAGGCATGGGCGTTGATCCCGAGTGCATCGAGCGCGTAGCCACCCTCTTGGACGATGACCGTCGGCAGGGCAAGTTCGGCGACGAGTGCCCCGCAGCGGGCGAGCCCCCCGGTGGACAGCGCCAGATCGCAGATCGGGTCGCCGGCGTAGGTGTCCAGGCCGAGGGAGACGACGACGATCTCCGGGCCGAACGCGGCGACCTCGTCGAGGGCAGCCGCGAGCACGGCGCAGTACCCGTCGTCGGCGAGGTCCGCGGGGAGGGGGATGTTGTGCGTCGTCCCTGCCCCCCGGCCCGTACCGGTCTCGTCGGCGAACCCGACCGAATAGGGGTAGGCCCGCGCCGGATCACCGTGCAGCGAGACGTAGAGCACGTCGCCGCGGTCGTAGAAGATCTGCTGGGTCCCGTTGCCGTGGTGGTAGTCGACGTCGATCACGGCAACGGTCGCCGCGGTGGTCACCGTCAGCCAATGGGCGGCGATCGCCGCGTTGTTGAAGAAGCAGTACCCGCCGTAGAGGCTGCTCGTCGCGTGATGACCGGGTGGCCGGCACAGCGCGTAGACCGCGTCCTGGCCGGCGGCGACCCGCGCCGCGGCGCTGAGGGCGATGTCCACCGAAGCCCGGGCCGCGGCATAGGTACCCTCGACGATCGGCGTCGTCGTCTCGAACGCCCAATAGCCGAGGCGCCCGCCGATGTGGGTGGGCTCCCGTCCCGGGCCCATCCCGGCGCGCAGGCGATCGTGGGCGAACACGTCGGGGACCACCTCGCGCGTCGGACCGAACGCCGCCTGGTACTCGTCCCAGGCGGCCTCCAGGAAGCGGACGAGGCCGGGATCGTGGACCGCTTCGATCGGCGCGGTGCCGAACTCGTCGGGGACGACGAACCTGAAGCGATCATCGGCGGCGAGCGCGCCACGGATCGCCTCGGCGCGGCGCGGGTTCTCCAGCGGCGGACCGAGGCGCGACTTCTCGAGCTCCACGTGCGGATCATGGAGCCAGTGCGCGTCGCTGGCGACGACCTCCATCACGCCTCCTCGGGCTCGATGCACGGCTGGGGATCGCCAGTGTCGCAGCCGATCCGCGACAGTGACGGCAACGAACGGAGAGAACGATGAGCTTCGACCCCGATGCGGCGCTCGCCGGGGAGATCGCCGGCGCCGCGGGGAGCCTGCTGCTCGATCTACGCGCCCAGGCCGCGGCCGGCGCCGAGCAGCAGGGAGCGGCGCTCGGCGCGGCCGGTGATCTCCGTGCGAACGAGCTGATCCTCGGCCGCCTCGCCGACGCTCGCCCGGGCGACGCCGTCCTCTCCGAGGAGAGTGCGGACGACCCGGCTCGCCTCGACACCGAGCGGGTGTGGATCGTCGACCCACTCGACGGGACACGCGAGTACGCGATGCCGGGGCGCGACGACTGGGCCGTGCACGTCGCGCTGTGGGTGCGCGGCACGGGGATCGCCGCGGCCGCCGTGGCCCAGCCGGCCCTCGGGGCGATCTATGTCTCCGGGCGGACGACGGCGCGGCGCGGGCCGGTGCCCACCCCGGCGCGCATCGTCGTCTCCGACAGCCGCCCCCCGCCATTCATCGGCGCGCTGTGTGCCGCCGTCGACGCCGTCTCCCGGCCGATGGGCTCGGCGGGGGCCAAGGCGATGGCCGTGGTGCGCGGCGAGGCTGAGGCCTACGTCCACGCCGGCGGTCAGTGGGAGTGGGACTCGGCCGCGCCGGTCGGTGTCGCGCTCGCCGCCGGGCTGCACGCGTCACGCCTCGACGGCAGCGCCTTGCTCTACAACCAGGCCGACCCGTATCTCCCCGACCTGCTGATCTGCCGGGCCGAGCTCGCCCGCCCGTACTTGGCGGCGCTCGGCACGCTGTGACTAGCCTCGTGCCCGCGGGCGACCGACGCCCGGCACGTCGAGGGGAGACGCGTGACGATGCAGCTCAAGCCCGGGACCCGCTTGCAGAGCGTCACCTGCGACACCCAGGTGATCGCCGTGCGTGTCCCTGCCGCCGATCTCGACCTGCGCTGCGGCGGCCGGCCGATGGTCCCGATCGGCGACGACGCCGAACGTTCCGAGCCCCAACCCGGGTTCGACGGCGGCACGCTGATGGGCAAGCGCTACGGCTCGGAGGAGTCCGGCGTCGAACTGCTGTGCACCAAGCCGGGCACCGGGGCGCTGTCGCTCGGCGACGAGCTGATCGGGCTGAAGGAATCCAAGCCGCTCCCCTCGTCAGACTGACCCCGACCCGGCCGATGATTGCGGACCTGCCTACTTTCCCCGCGCGGCGCGCCTCGTGAGCGTCACCGTCGCTGACGACGGCGCCGTCCGCCTGATCGCCTTCGACCGCCCGCACAAGCTCAACGCGTTCGACCGCGAGCTCTACTCGGCGACCGGGAACGCGCTGCGCGAGGCCGCCGCCGACGACTCGGTCAACGTCGTCGTCCTCACCGGCAACGGCCGGGCGTTCTCCGCCGGGCAGGACCTGGCCGAGATGGCCGCCCTCGCGGCCGGCACGGACACGGGTGGTTCCGGCTTCCCCGTGCTCCTCGACGAGGTGCAGTCGTTTCCCAAACCGCTCGTCGCCGCGGTCAACGGGCTCGCCGTCGGGATCGGCTTGACGCTGCTCCCCCACTGCGACCTCGTCCTCGTCGACGAAACGGCCCGCCTGCGGGTGCCCTTCTCCGAGCTCGGAGTACCCCCAGAAGCGGCGAGCAGCCTGCTCCTGCCGGCACGGCTCGGCTGGCAGCACGCCGCCCGGCTGCTGTTCACCTCGGAGTGGATCACCGCCCACGAAGCGGTGTCACTCGGGCTCGCCCTGGACACCTGCCCTGCCGGAACGGTCGTCGAGCATGCCCTCGCCCTCGCGGCGCGGATCGCCGCGTTCCCGCTCCCCGCGCTGCGCGCGATCAAGACGACAATGCTCGCCGCCCAACTCCCCGCGGTGCGTGAAGCACGCCGGATCGAAGACCAGGCCTTCGCCACGATCTTCGCCGCTCGCCGCACCACCCCCTGACCTCCCGCCTTTCCCGAACTTTGGAGGTTCGCGGCTGCTCACGCGGCAACAACCTCCAAAGTTGGCGATCGGTGGGGGCCGGTCGGGGGGTCACTCGGCGGGGGTCGGGTCATCGTCCTCGGCGAGGATCCGGTAGAGCTGCTTGCGCGTCGCGGCGAGCGCCTTCGACCCGGCTGCGATCTGCTCCGGACGGCCGTGGCGGCCGAGCTGGGCAGCGGCCGCGGCGACCTGGCGGAGAAGCCCGAACAGCTCGAAACGGTCGTCACCGACGTCGTCGGCGGCGTCCTCCCACGGCATCCGCCGGGTCGAGGTCGCCGCCTCTGCTGCCTCCCGCCCGGCCGCGGTCAGCTCGAAGACCCGCTTGCCTTCGGCCGCCTCGACGCGCACGAGCCCCTCGTCCTCCAGCGCCTGAAGGGTCGGATAGACCGACCCCGGGCTCGGCCGCCACGCACCGTGGCTGCGTGACTCGAGCTCGGTGATCATCTGGTAGCCGTGCATCGGCCGCTCGGCGAGGAGCGCGAGCAAGGCGGCGCGGGTGTCTCCCCGGCGCGACCGGCGCCGGCGACCGAACCCGGGACCGCCCTCACCGAACGGACCGCCGAAGTCGCCGCGAACGAACGGACCACCAGGGCCGCGACCGCGGCCGCGACCGCGACCGCGACCCTCACCACGGCCCCGGTGCTCGTCGTCGTGTCCGC
Organism: uncultured Ilumatobacteraceae bacterium; assembly: GCA_964592165.1. Taxonomy (GTDB): domain Bacteria; phylum Actinomycetota; class Acidimicrobiia; order Acidimicrobiales; family Ilumatobacteraceae; genus JAWKHV01. The sequence continues at coordinate 1,092 of CAZQEJ010000037.1, read as the reverse complement.
CGTCCATCCACCAGCCGTGCCGACCGGCACGCGGGTGTTCGAATGCTGCTGAGTACATCGTTCCACATCCCTTCTTTCTCCAACGACCTGTCGGAGTGCTGACACGATATATCGCGACCACTCGTACGACAACCTTTCGCGAGCGGGAGGAGACGGATCAGGCCAACCGGGGGTCGGCCGCGATCCGCCGGGAGAGGGTGATCCCCGTCGCCGAGATCACGAGGAGCTGGAGCCCTCCGGCGACGAGCAACGGGGTGCGCGGATCACCGAGGTCGACGAGCACGCCGCCGAACAGGGCGCCGATCGGGATCGCACCGAAGATCAGCAGCCGGAACACCCCGAACGTCCGCCCGAGGAGGTGCACAGGGATGATCTTCTGGCGAGCGGTGACCGTGGCGACGTTGGCCATGGCGACGGCGACGCCCTCGACGAACAGGGCGATCCCGACGACGAGGTAGTCGGTCGTCGCTCCGGCGAGCATGTAGGTCAGCGCGGCGACGCTGCCGGCGCTGACGAGCACCACGTCGGTCCGCCAGCGGCGCTCGACGGGCCCCCCGAGCAGGCCGCCGATCACGTTGCCGACCGAGACGACCGAGATCAACAGGCCGAAGCCGGCCGCGCCGAGGCGCAGCGGGCCCTTGGCGAGGACGACGAGCGTGCCGAGCATCATCGCCTGGCAGAAGGCGAAGGCGAGGATGATCGCCGCGATCATCCTCAGCAACGGCTCGGAGCGGAAGTAGGTGAGGCCTTCCCGGAGATCCTCACGGAACGCGCCGCGGTCGGCGGGGGCGGGGTCCGCGCCCCGCCCCGCAGGCAATGCCAGCGGCAAGAACACCGCGGCGACGAAGAACGACACGCCATCGAGAGCGAACGGCACCGCGACCATCGCGGCGAACAGAACCCCACCGAGCGCGGGACCGGCCATCTGCTCGGTGGTGTGCTGGGCAGAGAACAGCAGACCGTTGGCCCGCCCGAGATCTCTGTCGGGGACCATCAGCGGTAACGACGCCTGCAACGCGGTGTCGGTGACGACCTGGCCGAGGCCGATGAGGAACACGGTCGCGGCGACGGCCCAGATCGGCAGGTCGTGGT
>CAZQEJ010000036.1:11352-22562 GCA_964592165.1 uncultured Ilumatobacteraceae bacterium | reverse complement strand
TCTTGTAGTTCCACTCGTACAGCGCCTTGGACTCGTCGAGGCCCTCGTAGCACTGCAGGCGTATCAGGCGGGCTCCGAGCAGCTCGGCGACGGACTTGGCCAGCTGGGTCTTGCCCGTGCCCGCCGGTCCCTCGATGAGCACCGGCTTGGCCAGGCGGTCGGCGAGGAAGGCGACCCCGGCGATCCCGTCGTCGGCCAGGTAGTTCACGCGGCGCAGGCCCTCGCGGACTGCCTGGACGCTCTCGAAGCGGTCTGACATGCGCTGAACCCTACCGACCGGCTTGACCAGCTGGTCAACCAGGCAGCGGGCGACCGTCGCCATACGATCACCCCGGTGCCCGGTCTGCTCGATCCCCCCGTGCGTGCTTTCGTCGACGGCGTCGCCGGTGCGCTCGGCGCATTGAGCGGCAAGGGACCGCAGAATCACCGGCCCGAGGCGGTCGTCGAAGCGTCCAACCTCGTCCTCGCCGTCCTCGCCTCCGACGGGCGGGCGACCGACGACGAACTGTGGGCGTACGCCGGCTCCGTCGGCAAGCTCCTCGATCCACCGCTGGTCGCCAGCCCGACGACGATGCGCGAGGCGCGCCTGCTCGAGGGCAAGGAGATCTGGCTGCAACGCCCGTCAGTACTCGTCGACCTGCTCCTGCGCGCCGACGAACGCGCCGGGACCCGTCACACGGAGGCGTACTACACGCTCGCCCTGGCCCTCGCCCACGCCGCGGCTGCCGTCGACCTCGTCCCCTCCCCCGACGAGATCGCGGCGATCGACAAGTTCCGCAACGGCCTCCTCGCCGCCTTCGACCGCTCCGGTCTGGCGCGTCCCGGCAGCCGTCCGGCGACGCGGGCCCTCGATCCGCCAGCCGCTTCCCGGGAAGACGTCCGTGACGGCACGCCGCCGCCACCTGCGCAGGGGGCCGACGCCGTTCCCCCGGCCGAACTGCTGGAGGTCCTCCTCGCCGAGCTCGACGAGCTCGTCGGGCTGGCCGCGGTCAAGGCAGAGGTCCATCGCCTGGCCAGCCTGCTGCAGATCGAGCAATTGCGCCGCGAACGCGGCCTGCCGATTGCCGGCACGAGTCATCACCTCGTGTTCACCGGCAATCCCGGTACCGGCAAGACCACCGTCGCCCGCCTGCTCAGCCGGATCTACCGCACCCTCGGGATCGTGACCAAGGGACACCTGGTGGAGACGGACCGCTCGGCTCTCGTCGCCGGCTACGTGGGGCAGACCGCGGGCAAGACCCGCGCCGTGTTGGAGAGCGCACTCGGGGGGACGTGCCTGATCGACGAGGCCTACGCCCTGGCCCGTGGCGGGGAGGACGACTTCGGGCGGGAGGCGATCGACACCCTCGTCAAGTTCATGGAGGATCACCGCGACGACCTGGCGATCGTCGCTGCCGGCTACCCGGCGGAGATGCACGAGCTGATCGACTCCAACCCTGGGCTGCGCTCGCGCTTCACCCGCACGCTGCGCTTCGACGACTATTCGACCGAGGAGCTGGTCGAGATCTTCGCCCGGATCGGCGACAAGCAGCAGTACGTGGCGACGGAGACGGCCCTCGCCGCGGCCGCGGCGATCGTCGCTTCCGAGCCGCGCACCCGCGGCTTCGGCAATGCCCGCTTCGTCCGCAACCTGTTCGAGGCCGCCGTCACCCACCAGGCGATGCGCCTCGCTCCGCTCCAGGACGTGAGCACCGAGCAACTGACGACGCTCACCGCAGACGACGTCGTCGGCGCGGCCGACGACCCGGGCGGGCACGCCGGTGACGGTCCGGAGCAGACGACGGCGTGAGAGGCTCATCGCCGATGTGGTTGCGCAGGCTCGGGGCGGCGATCGCGGCGATCGCGGTCGTGATCATCGCCGTCGTCGTCCGCGCCGCGATCGACGAGGGTGACGGCAGCCCGGCACACATTGGTCCGGGAACGGTGACCGGGACCAGCGGCCCACTCGTCGCCTGCCTGCCGGAACTGGCCGGTCCGTGCAGCGAGATCGGCGGCGTGCGGGTCCGCGTCGAGCCGTGGAAGCAGACCCTCGACACGATCGGCACCGCCGAGGAGCCCGACGCCTGGGTGACGTTCGCCCCATTCGACTCCATGACGCGCTGGTCCGCGCCGCCGGCGTCGCTCGCCGGGAGCGACCTCGTCATCGTCACCCAGCCCGAGCGCGCCGACGCGCTGGTGGCCGGCTGCGCCGGCGCGCAGCTGTGGACCTGCATCGGTAACGCGGCCGGCGGGCCGTGGAGCGCGATCGGCGGGCAGGCGTCGTGGGGCCCGCTCCGCCCGGGGATCGACGATCCGGGCACGAGCACGGTGGGCCTGCTCAGTCTCGCCGCCGCGTCGACCACCTTCTTCGGACGGGCGGACTTCACGAACAGGGATCTGACCGCCGACGACGCGTTCGCCGACTGGTTCGTCCGCCTCGTCTCCGCCGTCCCCGCCAACGCGACGAGCGACGCGTTGACCTTGCTCCTCCAGCGCCCCAGCGCGCTGGCCCTCGCCGCGACGACCGCGCAGCGCTTCGAGGCGTCGGTGGGGAGCCGCCGCGCGCAGTTCACCGCCACCTACCCTGGGCCGATGGCACGAGCCGAGGTCGTACTCGCGATGCGCAGCGCGGAGTTCCCCGCCGGAGCGCTCGACCGCCTGCGCGCCGCACTGCGTGAAGCAGGATGGGCGGACGCCGGATCGGGGGCGAGCCAACTGCCCAGCGGTGCGACGCTCGTCCGCCTCGCCGAACTGTGGCGGGAGGATCGGTGACAACCCGCCGCCCGGCCCTCACCGCGGCCCTGACTGCCGCGGCGCTCACGTTGACCGCGGCGTGCACCGTCGGCAGCCCGGCGACGTCGACGGGGACGACGGTCGAGATCGACGGACCCGGTGACTGCATCCGCGTCGACGCGGCGATCAGCCCGGAGAAGATCGACCTGTTCAGCGATCTGGCCGCCGACTTCAACCGCAGCGGAGCCCGTGCCGGCGACCGCTGCGTCTACGTCAAGCCGTACCAGAAGGCCTCCGGGGGTGCGGCCCAACAGTTGATCGACGGCTGGCCCGATCCCGCCGGCAGCGGAGCCCGACCGGTCGTCTGGTCTCCCGCGGGCAGCGGCTGGGGGGCAATCGTCGACCAGCGCAGCGGGAAGAAGTTGACCACCGGCGGCGCCCCGTTCATGCTCACCCCCCTCGTCATCGCGATGCCCGAGCCGATGGCCCAGGCCCTCGGGTACCCGCGGACGCCGATCGGTTTCGCCGACATCGTCGCCCTGGCCAACAACCCCGACGGGTGGGCGGCCTACGGGCACCCGGAGTGGGGGCCGTTCCGCTTGGGCAAGACCAACCCGAACTTCTCCACGAGCGGGCTGAACTTCACCGTCGCCGAGTACTACGCGGCGACGGGCAAGACCGCTGGGCTGACGGTCGAGGACCTCGATCGTCCCGACGTGGCCCAGCTTGCCGCCGACGTCGAGTCCGCTGTCGTCCACTACGGCGACACGACGATGACGTTCCTCAACAACTGGTACCGGGCCGACGCGCGGGGCACCGCGCTGACCTACGCCAGCGCGGCCGCGATCGAGGAGAAGTCGATCATCGACTACAACCGGGGCGACCCGGACGGGATCCTCCAGCCCGGGGAGACGCCGACCCCGCCGAACGTGCCCCTCGTGGCGATCTACCCCAAGGAAGGGACGCTGTTCTCCGACAGTCCCTACTACGTCCTCGACGCCGACTGGGTCAGTCCCGAGCAGCAGGAGGCGGCGAGGTTGTTCGAGGAGTACATCCAACGCCCGGAGAACCAGTCCAAGGTCCTCGCCTACGGCTTCCGCCCGGGCAACCTCGCGGTCGCCGTCGGTGAACCGATCACGCCGGCGAACGGTGTCGATCCGAACCAGCCGCAGGCGGAGCTGGAGATGCCCGCCGGACCGGTCCTCTCCGCCGTTCTCGACCGCTGGGCGGAGCAGCGCAAGTCGGCCCGGGTGCTGCTCGTGTTGGACGTGTCCGGCTCGATGGGCGACGACGCGGGGAATGGGATGAGCAAGCTCGACCTGGCCAAGCAAGCCGCCCAGGGTTCGCTCGGCCAGTTCAAGGACGACGACGAGGTCGGCCTGTGGGTGTTCACCACCGACATCGACCAGAACGGGAAGATCGACGGCAACGACTTCTACTCCGAGTTGCTTCCCATCGGGCGGATCGGCGACCAGCGGGAACGGATGCGGATCGAGATCGACCGCTACGGACCGCTCAACGGCACGCCGCTGTACGACGTCGTCGGCGCCGCCTACACGTCGATGAAGGCGGGCTACGACCCGTCACGGATCAACGCGATCGTCCTGCTCACCGACGGGGTCAACGAGGACGGCAAGACGTCCGACGATCTCGACCAGCTCAGCGCACTGATCGGCGAGCTGCGCTCCGGTTCGGAAGGCTCGACGTCGCAACCGGTGCGCGTGTTCACGATCAGCTACGGCAAGGACGCGGACAAGGCGACGTTGAAGCGGATCGCCGAGGCGACGAACGCTGCGCTGTACGACGCCTCCAACCCGCAGACGATCAACCAGGTGTTCACCAACGTGGTCAGCAACTTCTGATGGGACTGCGCGATCGCTTCTTCACCCCGCGCGTCGCCCGGGCGATCATCTCCCCATCGGGGATGCTCATCGCCGGTGGCGCGGCCGCGCTGACGATCCTCGCCGGCGGCGGCCTGCTGGCGATCCCCGCGGCGATCGCCGGCTGGGGGGCGCGGGTCACCGCGGCGATGGTCCGCGGCGGCACGGCCGGCGAGCGGGTCGACCCGTACATGCTCGGCGAGCCATGGAAGAACTACGTGCTCGGCGCGCAGACGGCGAAGCTGCGCTTCGACCGCACGGTGGCCAAGACCCGGCCGGGCCCGATCCGCGACCGGCTGGCCTCGCTGTCCACCCGGCTCGACGCGGGGATCGCCGATTGCTGGCGCGTCGCCCGCCAGGGCAACGAGATCGAGCGGGCCCTGGACAATCTGTCCACGCGTGAGGCCGGCGAGCAATTGGCGGCGATCACCGCCGAGCTCGCCGGCCGCCAGCCGAGCGCGGCCCAAGCCTCGACGATCGCCTCCCTCCAGGCGCAGCTCGCCTCCGCGGCACGGATGGAGCATGTCTGGCAGGAGACCAACGACCGGCTCCGCCTGCTCGACGCGCGCCTCGACGAGCTCGTCGCCAAGGCTGTCGAGGTCTCCGTCGGGGCAGGGGACAGCAGCTGGCTGTCGGAGGAGGTCGACACGGTCGTCACCGAGCTCGAGGCGCTGCGCCTCGCGCTCGAGGACACCGACAGCGCGGCGGGCAACCCGGCGTTCACGCCGTCACCCGGGACACCGCCGGGAACCCCCTCCCCGACGCAGCAGACGTACCCGCCGAGGCCGTGAGCCCGGGTCCCGCCCGTACCGGCGGCCTGCTCCGCTCGAACATCGTCGTCGCCGCGGGAACGGGCATGTCCCGGATCACCGGGCTCGCCCGGGAGAGCGTGTTCGCCGCGGTGATCGGTCAGCGCGCCCTCGCCGACGCGTACAACGGAGCGAACAACTCGCCCAACGCAGTGTACGAGTTGGTCATCGGTGGGGTCCTCGCGGCCACCTTGGTCCCCGCGTTCACCCGGCACCACGCCGAAGGCGACGAGGAGGCGACGAACGCGGTGGTCACCACCTCGATCATCGCCATCGCCGCGGTGACCGTCGTCGCCGTCTTCGCCGCACCGCTGATCTTCCACCTCTCCGCGGTCTCCGTGCACGACGTCGACCCCGGCCAGTACCGTGCCGTGGGCACCGCGCTGAGCCGGATCTTCCTCCTCCAGATCTTCTTCTACGGCCTCGACGCGCTGTTCGGGGCGCTACTCAACTCCCGCCGCCGGTTCTTCGCCCCGGCGTGGTCCTCGGTACTCGCCAACCTGGTGACGATCGCCGGGCTGATCTACGCCGACCGCCAACTCGGCAGCCGCGACCCGTTCGCCGCGGCGTCGACCGACGGCTCGTTCCGCTTGACTCTCGGGCTGGGAGCGACGTTGGGGATCGCGGCAATGGCCGTGTGCCAGGTACCCGCGCTGTACCGGGCCGGGATCCACCTCCGCTTCCGACCCGATTTCCGCCACCCGGCGGTGCGCCACGTCGTGCGCTTGTCGGGATGGACGTTCGGCTACGCGGCGGCGAACATCGCCACCGTCTACTTCGTCAAGAACCTGGCCAAGCCGGGTTCCGGAGGGCAGGACGCGTACAGCAAGGCGTACACCGTCTTCCAGCTCCCTCACGGCCTGCTGGCGATGTCGATCACGACGACCTTCGTTCCCGACCTGGCCCGCCTCGTCGCCCGCCGCGACCGGGAGGGCTTCGTCAACCGGGCATCGCTTGGGGTGCGGATGGTCGCCCTGCTCACGTTCCCCGCCGCGCTCGGACTGATGGCCCTGCGCCGCCCGATCGTCGGGCTGCTGTTCGAGCACGGGAAGTTCACCGGGTTGGAAGCGTTGACCACGAGCCGTGCCGTCGCCGGTTTCTCCATCGGGTTGATCGGCTTCTCCTTGTACTTGTTCGTCCTGCGCGGCTTCTACGCTCACTCCGACACGCGCACGACGTTCGTCATCAACCTGTTCGAATGCGTCCTCAACGTCGTCCTCGCCGTGATCCTCGTCCGCCCGTTCGGCGTCCTCGGGCTCGGTCTGGCCTTCGGCCTGAGCTACGTGATCTGCGCTGCGTGGGCGTTGCAGGTGCTCAGCTACAAGGTGCCCGGCTTCGACCTGCGGGCGATCTACGCCGGCCTCGGCCGGATGCTCCTCGCCGCGATCCTCGCCGGAGAGGTGATGTGGCTGATCGCCCGCGTCGTCGGGGCCAACGCGGGGACCGGTGCACTGGCGCGCGTCGCGATCGCCGGGACGGGCGGACTGATCGTCTACGGCGCCGTCCTCGCCGCACTCGGCGTCGACGAACTGGGCCAGCTCACCGAGCGCTTGCGACGGCGGTCGCCGGAGCCGACCGCTTAGGATGCCGCCATGTTCAAGCTCATCCGCCGGGCCTACAAGTACGTCGTTGCCAAGCTGACCGGGTCGTTCAACGAGAAGGCCGATCCGAAGGTGCAGCTCGAACAGGCGATCACCGAAGCTCGCGAGCAGGATCAGCGCCTCCGCCAGCAGGCGGCGAACGTGATCGCCAACCAGAAGCAGGCCGAGCTCCGCCTGAACAACAAGATCGAAGAGCTCGGCAAGCTCAACGCCCAGGCGCGCCAAGCGCTGTTGATGGCCGAGGACGCGGCGACGAAGGGCGATACGGCGAATGCGGAGCGCTACAACGGCGCGGCGCAGACGATCGCCACCCGCCTCGTCCAGGTGGAAAAGGACGTGGAGAGCCAGAAGCAGCTGGTGATGGCCGCGACCCAGGCCTCCGACCAGGCAAAGACCGCGGTGCGCCAGAACTCGATGCTCCTCGAGCGCAAGATCGGGGAGAAGTCCAAGCTCTTGTCCCAGCTCGAACAGGCCAAGATGCAAGAGGAGATGAACAAGGCGATGGCCCAGCTGAACCAGACGCTGGGCGACGACGTGCCGACGTTCGACGAGATCAAGGAGAAGATCGAGGCGCGCTACGCCAAGGCGACGGCGACTGCCGAGCTGGCCTCGACGTCGGTCGACTCGAGCATCTTGGAGATCGAGCAAGCAACCCAGGACGCCGAGGCGTCGTCCAAGCTGTCCCAGCTGCGCAGCGAGCTCGGCTTGGGGACCACCCCGGCACCGGCCGCGGTGGAGCAAGCCCAGCCCGCCGAAGGCGCCTGACCGCTACAGCCCGGTGAGCACGACGAGGTCGTCGCGATGGACGAGCTCGTCGGCCACCTCGGTCCCGAGGTCCACCGATCGCTGCCCTGCCGAGCGACGGGCCGTCAGCGCGTCCGTCGCGGCCATCCCCCGGGCGAACACGGTGCCGTGCTCGTCGACGATCTCCACCGTGTCCCCCGGCTCGAAGTCCCCGTCGACGTGACGCACCCCGGCATGGAGGAGCGACGTGTTCCGCTCGACGAGGGCGCGCCGCGCCCCGTCGTCGACGCGCACGGTCCCGCTGACCGCGGAGGCGAAGGCGATCCACAGCTTGCGTGAGGCCAGGCGGCGATCGCGGGCCTCGAACGTCGTCCCCACGTCTTCGGCACCGTCGAGCGCGTCGGCGAGGACGCCCGGCCGGGAGGAGGAGGCAATCACGGCGCGCACCCCGGACCACGAGGCGATGCGCGCCGCGCGCAACTTGGAGGCCATCCCCCCGCTGCCCCGGCTCGTTCCCGAGCGGCCCGCGTCGACGGCGAGCATCGGGTCGTCGGCCGCGACACGGGTGATCAGCCGGGCGTCGGGGTCGAGGCGCGGATCGGAGGTGTACAGCCCGTCCGTGTCGGTGAGGAGGATGACGACGTCGGCGACGACGAGGTGGGAGACGAGGGCGGCGATCCGGTCGTTGTCCCCCCAGCGGATCTCGTCGCTGGCGATCGCATCGTTCTCGTTGATCACCGGGACGCAACCGAGCTCGAGCAGGCGGGTCAGGGTCTGGCGGGCGTGGAGGTACTGGCGGCGGTTGACGAAGTCGTGAGGCACGAGGAGGACCTGGGCGGCGACCAGGCCGTGCCGGGCGAACGCCCGGTCGTAGACCTCCATCAGCCGCGCCTGGCCGGCTGCGGCGAGCGCCTGGAGGGTCGGCATGTCGCTCGGCCGCTCGGTCATCCCCAGTGCGGCGACCCCGGCGGAGACCGCCCCGGAGGTGACCAGGAGCACCTCGTGGCCGGCGGCGTGGACCCCGGCGATCTCGTCGCACAACGCGGCGATCACCGAGTGGTCGATCACCCCCAGCTCGCCCGTCAACGACGACGTCCCGATCTTGACGACGACGCGCCTACTCACGGCACGTAGTCGAAGGAGAACGATCCGAGGTGGACGACGTCACCCTCGACTGCCCCGGCGCGGGCCAGCGCCTTGATCACTCCGAGTCGCTTCAGCCGGTGGTCGATGTAGCCGAGCGCATCGGCTGTGGTCACGTCGCTGAGCGCAACAGCCCGCTCGGCCTTGCGCCCGTGGATGCGGAACTCGTGCTCCCCGAGCCGCTCGACGTGCACCCCCTCGGGCTCCGGCTGGAGGTAGACGAAGGCATCCGGCTCGGGCTCTGCCTGCCGGGCCTCGGCGACGAGGCGAGCGAGGAGGTCGACCAGGTCGCGCACGCCCTCGCGGGTGACGGCGGAGATCATCGGTCCCTCGACGAGGAACTCGGCGCTGTCCAGCTTGGTCCCCACGGTCACCCTCGGGCGGGCGGCGAGCGCGGGGTCGTAGGCGGCGAGCTCGGCGAGGAGGATCTCCTCTTGAGTGGCCGGGGGCGTCCCGTCGAGCGGCGCGAGGTCGACCAGCACGCACAGGACCCGGGCCCGCTCTATGTGGCGGAGGAACTGATGGCCGAGTCCCTTGCCCTCGCTCGCCCCTTCGATGAGCCCAGGGATGTCGGCGACGACGAAGTCGGTGCGCTCGTCGACACGGACCACACCGAGGTGCGGCTCGAGGGTGGTGAACGGATACGCGGCGATCTTCGGCTTGGCCGCGGAGATCACCGAGATCAGCGTCGACTTGCCCGCGTTGGGGAAGCCGACGAGGGCGACGTCGGCCATCAGCTTGATCTCCAGCGACAGCCAGCGCTCCTCGCCGTGCTCGCCCTGTTCGGCGAAGCTCGGTGCTCGGCGGGCGTTGGTCAAGAAGCGTGCGTTGCCCCGCCCGCCGCGCCCGCCGCGTGCCGCCCGCCAGCGGTCACCGTGCTGCACGAGATCGGCGAGCACCTCACCGGTGTACAGGTCCTTGGCCACGGTCCCCTGCGGGACATGGACGACACAGTCCTCGCCGGCGCGGCCGTGCTGGTCCTTGCCCTTGCCGTGGGTGCCATTCCCCGCGCGCCGGTGGGGATGGTCGCGAAAGGCGAGGAGCGAGGACACGTTGCGATCGGCGACGACCCACACGTCACCACCCTTACCCCCGTCACCGCCGTTCGGTCCGCCGTAGGCGACCGGCCCCTCCCGGCGGAACGACACGCAGCCCGCTCCCCCGTCACCACCGCGCACGTTGAGTTGGCTCTCGTCGACGAAGGCGGCCATACGGATCGACCAGGCTACCGACGCCGCGACGCGCTCCGCCGGGTCCCCGGACGAGGAACCGCGCCGTTCGCCGAGGCTCTCGGCGTAGCGTTCAGGGCCGATGGCTGACGGTGTCGATCCGGCGATGGCGGAGCGGGCGGAGCGGTGGGTGTCGACGATGGGCGGCATCGAGCGGGCCGGAGTGATCCTCGCCCATGCCGATTCGTGGGCCGGGCCGGGCACTCGCCAGAACCGCCCCCGGTCCCGCCGGGAAGAACTGGAGGAGATCATCCTCGTCCCGCTCGCGACGCGAGCCGTCGGCGGCGGCGATCGGGCGATCGAGGAGGAGCCCGACGTGTGGCGGACATGCTTCGAACGGGACCGCGACCGGATCCTGCATTCCAAGCCGTTCCGCCGCCTGGCGGGCAAGACACAGGTCTTCGTCTTCCCCGAGGATCATCAACGCACCCGCCTGACCCATGCCCTGGAGGTCGCCCAGGTGGCGACAGCGGTTGCCCGGGCCCTCGGTCTGAACGTCGCCTTGACCGAGGCGATCGCGCTGGGTCACGACTGCGGGCACGGCCCCGGCGGGCACGCCAGCGAAGACGCCTTGTCGCCGTATCTCGACGGCGGCTTCGACCATGCCCTGTGGGGCGCAGATCAGACGCTCACGCCGCTCAACCTGTGCGCCGAGACGCTCGACGGGATCCGCAACCACTCCTGGTCCCGTCCTGCCCCGTCGACCCCGGAGGGGGAGGTGGTCTCCTGGGCGGATCGCATCGCCTACGTCTGTCACGACTTCGAAGATGCGGTCGCCGCGGGGATCGTCGACCCCGAGGATCTGCCGGTGAGCGTCCGGGCGCAGTGCGGCACCCGGCGCTCGCGGCAACTGGCGACGTTCATCACGGCGATGATCGACGCGGCAGCGGCAACAGCGCGCATCGGCATGCTCGAGGAGCCGGCGCGGGCCCTGGGCGAGTTCCGCCGCTTCAACTACGAGAACATCTACCTTCGCCCGGCGTCGAGAGCTCAGGCATCGGCGGTGATCGCCTTGCTGCGTGCCCTCGTCGAGCACTACGCAGCCCGCCCGGCGTTGATCGGCGACGGCGCGTCGCACGACCCGGGCTCAGC
>CAZQEJ010000036.1:0-11252 GCA_964592165.1 uncultured Ilumatobacteraceae bacterium | reverse complement strand
GGCGGGGATCAGGCGTCGACGAGTCCGTTGACGTCGACGACCTTGCGCCCCTTGCGCTCGCCGAACTTGACCGTGCCGTCGACGAGGGCGAAGAGCGTGTCATCGCCGCCGCGGCCAACGTTGCGGCCGGGGTGGAACTTCGTCCCCCGCTGGCGGACGATGATCGTCCCGGCATGGATCGCGGTTCCGTCGAACACCTTCACACCGAGGCGCTGAGCGTTGGAGTCGCGGCCGTTGCGGGTCGAACCGCCGCCCTTGGTCTTCGACATCGTTCAGCCTTTCGCGATCGAGGTGATCTCGACGGTGGTGTAGCGCTGGCGGTGGCCGTAGCGGCGGCGCTGGTTTGTCCGCCGCTTGTAAGTGAACCCGTCGATCTTCGGGCCCTTCGTCTCCCCCACGACCCGTCCCGTGACCGTCACCGCGGCGAGTTCGGAGGGCGTGGCCAACACGGACTCGCCGTCGACGAGCAACACCGGGGTGAAGCTGACCTCGGCGCCGGCTTGCGCGCCGAGCAACTCGACGTCGACCGTCTGTCCCTCGGCGACCTTGGTCTGCTTGCCACCGGATGCGATCACTGCGTACATAGCGGTTGGCGATCCTACCGGGCCGATCACCACGACGGCCACTGCGACGGCCAGATCAGTCGAGCAGGCGGTGGTCGATGAGCAGGCCACGACCCTCGCACGTCGGGCACTGGTCGGCGAAGGAGGTGAGCAACCCCTCGCCGATCCGCTTGCGGGTCATCTCCACCAAGCCCAACTCGGAGATGTCGAAGACCTGGGTGCGGGTCTTGTCCCGGGCCAGCGCGCCGCGGAACGCGTCGATCACTTCGCGCCGGTTCTCCTTGATCTCCATGTCGATGAAGTCGATCACGATGATCCCTCCGATGTCCCGCAGCCGTAGCTGGCGGGCGATCTCGTTCGCCGCCTCGAGGTTGTTGTGGAACACCGTCGTTTCCAAGTCGGTGGTCCCCACGTTCTTCCCGGTGTTCACGTCGATCACCGTCAAGGCCTCGGTGTGCTCGATGATCAGTGATCCGCCCGACGGCAGCCACACCTTGCGATCGAGCGCCTTGTGCAACTGCTCGTGGACGTGGTGGCGCTCGAACAGCGGCAGCCCCTCGGCGGCCGGGTCGTAGAGCTCGACCCGCTCGGCGAGCTCTGGGTTCATCACCTCGACGTAGCCGCGCACCTCCTCGTACAGGGCCCGATCGTCGATGACCACGCCGCGGTACTCCGCGTTGAACTCCTCGCGGATGACGCGCACGGCGAGATCGGGCTCCCGGTAGAGGAGGCGGCAGTGCCCGGCCTTGCGCGCTGCGGCGGCCTTGCGGTCGATCTCCTCCCACGTCTCGGCCAGGCGTTGGACATCGGCGCCGAGCTCGTGCTCGGTCGCTCCCTCTGCCGCGGTGCGCACGATCAGGCCGTGCTCGGCGGGCTTGACCCGGTCGAGGATCTGGCGCAGGCGCTTGCGCTCGGGTTCCGGCAGCCGCTTGGAGATCCCATACGTCTTCGAGTTGGGGATCAGCACGACGAACCGGCCGGGGAGGGAGATCTCCTGGGTGAGACGTGCCCCCTTGGCCCCGATCGGGTTCTTCGTCACCTGGCACAGGATCAGCTGGCGGGCGCGCAGCATCTGCTCGATGCGCAGCTTGTCCGGCTTCTCGACAATGTCCTCGGTGTCGTACTGGACGTCGCCGCGGTACAGCACCGCGTTCTTCGGGGTGGCGATGTCGACGAAGGCCGCTTCCATCCCCGGGAGCACGTTCTGGACCCGCCCCAGGTAGATGTTCCCGTGGATCTGGGTCACGTCGTCGGCGGGCCGGCTCGCGTAGTGCTCGATCAGGTGCCGGCCCTCCAGCACGGCGACCTGGGTCAAGCCGTCGCGGACCTGGACGGCCATCATGTACCGTCCGACGGGCCGGCCGTTGCGCTCCCGGCCGCGGCGGCGTTCGACGGTCTCCGGATCGAGCTCACCATCGCGCGCCGTGGCACCACCGCCGCTCGGCTTGCGCGGCTTGGGCGCCGCCCGGCGGCGCTTCTTCTTGCCGTCGTCGGCCGCGGGGGCCGGCGGCTTGGGCGGCACGGACGGTGGGGCCGGGCGGGTGTCACCGATCTGCGGACGGCGAGGGACGACAACCCTCGCGCCGACCTCGGGATCCTGGACCCTGCCTTCGGTCATCCGTTCGGGCAGCTCGACGTCGTCGTCGGCCAACCGCGCCGGCTTGGGACGCGGCGCCCGCTTGGGACGCGGCGGCGCAGCGATGGAGGGCTCCTCGACCGGCGCTGGATCGGCGTCTGCCGCGTCGTCCGGATCTCCGCTCGGCATGGGGCGCGTCCGGCGCCGGCCGCCACGCGATCCTCGGCGTCGCTTGCGCGCCGCCGCCGAGCTTCCCCCGGCGTCGTCCTCCTCACCGTCGCCGCCGGCGGCGATCAGTGAAGTGGGCGATTCCTTGGGTTCCGCCGGCCCTCCCGGCTCACCGGCGACGCGTACACCGTTGCCGGCCTCCGCCGGGTCGGTCGGGCTGGACGAGTTGTCCGCTTCCAACAGGAGAGTCCTTTCTGGCCCACGTCCGCGCGCTGGCGCGGGACGGCGGCGGCGTCGAGTGGGGCGATGCCCCACCGCGCGCCGTGGCGTTCATTCGATCAGGTCGTGCGTGCGCACCGGGCGTCGTGGACCGCCCCCACAGGGACCCAGGTCGCGGCGACGTCATGGTCCAGCCAGCTTACCGCGTCCGGTCGGCCTATCTCATCCGCCTCATGTGGACGTTCTGGACCAATCCGATCATCGTCAAGAAGGCGACCGTCGAGGACCCGCCGTAGGAGACCAGCGGTAAGGGGATGCCCGTCACCGGCATGATCCCCATCGTCATCCCCATGTTCTCGAACACGTGCCAGGCGATCATCGTCATCACCCCGGTGCACAAGTACAGGCCGAGGTCGTCACGGGCCAGGCGGGCGATTCGCCAGATGCGGAAGAGCATGAACGCGTAGAGCATCAGCAAGACGAGCGTGCCGATCAAGCCGAACTGCTCGGCGATCGCCGAGAAGATGAAGTCCGTCCACTGGATCGGCACGTAGTGACCGTTGGTGATCGGGCCGTGGAGGAATCCCTTGCCGCGCAGCCCCCCGGTAGCGATCGCCCGCTTCGACCACTTCACCTGCTGGACGAGGTCCTTGATCGCGGGGGTCTCCGAGTTCTGGTTGACGAACGCGGTCAGGCGTTCGAGCTGGTACGGCTTGACGAAGTCGGCGAGGATCAAGGCGGTGACCGTGGCTGCGGTGAGCAGGCTGATGAACACGATGTAGCGGACGGCGGCACCGGCGACGAGAAGGATCCCCATCGCCAAGGCGATGAGCACCGAGGCGGTGCCGAAGTCGGGTTGGAGGAGGATCAGCCCGACCGGAGCGCCGATGAGCAGCAGGCCGATGACGAAGCGGTGGTAGGTCAGGTCCCCGGACTCCTCCTGGGCAAGGTACCCAGCGGCCAGGACGAGCACCGTCACCTTGGCGAACTCCGACGGCTGGACGAGGACCGGGCCGAGATCGAACCACGAGTTCGCCCCCGAACCGGGCGGTCCGGTGCCGATCAGGAGCACGGCGAGTAAGGCCACCAAGGTCGCCAGGTACAGCGCACCGGCGCGCTCTTGGATCGCCCCGTAGTCGACCGACATCGCCAGCGCCATCACCACCGTGCCGGCGATGAGGAAGATCACCTGCCTCTCGGTGTACAAGAACGGGTCGACCGGCGGGCGACGGGAGTCGAGGAAGGGCTTGGACGCGGAGTAGATCGCGGCCAGGCCGAGCGCGGCGATCGTGACCACGACGAGCATCAGCAGCCAGTCGATGTTCCGCTTCGGGTCGCTCGGCGAGCTGCGGATGTTGCCCAGCCGCTCCTTGCGCGGCGGCGGGAAGGTGACTGCCATCGCCCCGCCTCAGCGCTCGCCGGTCGAGGCCTGAGCCGGCCCCTTGACGCAGTCGGGGTCGTCGAGCAGGTTCACCGGCGCGGGGACCGGCGCGGCAGTGTTCAACTCATCGGAGACCTCCACCGCGGCGACCTGCACCTGGCCGGAGAGCGCCCGGAACACGCAGCGCACGAGCGGGGCCGCGGCGTCGGCTCCGTACCCCGCCTTCTCCAGGTAGGCGCCGACCGTGTAGCCCTGCGGATTGTCGTGCTGGAAGGCGACGAACACCGACGAGTCGTTCTCCGCGAGGCTCTTGTAGCCCTGAGCGGTCCCCGTCTTGCCGGACAACGACTGGGCCATCGACGGGTAGTTGTTGAACACGAAGAACGCGGTCGGCTTGTGCCCGTTGATGAACGGCCCGCCTGGCTTGCCGGCGATGACCCACTTCAGGCCGTCGTAGATCGGGGTGACCTTGTCCGGGCGCATCTCCAGGACGCGTCGCAACACGGGATCGAAAGTCTTCTCCGCGATCCCCTTGGAGACGTCGGCAACCTCGGCCATCGGCGAGTTCGGCACACCCGGCTGGAAGATCGCCTTGACGATCTGCGGCCGGAGCAGATAGCCGCCGTTGGCCAGCGTCGCATAGGCGTTCGTCAACTGCAGTGGGGTGACCGCGTTGAGTCCTTGACCGATCGCCATCTGCACGCTGTCACCGACGTAGAAGCCTCGTCCCTCGTCGGCGGAGATCGCCCCTTGCTCGGCGAGCTTCTTCTTCACCGCCGCATCGGGGACGATCCCCTTGTACTCGAAGGGAAGATCGATTCCGCTCTTCTCCCCGAAGCCGAACAGCTTGATCTCGTCCTGCAGGGCGGGCGTGCGGTCGGCCTCCAGGAACATCTCCGCGCCGATGCGGTAGAAGTACGCGTCGGAGGACACCGTCAGCGCGTCGGCCAACGTCAGTGTGCCGTAGCGGTTGGGGGCGTCGAGCACCGAGTTCCACGCGTTCTTGAACGTGCACTTGAAGCCCTCGGCGCTCTTGCAGAACATCTCCGGGATCGTGTACACGCCGGTGTCGGTGTAGGTGTCGGTCAACGGGTTGGGGATGAACGGCGCGCCGGTCAGGGGCAATACGTGGTGCACGGCGGCATAGGCGGTGAACGGCTTGAACGTCGAGCCGACGTTGTACCGGCCCTGGATGGCGAGGTTGACCAGGGGGCTCGGCGGCCGCTGGCTGGGCGGTAGGCCGCTCGAGTCGGGAAACAACTCGGCGAACTTCTGGCTGGAGATCCCCGCAGAGAACCAGCGGTTGTCAAACGTCGGGTAGCTGGCCATGGCCACGATCCGCCCGGTCCCATGCTCCTCGACGACGATCGAGCCGGCGGGCGCGGGGAAGTGGATCGAGTAGTGCCGCGGGTCGGTGTCCTTGGTGTACGGGGTGACCAAGCGGCGCAGCCGCAGCGACGTCTCCAAGGCCTGTTCGGCGAACTGCTGGAGATCGAGGTCGATCGTCAGCTGGACGTCCTTGCCGTTGACCGGGGGGACGTACTCGACGGTCGAGAGCACCCGCCCGACCGCGTCGACGGTGTACACGGCATGACCGGGCGTGCCGCGCAACTCGGTCTCGTAGTACCTCTCGATCCCCGACGTGCCGACCCGCTCGTTGCGGTTGTACCCCGCGTCGAGGTACTGCTTGAGCTCGTTGACCGGTGTCGACGGGTCGTCAGCCGGGATCGCGCCCATGTAGCCGACCACCTGGCTGGCCAGCGGCGCGTACGGGTAGAGGCGGTTCCAGTCCTGACGGATGTCGACACCCGGGTAGTCCTCGACCCGCTCCTTGAGGAACGTCGCCGTCGCCTCGGAGACCCCGGTCGCCGCGGCGAAGGGGAGCACGGCCGAGTCGGGGTTGTTCTGGTACTTCTGCTCCAGAGCGTCCTGCGTCGTGCCCAGTGGCCCAGCCAGACGGCCGAACAGGATCTCACGATCCTTTCGCCGGCGGATCACGTCCTGATCGACGGTGACGGTCAACACCCGGCTGTTGTCGGCGAGGATCCGCCCGTCGGTGTCGAAGATCCGGCCTCGTTCGGGAGGGATGTCGACCTCCCGCTTGCGCACCGTCTCCACCCGGTCACGGATGTCGTCGGCGTCGACCACCTGGAGGAACCACAACCGCGTCCCGAGCACGGCGACCATGATGAAGGCGACGACGCCGAGCATCCCGTGGCGCAGTCCCCGGCGGTCACCGGCCATCGCGTCCGCTCCCTTCGTCGTCGGTCACTGTTCACGCTCCAGGCACAACGTCCATTTCATCACCCGGCCGAGCGGGACACCGATCAGCGCGTTGACACCGCCGACGACGAGGGCCTCGGGGACGAGCCGCCACTCGATCCACCCCTTCTGGCCGATGATCGTCCCGATCCCGGCGAACAAGACGATACCCGCGGCACTCCCCGCGGCGACGAGGGCCGTCGTCAGCCACCACGCGTGACCGACGGTGATCAACGCCTTGATCGCTCCCGCGGAGAACGCGACGAGCCCGTAGACCAAGGCGGACAGCCCGAACGGGGTGATCAGGGTGAGATCGAAGAGCAGGCCGAGGACGAAGCCGCTGAGCGCGCCGCGCTCCGCGCCGCCGACGATCCCCCCGCACACCGAGGCGCCGAGCAAGACGTCGGCACGCGCCCCGCCGATCGGGAATTGAGCGACGAAGCCGGTCTGGATCGCGAGCAGGACGACCCCGACGAGCACCAGGCGCACCGTCGGGCGCTGCAGGAGGTGACGCATCGCTCAGCTACACGTCTCCCCCGAGACCTGGGTCGCGGGCCGGTAGAGGACGACGACGACGAAGTTCAACCGGTCCAGGTCGGCTGACGGGGTGATCTCGATCAGCGGGCCCTGGGACCCCGGCCGAGGAGTGATCTTGGACACCACGCCGATCGGGAGGTCGGCGGGGGCAACGCTCGGGCACCCTCCGGAGGTGGCGACGATGTCGCCTTCCTTGATCATCAGCGCCCGGCGGCTGGCATCGACAAGGCCGACGATCGGTGGACCCCCGGCGCCCTGCCCCTGGAGCAGGCCGAGCTCGCGCTGAGGCAGGGCGGACAGGGGCGCGCTCGTCGCAGGGGTGGTCGTCGTGGTCGTCGGCGCGATGGTCGTGGTCGTCTCGTCGGGGAGAACGGGGAGCGCCGCTCCATCCGGACCGTCCCCCCCCAGCGGCGGCAGGCTGTCGATCCCGCCGATCGGCGCGCCGGCCGGGGGCGCCGCCTCCGGGGATGCGGGCGTGGTCGATGTCGAGGTCATGTTCGGGTCCTCCGCCGACCCCTGCACCGGGACCGCGCCGAGGATCTTCACCGCCACCGCGTACTGGTTGTCGGTGATCAGCATCACCGTCGCCCGGTGGGCGGTGAGCGGCAACGTCACCCGACCGACGAGTCCCGCTGCGGAGCGCACCGGCATCCCCACCTCGAGACCATCGGCGGTGCCCCGGTTGATCTCCACCGTCTCGGCGAAGTTCTGGGCCGAGTAGCTGAGCACCTGGGCGGTGACCGTCGAGTAGTCGACCTCGAGCTTGTTCAACCGCTGCAGCTGGTCGTATTCCTGCTGGACGACCTGGGCGGCGAGCTGATCGCCGGTCTGGGCGTCGACCAGAGCACGCAGCCGCTCGTTGTCCCGGCGCAGGTCATCGTACTCGGCGATCCCCCGCCACGCCCGCTGGAACGGTTTGGCCGCCGCTCGGCCGGCGTCTTGCAGGGGGCTGAGGACCTCGTTGAACACCCGCTTCACGGAGTTCAGCGTCGACGAGCCGCGCATGTCGATCGTGACCAACAAGATCGTGGTCAAGGTGAGCAGCGCGATGACACGTCGCCGGCTGAAGGACATCGTGCGAGGGGGCGAACGAGCTAGTCGAGCGACCCGTGGGAGAGGACCGAACCGAGCGCTTCGATGTTCTCCAGGGCGAGGCCGGAACCGACCGCGACGCAGTGCAGCGGATCGGGGGCGATGTTGATCGGCATCCCCGTCTCGTGCGCCAGGCGGCGGTCGAGACCCATCAACAGTGCACCGCCGCCGGTGATCATGATCCCCTGCTCCATGATGTCAGCAGCGAGCTCCGGCGGGGTCTTGTCCAGAGTCGACTTGACCGCGTCGACGATCGTCGCCACCGGCTCGGTGATCGCGTCGCGGACCTGCTCGGTCGTCACGACGACGGTGCGCGGCAGCCCGCTGACGAGATCGCGGCCGCGCACCTCGGCGGTCAGCTCCTCCTCCAACGGCCAGGCCGAGCCCATCTGGATCTTGATCTGCTCCGCGGTGCGCTCCCCGATCGCCAGAGAGAACTCCTTCTTGACGAACTGGGCGACGGCTTCATCGAGCTCGTCCCCGGCGACGCGCACGGACTGGGCGCTGACGATCCCTCCGAGGGAGATCACCGCGACCTCCGTCGTACCTCCACCGATGTCGACGATCATGTTCCCCGACGGTTCGTGGACCGGCAGCCCCGAGCCGATCGCCGCGGCCATCGGCTCCTCGATCACGTAGGCCGGCTTGCGCGCTCCGGCGAACTCCGCCGCGTCACGCACGGCGCGCTGCTCGACGCCGGTGACGCCCGAGGGCACACAGATCACCATCCGCGGCTTGTTCCACTTGCTCGTGTGCACCCGTTGGATGAAGAAGCGGAGCATCTTCTCGCACATCTCGAAATCGGCGATCACCCCGTCTTTGAGCGGGCGGACGGAACGGATGTGCGCCGGGGTCCGCCCGAGCATCCGCTTCGCCTCCACGCCGACGGCCACCGGTCGCCCGTCGTTGACGTTGACGGCGACGACCGACGGTTCGTTGAGCACGATCCCGTGACCGCGGACGTAGATCAGGGTGTTCGCCGTACCGAGGTCGACGGCCATGTCTCGCCCGAGGGCAAGAGGGTTGTTCCGGGCCATTGCGTCTCCTCCCGTCCGTCACGACGGCGGGCCGGTGGTCGGAGTCTAGCTTCGGTCGGGACTGTTACAGATTGGGGAAGAAGATCCCGATCTCCCGGGCCGCGGAGGCGAGCGAATCGCTGCCGTGGACCAGGTTCTCCGTGAGGCGGATGCCGAAGTCGCCGCGGATCGTGCCCGGTGCCGCGGTGCGCGGGTTGGTCGGCCCCATCAACGTGCGGACCACCTCCCAGGTGTCCTCCGGTCCCTCGACGACCACAGCGACGGCCGGGCCACGGGACATGAAGGCGACGAGTTCCGCGTAGAACCCCTTGCCGACGTGCTCCTCGTAGTGCTTGGCCAGGGTCGCCTGGTCGAGCAGGCGCTGTTCGAGGGCGACGATCTTCAGTCCCTTGCGCTCGAAGCGGGACAGGATCTCCCCGACCAGGCCGCGTTCGACGGCGTCGGGCTTGAGCAGGACGAGAGTGCGATCAGCCATAACGGCGCCGCAGGCTAGCGGGCAGGGGACGCGACCAGCCCCTACAGCGAGGCGATGAGTCTGTGCAGCACCGGGCGCGCTCCCCCGACGACGTACAGCGACCCGGTGACGAGCACGGCGTCGTCGGCGCCCGCCTCGCGCACGGCGGCGGCGCAGGCTCGTTCCAGGTCGGGGACGTCGAGCACGTCGTCGCAGCCGATCGAGCGGGCCGCGGCGGCGACCTCGGCCGAGCCCAGCGCCCGAGGCGATGGTGGCGTGGTGCAGTAGACGAGGTCGAACTCGTCGGCGCGGAACGCGGAGAGCATCTCCACCGGATCCTTCTCGCGCAGGCAGCCGACGACGAGGATGTGCCGCCCGACCGGGTCGAAGTCCTCGAAGTAGACCTCCGCGCAGCGGTCGGCCCCGGCCGGGTTGTGCGCACCGTCGACGATCACCAACGGCTGGTGCCCGAGGACCTCGAACCGGCCCGGCCAACGCACCGCGGCGAACCCTTCGGCGACGAGCTCGCTGGAGGCCGGCTTGCCGAAGAACGCCTCCACCGCGCACAGGGCGACTGCCGCGTTGTCCCCCTGGTAACGACCATGCAGCGGGAGGAACACCTCCGGGTACAGCGACGTCGGGGTGCGCAGCCCGAGCAACCGGCCGCCGAGGGCGAGCTCGTTGACCACGCAGTCGAAGTCCGCGCCGCGCTCGAACGTCGCCACCGGTCCCTCGGCACGGAAGATCGCAGCCAGCTCCGGACGGGTCTCGCCGAGCACGAGGGTCGACGCCGGCTTGACGATCCCCGCCTTCTCCCGAGCGACGTCGGCCAGCGTGGGCCCAGCGAGATCGGTGTGGTCGAGACCGACGTTGGTCACCACTGCGACGCAGGACTGCACGACGTTCGTCGCGTCCCATCGCCCGAGCAGTCCGACTTCGATCACGGCGACGTCGATGGCGGCGTCGGCGAAGTGGCGGAAGGCGGCGGCGGTGGTGATCTCGAAGAACGTCGGGCGCACGCCGAGGAGGATCTCCAGCTCGGCGATCGCCGCGACCGCACCGGCGAAGTCGTCGTCGGATACCGGCTCGGAGTCGACGCACACCCGTTCGTTGATCCGCTCCAGATGAGGGCTCGTGTACGTGCCGACCTTCAGCCCATGAGCGATGAGCAGCTGGGTGATCATCTGCGCCGTCGATCCCTTGCCGTTCGTCCCGGTGATGTGGATCACCGGATAGGCGAGGTGAGGATCACCCATCGCCGCGAGCAGGCGGGAGATCTTCTCCGTCGACGGCGAGGTGAGGTGGCCGCTCGTCTCGTAGCTCGTGTGCTGAGCGATGTACGCCAGCGCGTCGGTGTAGTTCACCAGCGGGTGTCAGTGGCCGGGCAGGCTCAGGACGCCGCGCGGCGGGGGCGGTTGACCCGGTTCGCTTCGCGGGGCACGAGCGTCGGGTTGACCTTCTCGTCGACGGTCTGCGCGTCGATCACGACCTTGCCCACGTCGGTCCGCCCGGGGAGATCGTACATCGTGTTCAGGAGCACCTCTTCGAGGATCGCCCGCAGGCCACGGGCGCCGGTGCCCCGGCGCAGGGCCTGGTCGGCGAGAGCGCCGAGCGCTCCTTCGTCGAACTCCAGCTCGACGTCTTCCATCTCGAAGAACTTGCGGTACTGCTTGGTCAGCGCGTTGCGCGGCTCGACGAGGATCTTGACCAGCGCGTCGCGATCGAGGCTGTGCACCGCGCCGACCATCGGCAAACGGCCGACGAACTCGGGGATCAACCCGAAGCGGAGCAGGTCCTCGGGGAGCACCTGGGAGAACAGCTCGCCGGGATCCTTGTCCGCCTTGGAGCGGATCGTCGCGTGGAAGCCGACGCCCTTGTGCCCGATCCGGTTCTCGATGATCTGCTCCAGACCGGCGAACGCCCCACCGCAGATGAACAGCACGTTGGTCGTGTCGATCTGGAT
>CAZQEJ010000035.1:16754-22842 GCA_964592165.1 uncultured Ilumatobacteraceae bacterium | reverse complement strand
GCGGTCAACCCGATGGCGAGCAGGCAGCCGTTGAACCCGAACAACCCGGCGTCGAGCAGGCCGCGCGCGGCGCCGAGGAGGCTGCCGGCCGCCGTTCCGGCAGCGATGCCGACGAGCGCGGCCACGGCGTAGACCGGTGAGTTGACCGCGATTGCCACGAGGACGAGAGCCCCGGTCAACCAGTTGCCCTGGAACACGACCTGGCCGGCACCACGCAACACCCGGTCGATGTCACGCGCCGCGCCATAGCGGTCCGCACCCGGAAAAGGGCGGCGGAACACGCCACCCAGATGGTCATCGCCTACCCTCCCCACCCCCCGAGTCTCCCATGCGAACTTTGGAGGAAGTTGCCACGTGAGAGCCCGCGAACCTCCAAAGTTCGCCGTCGGGCGGGGTTCAGGCTCTCCGGCGCCGGGCCGGAGCTCGGTTCGACGACGCGGAGGCGGACGCCGACCCCGACGGTCCCGACGAGCGGGTGCCACTGCGGGCACGGGGAGCGGGAGCGCCAGGCCGGCGCGACCGCGTTCCAGGCGAGGTACGCGCCGGCGCAGCGGGTGCCGGAGGCGCGACGTAGGCCGCCGGAGCTCCGACGAGGGCGGCGATCTGAGGGTGTCCGGGAGCGACGTCGGTGTAGATCGGCTCGACCTTGGCGTGACGGGCCAACGTGGCGACGTCGCGCTGCTGATCCGGCGTCATCAGGGTCACGACGATGCCTTCGGCGCCCGCCCGGGCCGTCCGCCCCGAGCGGTGCAGGTACGCCTTGTGCTCGGCGGGCGGATCGACGTGGACGACGACGGCGACCTCGTCGACGTGGATGCCACGTGCCGCGATGTCGGTGGCGACGAGGACCCGGCACGATCCGTCGGCAAACGCGGCGAGGTTCCGCTCCCGGGCGTTCTGCGAGAGGTTGCCGTGCAGTTCCACCGCGGGGATCCCGGATTGGGTCAACTGCTTGGCGATCTTCTTGGCAACGTGCTTGGTGCGGGTGAACAACAGCGAGCGATCCTGCCCGGCCGCCAGCTCACGCATGACCTGCGGCTTGTCGACAGCCGAGACACGCAGCACGTGGTGCGTCATCGTCGCCACCGGGGCGACCTCCGGATCGACCGAATGGGTGACGGGTTGGTGGAGGAACTCCCGGACGAGCACGTCGACGCCGTTGTCCAACGTGGCGGAGAACAACAACCGCTGGCCCGCGCCCGGGGTCCGCTGCATCAGGCGCCGGACTCCCGGGAGGAAGCCCAGATCGGCCATGTGATCGGCTTCGTCGAGGACGGTGATCTCCACCTCGGACAGGTCGCAGTGCCCTTGGCGGATGAGGTCCTCGAGGCGGCCCGGGCATGCCACGAGGACGTCGACGCCGCGCTCCATCGCCGCCACCTGCGGGTTCTGTCCGACACCTCCGAAGACGACGGTGCAGCGCAGCCCCAGGGCGGAGGCGAGCGGATCGATCGTGGCGAACACCTGGTTGGCCAGCTCACGGGTGGGCACGAGGATCATCGACCGGGGCCGTCTGGACCGGGGGCGGCGAGCCGCCGCGGCGAGGCGGGCGACCACGGGAACGGCGAAGGCGATCGTCTTGCCGCTCCCCGTCTGGCCTCGCCCGAGCACGTCACGCCCGGCGAGCGAGTCGGGCAGCGTCGCCGCCTGGATGGGGAACGGCGCGTGGACTCCTGCTGCGCCGAGCGCGTCGACGATCGCCCGGGGAACGCCCAGCGCGGCAAACCCGGGCGGGGCGATGGCCGGGCGTGACGTTGTCATCACCGGCGATGATTCGACCGCGGGAGACCCGCCGGTCCGAGAGGCGTCCGGACGGGGGCGCGCGCCGTCCCCGGCACGCGGGCGTGGCGACGGATCGCTGTGCACGCCGGGCGCGGGCGATCGGGGGACCGCGGGGCGACGGCGGCGACGACCGCCCGGCGATGAGCCGGTGGGGGTACCGGTCGGCATGGTGGAGTGCTTCCTCTCGGTTCGGTGGCCGTTGATGCATGGCCACCGATGATCACAACGGCGGGGCGCCGGTGAGGCGCTGCACTCGACCGCGGGCCGCGTCGTGCGGCAACCGCCGCCGCCGAAGCTACCGGGACAGGCCGCGTTCCGTTCCGCAGCCAGTCCGACGGCCGCGGGCGCCACCGCTGTTCGTCACCGGAATCGGGACGGTCGACCCGAGCCGATCGTCCCGTTTGCTGATTCGATGGGATGGACCGCGCCATGACGCGCCCCAGACGGTCACCGAGCGAGGAGGCACACGATGTACGTTGACCTGCCCACAGCAGCCGAGATCCGCTCCCTCGTCGAGATCGCCGGCGGGCACTGTGTGTCGATCTACATGCCGACCACGCCGCACACTGCCGACGCCGAGGCCGAGCGGATCGCGTTCAAGAACCTTGCGGCCCAGGCGATCGGCGAGTTGCATGCGGCCGGCGCGGATAAGCGCGACGTCGCCGCCTTCACCGAGGCGTTCGAGGATCTCGACGGCGATCCGGCGTTCTGGCGATACCAGGCGAACAGCCTCGCCCTGTTCGCCACCACCGGCGGCGTGCGCTCCTTCCACCTGGCCAACCGTCTGGAGCCGGCGGTCGTCGTCGGCGACCGCTTCTTCGTCAAGCCGCTGCTGCGCGCCGTGAGCTTCCCCAACGCCGGGTTCGTCCTCGCTCTCGCCCAGGGGTCGGTGCGCCTGATCGAGTTCGGCGGCGACTACGGCCCGTTCCGCGTCGACGTCGCCGATCTGCCCAAGGATCTGGACAGCTTCCTCGAGACGGCACCCGGAGCCGGCGGATCGGCCGGTTTCGGCCTGCTCAGCCCCGAAGGCCGGACGTCGCGGCTGCGCAAGTACGCCCGCCAGGTCGACCGGGCGGTGCGCGCCGTGCTGCGCGGTCACGAGCTACCTGTCGTCCTCGCCGCGACCGAACCGCTGGCCAGCGTGTTCCGCTCGGTCTCCACCCTCGGAACGCTCGCCGAAGCGTCGATCACCGGCAACCCGGAGAACGTCGCCGATCACGACCTGGTGGGCAACGCCCGGACGATCCTCGACGAACTCCACCGCGCCGAGGTCGCCCGGCTGACCGCGTTGTTCTCCGAGAGGACCGGGCAGGACCGTGCCGCCACCGACCTGGCCGACATCGCCAAGGCGGCGACGTTCGGCGCGGTGGAGGTGCTCATCGTCGACATCGACCAAGTCGTCCCAGGAACGGTCGGCGATGACGGGTCGGTGGTCTATGCCGACGGGACCGGCCGGGGCATCGTCGACGAGATCGCCCGGCGCGTCCTGCTGGCCGGTGGCCGGGTCGTTGCCGTACGCGCCGACGAAGTGCCCGGAGCCGGTCCCGCGGCGGCGATCCTGCGCTACGCCTGACCCGATCAGGAGTGGGCCGGCGACGGCACGTCTCGCGCCCGATGGTGGACGGTCGTACCGACCCTCGCCATCGGCCCTCCGAGGCAGTGACGTAGGACCCTGTCGGCACCGCCGTCGAGAACGCACGGTGACCGGTGGAGGCGACGACTTGCCGCATGAGGAGGTCGCTGGTCATGCACACCGACGCTGGCCCTTCCGATACGAGGATCACGGTCGATCCCGACGATGCGGAGCCCGTCGGGTCCGACGCTCAGCCCGGCGTGCCCGTCAGGACGTCGTTCGTCAGCGCGGTGGGCGCCCGGATGGGGTCGGTCCTCCGGCCCGTGTGGACCCACCCGCGTCGGGGCCTCGTCGGGAGCATTTCCTGTGTCGCGCTGTGGGGCCTGGTCGCGGGCGGATGGACACCGCGCGGGCCGCTGACGAGTGGTCAAGCGGTCTGGTCGATCGTGATCAGCGTCCTCCTCGGGCTCAGTGCCGGGCTGGCGATGCGTTCCCGTTGGAGCCTGCTCGCTGGGCCAGTCACCTTCGCCGTGGTCTTCGAGCTGACGAGACTGGGCGTCACGGGCCCCACCGTCGATCGGCCCGCCGCGACCACGTACGGCATCATCGCCCTCATCGTCGGTCGCGGGTTCCACGGCATGGTGTCCCTCGCCCCGCTCGCTTTCGGCGCGACCGTCGGTGCGGGCATCGCACGAGCCGTCGGCGAACCCCCGGACACCACGCGCCCAGGCAGGTCCACGGCACGACGGGCCCGGCGCGCGGTGGCGGTCCTCGCCGGTTGCGGGCTCCTCGCCTTCACCGTCGTGCTCGTCCGGCCGGCGAGCACGGCCTCGATCGTCGGTCCTGACGGGAAGAGGATCCCCGGTTCGATCGCCGAGCTGAGCACGATCGAGGTCAACGGCCACGACCTGCACGTGATGATCCGCGGGCACAGCACCGACAACCCCGTTCTGCTGTTCCTCGCCGGCGGACCCGGTGGATCGGAGATGGGCGCGATGCGCCGGCATCTCCCCGCTCTCGAGGAGCACTTCACCGTCGTCACCTGGGACCAGCGCGGCGCGGGGAAGTCCTATGGCGAGCTCGACCCGATCAGCACGTACACCCTGGACTCGGCGATCGAAGACACGATCACCGTCACCAACTGGCTGCGCGAGCGCTTCGGCCAGGAGCGGATCTACCTCCTCGGGCAGTCATGGGGTTCACTCCTCGGCGTCCTCGCCGTCCAACGTCAGCCGGAGCTGTTCCGCGCCTACATCGGCACGGGGCAGATGGTCAGTCCGTTGGCCACCGACACGATCTTCTACGAGGACACGCTCGCCTGGGCACAGGCGAACGGGAAGAACGGTCTCGCCGACGATCTGCTCGAGATCGGCCCACCGCCCTACGAGCGGATGCTCGACTACGAGACGGCGCTGTCCAGCGAGCACGAGGTCTACCCCTACGACCACAGCGCGAACTCGGAGGGAGAGGGCGGGTTCTCGGAGAACCTGTTCGTCAGCGAGTACACGCTGGTCGACCAGATCCACCTCCTCGGCGCGTTCATGGACACGTTCAGCGTCGTGTATCCCCAGCTGCAGGAGATCGACTTCCGCCGTACGGCGACCGAGCTCGCCGTTCCCGTGTTCTTCGTCCAGGGCGCGCACGAGGCGGGCGGCCGGGCGGAGGTGTTCGACGAGTGGTACCCGACGCTCGGCGCCCCGATCAAGGACGTCACGTTCCTCGCCACCTCGGGGCATCGCCCGCTGTGGGAGCAGCCCGAGGAATTCGTCGACTACATGGTCACGACCGTCCTCGCCCGAGCCGGCACGTGAAGGAGGAGCGATGACGACCGCCGAGAACGACACCCAATCGGGTCTGCTCACCGAGATCCGGGGGACGCGCGACGCGCTCACCGTCCGGCGGATCTTCGGTGATCCGATCACGGCCGGCGGGGCGACAATCGTCCCGGTCGGGCGGATCAGCGGGGGCGGCGGGGGGGGCGGCGGTGAAGGCACCGGCCCGGGAGATGCCGGAGGGCGAGGGTTCGGCACCGGTTACGCCCTCGGGGTTCGCCCGCTCGGTGTCTACGAGATGCGCGAGGGCAAGCTGCGTTGGCGACCCGCTCTCGACGTCGAGCGGATCATCCGAGGCTTCCAGATCCTGGCGGTCTTCGTCACGGTCTGCACGGCCCTCGTTGCACTCCGCCGCCGGCCGGCCGGTGAGTGACCACCGCCGGCAGACCGCCAGCGGGATCCAGGTCGCCGTCTCTCACAACGCTTCGACGAGGAGGATCCCGGCGAAGACGAAGAAGGCGATCGCCGCGCCGATCTTGATCGTCCGTTCCGGCAGGCGTGCCCCGAGCTGACGGCCGACGACGATCGCCAACGCGTCGGCGGCGACCATCCCGACGGTCGAGCCGAGCCAGGTTCCGAGCAGCCCCTCCTTGGTCGCCAAGGTGACCGTCGCCAGCATCGTCTTGTCGCCGAGCTCGGCGAGGAGGAACACGGTGCCCACCGCGAGGATCGTGTTGCGCGCCGAGACCGACGCCGCCCTGGCTTCGTCGTCGCTGCTCAACTCGTCACCGCGCAACGTCCACAGCCCGAAGCCGATGAACGCGGCCGCGGCGACGATCGTCACCGGTCGCGTCGGGATCGTCGCCCCGATCGCCGCCCCGACGACGACCGACACGGCGTGGACGACGGCGGTCGCCACGGTGATCCCGATCAGCACCGGGACGGTGCGGAAGCGGGTGGC
>CAZQEJ010000035.1:1692-16744 GCA_964592165.1 uncultured Ilumatobacteraceae bacterium | reverse complement strand
GAACGTGAGGGCCATGAGCTGGCTCTTGTCGCCGAGCTCGGCGACGAAGATCACCGCCACGCTGATCAGGAATGCGCTCACGTGTCCACAGCTCCTACCCGGCGGCCGGGCCTCGGAGCGAACCCGCCGTGTGTCGAGCCGCATCGTGCCGGATCGTGTGCATGATGACTACATGCAGATGATGAATCCGGGGTTGGCCGCCCCGGCGTGGGACGTGTCCCAGTGGTTCAACACGCCCGCTCCGATCAGCCTGGAAGGTCTGCGCGGCCAGGTCGTCGTGATCGAGGCGTTCCAGATGCTCTGCCCGGGATGCGTCAGCCACGGCCTGCCCCAGGCGCAGCGGGTCGCCGCTACGTTCGGCGGCGACGTCACGCTGATCGGCCTGCACACGGTGTTCGAGCACCACGAGGCGATGACTCCCACCGCACTGGAGGCGTTCCTCTACGAGTACCGGATCGGGTTCCCCGTCGGCGTCGACAATCACCGCATCCCCCGGGGGATGCCGGTGACGATGACCCGCTACGGGTTGCAGGGAACGCCGAGCCTCGTCCTCGTCGACCGGCGTGGCGACATCCGGATGAACGCGCTTGGCCGCGTCGACGACCTCGTCCTCGGAGCGGCCCTGGCCCGCCTGATCGACGAGCCGGCGCCGGGCGACGCGCCCGGCGGGGCGGTCTGATCCCGGCCACACCCGGGCAACATGGAGGCACACCGGGCCGGGCGCGATGATCTCGCCGGGACCCGGCCTGCCGATCACGAGGGAGAGCACCGATGGCGACGTTCGACGTGAAGATGGTCATCTTGTCCACCGACGATCTCGACGAGTCGATCCGCTTCTACAACGAGACCCTGGGCATGCCGCTCAAGTTCCGCGACGGCTCGCACTTCGCCGCCCTCGACGGGGGGTCGGTGACCCTCGCCCTGGCGACATCGATCGACCATCCGATGCCCGGCAAGGTCGTCCCCGGGATCAAGACCGACGACGTCGATGCGGCCGCGGCGGCGATCGAGGCGAACGGGGGGGCGATCGTCAAGGGTCCGTACAACGACGAACACGAGCGGCGCGCCGTCGTCTACGACCACAAGGGCAACGGCCTGGTGTTCTACAGCCCCCTGCCGAAGTGAGCCTGCTCGGCTGAGCGAGCGCCAGGAGCGACGATGCGCGTCGTCGTCATGGGTGTCGCCGGATCGGGCAAGACGACGATCGGTCGCGCTCTCGCCGAGCGGTGGGGGTGCCGCTTCGTCGACGGCGACGATCTCCACCCCGCGGCGAACGTCGACAAGATGGCGGCCGGGATCCCCCTCGACGACGCCGATCGCTGGCCGTGGCTCGCCCGGGTGCGCGAGGTGCTGCGCGACGAGGCGTCCGTCGTCGTCGCCTGCTCGGCGCTGGCTCGGCGCTACCGGGACATGCTCCGCCAGGCGTTGGGGGTGCGTTTCGCCCACCTGACGATCGACGCGGCGACGGCCACGGCGCGGATCACCGCCCGCAGCGGCCACTACATGGGTGCGTCGATGGTCGGCGGGCAGTTCGCCGCCCTCGAACCCCCCGCGCCGGACGAGACCGACGTGCTCACCGTGGACGACACCGGTGGCGTGGAGGACAAGGTGGCGCGGATCACCGCCGAGATCGGCGCACTGCCCACCGGCTTCGGCACAACGCCCGACCTGGCCTTCGGTGGGCCCACCGCCGACATCGGACCCGAGGAGCTCGCCGGCGCCGTGGACGAGACCGCACGGCAGATCGCCGGACGCGCCCGCCGCGTCGTGCTCGTCCCCCCGGATCACACCCGGCTGCACTCCTACGCGGGGGAGATCACGGCGCGGTTGTTCACCCGGTTGCGGGCTGCAGGCTGCGAAGTGGCCGTGCTTCCCGCCCTGGGCACGCACGTGGCGATGGGCGGCGCGCAGCGCCGGGCGATGTTCGGCGATGGCATCCCCGACGGCGCGTACCTCGTCCACGACTGGCGCGGGGGGCTCACCGAACTGGGCACGATCACCGCCGACGAGATCGGCGTGCTCACCGGCGGGCAGGTGACCGAGGCGCTCGACGTCGCCGTCGACCGGCAGATCTTCGACGGGTGGGACGTCGTCGTCTCCATCGGTCAGGTCGTGCCCCACGAGGTGATCGGCATGGCCAACTTCACGAAGAACGTCGTGATCGGCCTCGGCGGAGCGGCGACGATCCACCGTTCACACTTCATCGGCGCGGTGAGCGGGATGGAGCGGTTGATGGGCGAGGCGTCGAGCCCCGTGCGCGACGTGGTCGACGCGGCGTTCGACCGGTTCGTCGCACCGCTCGTCGACGTGTCCTGGATCCTCACCGTCGTCGAGGACGCGGGCGATCGGCGGATCCTGCGCGGTCTGTTCACCGGTCGCGGCGGCACGGCGCACAGCGGCGGAGCGGCGTACCGGGCCGCGGCTGCGCTCGCCGCCGAGGCCAACATCACGGTCCTCGACCGCCCGCTGCAACGGGTCGCGTGTTGGCTCGACCCGGTCGAGTTCCACAGCACCTGGCTGGGGAACAAGGCGATCTACCGAACTCGGATGGTGATGGCCGGCGGGGGCGAACTGCTCGTCCTCGCCCCCGCGGTGCGCCGCTTCGGTGAGGACGCACTGATCGACGAGCTGATCCGCCGCCACGGTTACCGGGGAACAGCGACTGCCCTCGCCGCCGTTGCCGCCGACGCGCAGCTCGCCGCCAACCTCGGCGCGGCAGCGCACCTGATCCACGGCAGCAGCGAAGGGCGCTTCCGCATCGTGTACTGCACGGATCCTCAGGCGGGCGGTCTGAGCCGCGACGAGGTCGAGTCAGCCGGCTACGAGTGGCGCGCGTTGGGCGAGACCCTCGACGCGCTCGGGCTCGACCCGCTCGGGAGCGACGCCGGCGCGGTGGCGGGTCCGCGCCGCGACCGGGCCGGTGGCGAGTTCTTCTACGTCCCGAACCCCGCGCTCGGGCTGTGGAAGGCCCGGCCGCCGACCGGACGGTGACGCGGGTTCAGGCGGCGCGGATCGTCGCCGTGTACTGCGCGTAGGCCTCCGCACCGGTGGTCCGGATCCGTTCGGCGACGGGTGCGGGCAGGCGGGAGAGGAACGCTTCGCGCTCGGCGTAGGGCATGTCCTCGAGGAGCATGCCCATCACCGTGGGGCGCACCTCTTCGGGCATCGCCGTCGTCGCGTAGCCGACGAACGCACCCCACTCTTCAGGCGTCAGCTCGCGGGTGATCAACGGCACCGTGGTCCGCTCTTCGAGATCGGCGTGTGCGACCAGGGTCGAGGCGAAGGCGGCGATCGCCGCGTTGACCGCTTGACCCGATGCGCTCGTCGGGCCCTTGGTCCACGCGGTCAGTGCATTGGTGATCGCCGTGGCCAGCTCGGCGACCGACGCGTGCTGCTCGAGCATCGTGTCGACGATCTGGCGGTCCTGTGGGGCGCGCTCGGGGAGGAGGTTCCACAGGTACCGTTCCTCGGCCTCGTGATGGACGTGGACGAGGTCGAGCAGGAGCCGGACGTACGTGGCGAGCACCTCGGCGCGCTGAGCATCACCGTCGCCGACGTGTTCGATCAACCCGGGCATCAGGCGGAACTCGCGCCGGAAGATCTGATGCGTGCCCGACATCCCGTGGGACACCGCATCGAGGGAGAGCTTCGCTCCACCACCAGTCTCAGCCATCAGAAGGCCTCCGATCTCGGTCTCGTGCGTCACTACAGCCGGAGCCGACCGGGACCGGTCACCCGTGCCCTCGGTGGCACCGCATCCGAGCGTAGAGGCGACGGCGTGGGGCCCACCGGTCGAACGTGCCAGTGCCCGGCGGGTAGACACTGTGCCCATGGCAACAGCGTCCGGGCCATCGATCGCTCGTGATCCGCGCCACGGGCGTCCGGCGCGGGCGGAGCGGGCCTGACGATGGCGCGACCCCGACGAGCGGCAGGCGGCGGCACCACTCCCCCGGACCTGTTCTCCGTCGATCCGACGTCGTACCTGCCCGAGACGCTCGCCGGGCGGGCGTGGCCTGATCCCGCACGGTTCCCGGTCAACCACGCGGCCAACCACGTCCGCCGCCAGGTGTGGGCTGACTTGGTCGGCTCCTCCGATCCGCTCGTCGTCGCCGGCTTCTCCTCGATCGGGGAGTTGATCGAGATGATCGCCACCTGGGACGAGCGCGGGCACCGGGGCACGGTGCGCGTCCTCCTCGGCACGGAGCCGTTCTCCACGGAACGATCGAGCTTCGCCTCCGCCGAGGCGGCGTTCACCGAGGAGGTCCAGCGCTACTGGCTCGAAGAGCATGGCGTCTCCCTGCGCTCGTCGGCCAAGGTGCTGCGGACGATCGGCGTCCTCGACGCCGGTCGGTTGCAGGTCCGTTTCGTCCACGGCCGGACGCGCCTGCACGCCAAGGTGTACGTCGGCGGTGACGCGGCGAGCGTCGGTTCGAGCAACTTCACCCGCGCCGGGCTCGCCGATCAGATCGAGGCGAACGCTCGCTTCGAGCGCGCCACGGAGGCGCGGCGTTACGACGAGCTCACCCAGATCGCCGAGAACCTGTGGAGCATCGGGGCCTCTTGGGACGAACGGTTCCGCGCCCTGTTGATGTCGTTGCTGCAGTTCGTCTCCTGGCAAGAAGCGCTCGCCCGCGGTTGCGCCGACCTGCTCGAGGGCGAGTGGGCGGCGCGCTACCTCGCCGCCGACGCGGCAGGCAGGCGGCTGTGGCCCTCCCAGATCGTCGGCATCGCCCAGGCCCTGTGGATCGCGGAGAACGTCGGCAGCGTCCTCGTCGCCGACGCGACCGGTTCCGGTAAGACACGGATGGGCGCCCATCTCGTGCGCGCCGTGCGCGACCGGCTGTGGAGCACGGGTCGCGTCCGGCGCGACCTGACCGTCCTCGTCTGCCCCCCGGCCGTGGAGAACATCTGGTACCGGGAAGCGGTGTCCTGCGGCCTGACGATCAACACGGTCTCCCACGGTCTGCTCAGCCGCAGCGCGATCGGCGGGCCGCGAGCCGAGGAGGAGGCGGTCCGCCAGGCGCAGATCCTCGCCGTCGACGAGTCGCACAACTTCCTCAGCCGGGACACGAACCGCACCCGGCAGGTGCGCGACAGCCTCGCCGACCATGTCCTGCTGTTCACCGCCACGCCGATCAACCGCGGCGCGGCGGACCTCCTCCAGCTCGTCGGTCTGCTCGGCGCGGACAACTTCGACGACGAGACGCTCGCCGTGCTGGAGCGGCTCGATCGCCGGCGCGGTGCCGATGCCGCGTTGTCAAGCGCAGAGCAGGAACGGCTGCGGCGGGAGATCCAACGCTTCACGGTGCGACGGACGAAGAGCGCGCTGAACCAGCTCGTCGACCGGGAGCCCGACGCGTACCGGGATCCCGGCACTGGCCGGGTGTGCCGTTACCCACGCCACGAGGCGCGGGCCTACGACACGGGGGAGACGCCGGACGACGAACGTGCCGCCCGGCAGATCCGTGATCTGAGTGGATCGCTCACCGGCGTGGCCCAGTTGGAGACGACGATCAGCGTCCCCCGGGCTCTCCGCCACGAGTACACCGACGAGCGCTGGTTGCAGTTCCGGCTCGCCTCGACGAAGGGGCTCGCCGCCCATCACGTCCTGGGGGCGATGCGTTCGTCGCGCGCCGCGCTTGTCGAACACCTCGCAGGCACGGCAGAAGCGGCGCAACGGTTCGGTCTGCCGGCGTCGTTCAAGGGCAAGCCGACCGGGAACGTGATCGAGCGTCTCGCCCGCCGCGCCGAGGAGGGCCCGCCGGAGATCGCCCTGCAGTGCGAGACCCCCGCCTGGCTCACCGATCCGGAGAGGTGGCAGGAGCGCTGCCTCGCGGAGCGCGCCGTGTACGAGGCGATGCTCGAAGCAGCAGGCACGCTGAGCCCCGCCCGCGAGCGACGCAAGGCACGGTTGCTCGCCGATCTCGCCGCGGTGCACTCACGTGTTCTCGCCTTCGATCATCACCTGATCACGTTGAGCGCCCTCGCCCCGATGCTCGAGGGCACGGGACGGAGAGTCGTCGTGGCGACCGGGGAGAGCCGGACGAACCGCGACACCGTCGAGCGCTTGTTCGCCCGCACGTCGCAGGAAACGGCGATCGCGCTCTGCTCCGATGCGATGAACGAAGGCCTGAACCTGCAGGGAGCGTCGGCGATCGTCCACCTCGACCTGCCGACGACGTTGCGCGTCGCCGAGCAGCGGGTGGGCCGCGTCGACCGGATGGACAGCCCGCACGACTCGATCGAAGCGTGGTGGCCGCGCGACGGCGAGGCCTTCGCCACCCGGGCCAACGAGTTGCTCGCCGAGCGCGCCGCGGAGAGCAGTGCCCTGCTCGGCTCCAACCTGCCGATGCCCGACCTGTCGAGCCCGGCCGACACGATCGTCGACCTCGACGAGCGGATCGCCCAGTTCGAATCGGCCGACGCCGAGACCTGGGACGGGATCCGCGACGCGCTCGACCCCGTGCGCCGCCTGATCAGCGGACGGGGAGCGCTGATCGTCCCATCCGTCTACGACGAGTACCGGCGCATCTCCCACCGGGTGACCGCCCGCGTCAGTCCGATCCGATCGGCCGGACCGTGGGCGTTCTTCGCCATCGCGGGGACTGCCCACGGCGCGCCACGCTGGCTGCTGCTCGAGGGATCGGTGGGCGAGCAGGTGACCGTCGAGCTCGACGAGATCAGCGACCGCCTGCGCACCCTGCTGGCCGGCGATCCCCCGAGCCGGTCGTTCGACGAAGAGGCCGACCGTGCCCTCAACGTGTTCCTCACCCAGGCTGACCGCGTCGAACGCCGACTCCTCCCCCGGCGGATGCGCCGGGCGCTCGCCCAGATGCGGAGTGTCACGACACGCTGGGCCGCCGACGAGGATCGGCGGAGCGCACCCGCCGACGCGGAGCGCTGGCGGGCGCTGGCGCGCTTCGCCTCTCCCGCCGACGACCACGCCGTCCCTGACCCGTATCTCGTCGCCCAGCGCTGGCTGGAGCTCGTCGCTCCGCTGCTCGAGGCCGAACGAGTGGTCAGACGGCGCGCTCCCTACGTCGTCCTCGCCGACATCGAGCAGCGCCTCCTGGCAACGCCCCTGCCGCTGGGCGACGTCGAGCGGGCGATGTCCGACCTCCCCCTCGCCGCACCGCTCGAACGCCGCGTCAGCGCGTGCATCCTCGGAGTGCCGGGAGGCTGACCGAACGAGGTGCCATCCGCTCAGTGACGATCCCTGACGACGCGGGGAAGTCGTGCCGCGCTCGCCGCCGCGGCGAGCGCGACGAGCGCGGCGATCGACACGCTGAGACGGACACCGCCGAGATCGACGTCGGAACCGATCAGCCCACCGAACACGGCGACGGCGAGGGCTCCGCCGATCTGCCGACCGGTGTTGAACACCCCACTCGCGGTTCCGGCCTCGTGGTTCGGCACGCTGTTGAGCAGGACCGCGGTGATCGGCGGGATCGTCAGGGGCCCGGCGAGGCCGACGACGATCATCATCAGCGCGAGACCCGTGATCGGCGTCGTCTCGCTGATCACGAGGAACATCGCCTGCCCGAGCGCGAGGACGACGAGCCCGAGCGTGATCACCCGGCGAGCACCGAAACGCTCGGCGATCCGCGCACTGAACGGCGTGACGACGCTCCCGCTGACCATCATCGGGACGAAGACCAATCCGGCGCGGAACGCTGACAGGCCCCGGAGTTGCTGGAGGTAGAGGCTCATCACGAACGGGAGCCCGCAGTAACCGACAACGAAGGCGAACCCGACGATGATCGACGCACGCACCGGTTGCACTCCGAACAGGCGCAGCGGGACCATCGGATGGGCCACGCGGGACTCGACGACGACGAAAGCGACCGAGGCGACACCGGCGAGAGCGATCGCTCCCACCACCTGGGGGGCGTCGAACCCCACGGCGCCTCCCTCGATCACGCCGTAGGTGAGGGCCGACATGGCCACGATCCCGCTCGCCTGCCCGAACCAGTCGAAGGGCACCCGGCGACGCGGCGACGGCGCGATCCGGCTGGTGAGCCACATGGCCGCGGCTCCGACCGGCACGTTGACGACGAAGATCAACCGCCAACTGACCAGCGTGAGCAGCCCCCCGAGCACAGGGCCGGTCGACGACGCCAGCGCACCGCCCATCGCCCACATGGCGACGGCCCGGGCGCGGAGGACCGGATCCTCGTAGGCCTGACCGAGCAAGGCCATCGACGACGGCATCATCACGGCCGCGGCCGAGCCCTGGACGAACCTGGCGACGATCAGCACGGCCAACGACGGCGCCGCAGCGCAGGCCACCGATGCGGCGACGAACACGCCGAGACCGACGGCGAACGCACTCCGGGCACCGACGCGGTCGGCGAGCGCCCCGGACCAGAGCAACAGGGCGGCGAACATCAACGTGTAGCCGTCGACGACCCACTGCAACCCGGTGATCCCCGAGGCGAAGTCGTCGCTGATCGATGGCAGGGCGACGTTGACGACGACCGCATCGAACGTGATCACGAAGAACCCGAGGATGGCGGCGACGAGCGTGACCGCGCTCGACGATCCGCCCGAGCACGTTCGGCGCGGCGTCAACCCTCGGGCAGGCCGAGTTCGGGCCAACGCCCCTGGACCCAGGTCTGGCAGTTGCCGACACCGGTCGCACCTGTCGCCGAGTCACGGACGCGGATCAGGCAGTCGCGGAACTGGTTGAGTCGGGCCACGCTCTCGGGCGACGAGCAGTCGGCGAAGTACTCCCCTTCGACGACCAACGGTCCTCGCCATTGACCGTGGTACTTGCCGTCGAAGCCGTGATACAGGCCGGCACCGAGGTGGAAGCCGGTCCCACCGAGAACCTCGACGCTCAGCGAGCGAG
Source organism: uncultured Ilumatobacteraceae bacterium (assembly GCA_964592165.1). Lineage (GTDB taxonomy): Bacteria > Actinomycetota > Acidimicrobiia > Acidimicrobiales > Ilumatobacteraceae > JAWKHV01. The sequence goes on along the minus strand of CAZQEJ010000035.1, from coordinate 7,893 downwards.
CGCTGCCATCGGCCATCGTCAGGGCGAACTCACCGCCGAGGAGGCGCTTGTTGCGCGGGTCGAAACGCAGACGGGGCTCGATGCGCGCCACGGGCTCACGGCGGCCATCGGCGTGTTCGAACGCACCTTGGGCGATCTCGTGCCGCCAACCTTCGCCGGCGTAGAGCAAGTAGTATTGAGAGAAAGCGAAGTCGCTCGCGTCGCGATCGGCACGGAAGTGCAGCGGGTTCCACACGGCGAGCACGCGCGGCGGATGAGCGTCCATCGGGTCGGGCTGCAGGTCGGTCAACGGCACGCCGACCGCGGGACGCACGCCCCAGGAGTGGTCGCGAGTCATCAGCCAGCTCTCGGGCGTGACCTCGATCCGCTCGCCGGCGAGCTCCACCCAGCCGCGGGCCACACCTACCTGGTGGTAGCGGATCTGATCCGCGCTGCGCCGGTAGCCGGTCAGCGTGCGCCGGTCCTCGCGCTCTTCGAGCGCGCAGGGGACGCTGCCGATCAGTTCGAGCTCGAACGCGACGGGTTGCACGTCGTTCCGCTCGAGCGCGACGCGTACGCGACGCAACGGCTCGAGCACCTCGTAGCGCAACGGGCCGACGTCGATGTGGTCGGGATCACGGGCCAACTCACGGCTCGCTCTCACCGTCCACTGCTCGACGCCGCGGCTCGCCCCGCCGTAGCCGTCCACGACGTTGCGGTTCGTGTACTTGCCGAAGCCGAAGTTGACCGACACCGAACCGTCGCGGGTGCAGGCCATGCCGCAGACCTTCTCCGTCCAGGCCAGGTCGCTGTGCAGCACGGTGGCGTGCGTGTCGACGATCTGATGGTCGAAGTGCTCGTCGGCAGCGACGAGCGGTCCGATGCTTCCCCCGGCCATCGCCCTAGAACCCCAACCGTGCGGCGTGCAGGGCGAGCAGCGTGGCGCCTCCGTTGTTCACGTCCATCTCCGCTTCTCGCGGCACCCAGCCGCGCTCTGTGAACACCGTGCCGATACGAGCCATCACGTAGGCCATCCGCCAGGCGGCGAACACGTCGTAGTAGGGGAGCTCGGTGGCCTCGAACCCGCTCACCCGTTCCCAGTGGGCGACGGTCTCCTCCCGTCCGGGCAAGCCGGCGAGGCGCGGCACCCCGTAACCGGTGCTCAGCGAGTCGTCGAGCATCAGCCACCAGGCGAGGTCATCCACCGGGCTCGCCAAGGTGGCCTGCTCCCAGTCGAGCGCGCCGACGACCCGCCCGTCGCAGTACACGCAGTTGCCGAGCTTCGCGTCGCCCCAGCTGAGGGTCAACGGCTCGTCGGTGGGTTGTTCGGCGACGAGCCAGCCCCAGGCGCGGTGAAGGTGGGGGTAGGGGCGGCCGAGTTCCTCGGCCCAGGCCAGCGCGTCGCGGTAGTAGTCGAGCTGGCGGGCGATGGACGTCCGCCCGTCGAGCGGCGCGAGGAACTCCAGGCCACGCTCGTTCACGTCGATGCGGGCGACCGCGGCGATCGTGTCGATCCCGCTGAACCAATGCGCACGCAGGTCCGCTTCGGGTAGGTCGTGGAACCAGCCTTCGAGGTGATACAGCGGGTTCTCGCTCGGCACCCGGCCGGCGATGCGTTCCATCACGAAGAACGGCGCGCCGAGCAACGTGGGGTCGTTCTCCAGGCCGAGCAGGGCGGGCACGGGCACCGCGCTGCCCGCGAGGGCGGCCATCACCCGGTATTGACGGGCGACGTCGCAGTCGGGGTAGACCGAGGCGGCGTCGGGTTGGACGCGCAGCACGAACGGAAGCGGATCGGGCGGGCCGGCCGCGGACCAGTGCGCCTCGCCGAGGATCGTGATGTTCGAATACCCCCCGTCGGAACGCGTCAGCGAACCGACCTCGACCGGGGCGCGATCCGGGTACCGCTCGGCGAGCCAGCGGGCGACGCGCTCGCCGACCACCTCGAGATCCGCGATCATGACGGGTCACCGGCTCGCATGGAGCGCAGAATAACGAGGGCCCGATCCGCTGGATTCACGACGTCCGCACGCATCCGGGCGACGCGAGAGTCGAGGCCGTCGAGTGGCCGGAGTGGTCAGGAGGCGAAGGTGAGGGGGATGCGGATCGTCGCCTCGGGATCGGGGAGACCCGAGTCGTTGACGACGATCACGCAGTCGGTGATCCCCGTCTCGCAACGTCCATTGCCCACCGCGCCGACGACGATCGGAAGCTGGATCGTTCCGGAGCCGGCCGGGTCGGGGTGGAGGATCACCCCAGCGGTCAGATCACACGTCGCCGCGCCCTCGGTGCCACCCTGGGAGCACTGGACGATGTTGATCGTTCCGCCGGGCAGCAGGCCGCTCCAGGTCACGGTGACGAGCTGACCGCCGGTCAGGTCGATCGTCGGGCTGATGTCCACCTTCCGGTCGGTGGCGGGGGCGACGGTGGCCACCGTCGCCGTCGAACCGGGCTCGGTCCCGGCGTCGATCCTCACCGACGGGTCGTCCGTCGTTGCCGCCGTCAGCCGGGCCAGCGCCTCGTCGTCTCCGAGGAGAAACGCCCGCCAGAAGTCGACCGTCGCGGCGGCGACGGCATCGTGGCCGGGGCTCTTCGCACCCAGCCCGGCCTCGTGCCCTCCACCGTCGATCGTCACCAGCACCTTCGGCCCGACCAGCGAGTTGTACACGGTGATCGCGTTGGAGTAGTTGACGAGCGGATCCTGGCTGCCATGGACGATCATGTACGGCGGCGCATCGGCGAAGTCGTAGTCACCCCCGGCGAACGGTGCCGGGCTGCCGGCGATCTCGATCGCCGCGTCGATGCGCGTGTCCCGGCAACACGTGTGCGCGGTGGCCCCGAGGGTCGTGATCGCTCCGTTGGAGTGCCCGGAGAGCCCGACGTGACCACCATCGATCATCCCCGCCAGAGGAGACGCCGGGTCGAGCGGGGCTGTCAGCTCGTCGATCAGGAATCTCACGTCGCCGGTCTGGTTCTGGACGTCACCGGCGTCGGGCCCGCCGGGGTGGTCGCGACGCGACAGCGGGAAGTACGGCGCGGCGACGACCAGCCCGGCACGGACCCAGTCTCCGGCAAGGTCGGCGATGTTCTCCGGATCGCCGCCCAGGCCATGGGCGAACACGACGAGCGCGTAGGGGCCGGTTCCGCCGGTCGGGTACCAGACCACGGTGTCGAGCACGCGCGAGTCGGTCGCCGGTTGGTCGCGGCTGGCCGGGGTCGGGCGGCTCGTGTCGGTGAAGGTCAGCTCGACGCGCCCGACCCCGAGCTCGCCCGCGTCGCCCGTCGGCTTCGCCGTTGGCGGCGCCACCCCGGTCGTCGCCGCCGGCGCCGGCGACGTTCCAGCCGCGGTGGTCGCCGCCGGGGCACCCGTCGTGCTCGAACGTGCTGCATCGGAACCGCCGCCGCTCGCGCACGCCGTGACTGCCAGCGCGAGCACGCTGACCGCCATCCTCCGAGTCGTTCGCCGCACCGGTCACCCCCAGGTCCGATCCGGTCCGGCAACGTACCATCCCCGTCTTCCGCCGAACGGTCCACCAACCGTGGCGGGCGCACCGCCGACCCCCGGAAACTGCCGTGGCAGCGATCGCTGGGCGTCGTTCACCGCCGACCACCCCGCTGCCGATCACGGCTACGTGCTCGAGTTGCCGGCACCCGGAGCCGAGGGGATCACGGTGACCCTGTGATCGACGACCCGCACGGTGCGCAGCGTCGGGTCCGCGGCGTAGGCGATGCGGACGCCGGCGGCTCGTCCCCCCTCGAGGGCGGCAACCACCTCGGCGCTGAGGCGTTCGCCGGGGGCGACCACCGGGATGCCGGGCGGGTACGGCGCGACCAGCTCTGCACTCACACGACCGACGGCATCGCCGAGGGGCAGGCGCACGGTTGGGGCGAAGAACGCCTCCCGGGGAGAGATCACCGTCACCGGGTCGACGGCGTAGGGCGCGGCGCGGACGATCGGCCTCGGCGACGAACGGTGCCGCTCGATCGCCGCGCTGAGCGCTTCGGTGAAGCGGCCGATCGTGTCCGGCGTGTCGGCGAGGGTGACGACGGCGACGATCACGTCGCGGTCGGCCGACTCGACGGGCATCCCCGCGCCGAGCAGGTCGCGCTCGATCGCGTTGCCGTCGGCCCCGGTGCCGGCGAGGACGAGGGTGAGCTTGAGCGGATCGACGTGCGGCCCGTCGAGAACGACGAGCCCGTCGATCGGTGCGAGGCGGGCGCGGGCGTGGCGCACCGCGTCGATCGCCTGCCCGAGCAACCGTTCCCCGTCACGGGCGAGAAGCGCCCGGGCGGCGTCGGTGCTCGCCAGGATCGAACCGGCCGGGCTGGTCGTCGCCGTCGCCTCGAACCCGGCGTCGAGGCGCGCGGGGTCGAGGCGCTCGGTGCGGGCGAGGAGCACAGCGGCCTGGTTGAGGGAGGGGAGGCCCTTGTGCGCGCTGGTCACGATCGCGTCGGCGCCGAGGTGGAGCGCGTGGCGCGGAAGCGCGCGGTGGAAGCCGAAGTGCGGCGCCCACGCGGCGTCGACGACGAGCGGGATGCCATGGGCGTGGGCGACGGCGGCCACGCCGGCGACGTCGCCGACGGTCCCCACGTAGGACGGATCCCCGACGAATACGGCACGCGCCCGTGGGTGCCGCGCCAGCGCGGCTCGCACCGACGCCGGGGAGACACCGAGAGGGAGCCCAGTGTGCGGGTCGGTCTCGGGACGAACCCACACTGGGCGGAGGCCGGCGAGGACGAGGCCGAGGAACAACGAGCGGTGCAGCGTGCGGCTGACGATCACCTCGTCGCCGTCACCGGCGACAGCGAGAGCAAGTGCTTGGTTGGCGTGGGTCGCTCCGCCGGTCGAGAAGCGGCAGACGTCCGCGCCCCACAGCTTCGCCGCCCGAGCCTCGGCATCAGCGAGCACCGCCGTGGTCAGCTTCATCGTGTCCAGGCCGGCGTAGAGGGGGACGTCACCGGCGACGACGTCACCGACGAGATCGTGCCGCTGCTTGTGACCGGGGATCGTGAACGGGGTAGGGACGTCCTCGTGGAAGCGGAGCCACGCGTCGAGCAGCGGAGCGTCGCCGCGCAGGTGGCGGGGGTCGGTCGGCATCGGGGAGAGCTTGGCCGCCCTCAGCGAGCAGCGTTCGGCCACTCCGCCAACACGCGCACGAGGGCACGGGTGAACGCCCGTACCTGGCGGAGGTCGACCCACTCCTCCACCGAGTGCATCCCGCCTCCGTTCGGGCCGCAGATCACCGTCGGGCAGAGGTGTTCCCACAACGGGGCTTCCATCCAGTACGGCGCGTCGAACGTCGGACCTGTGGAGAGCTGGGCACCGAGGAGGGCGGCGAGCCGGGCGGCGGGGCCGTCGGTGTGCAGCCGCCACCCGTCGCGAGCGACGAGCAGGGTGGTCGTCGCCTGCCAGGCCGGTTCGAGGAGCGCGTCGATCTCAGTGAGGACGTCGGTTCCCGGACGGTCGGGTGGTGTGCGCATCTCGACGATGCACTCGGCACCGTCGGGGATGACGAACGGTGAGCTCCCGCCTCGGACGACGGTGACCATCAGGTCGCCGCCCGCGGCGCGCACCGCCGGGGCGCGCTGGTCGACGGCGTGCAACAGGCGACCCAGATGGGTGATCGCGTTGATCCCCCGCTCGGCCTGCGAGCTGTGCGCGGCGCGCCCGACGAACGTCACCCTGGCGACACCGAACCCGCGTTGTGAGCGGCTCAGCGCCAGGTCGGTCGGCTCGGCGATGAGGCACACGTCGGGCCTGACGCCGAGATCGGCGAGCGCGTCGATGACCGCTTCACTCCCCTGACTCGCGTCCTCTTCGTCGGCGACGAGGGCGAGCACCGGCCGGATCGGCACGCCCGCGGCCACGACATGTTCGGCGGCGACGACCAGCGCGGCGACGCCGCCTTTCATGTCGGCGGCCCCACGCCCGTAGAGGCGATCCCCGTCGATGCGTGGGTGAAACGGGTCGCGCATCCCGGCGACCCCGACGGTGTCGAGGTGCCCGTTGAGGACCACCGTCGGGCCCTCGACCGCGGTCGCCGGGATGGCCACGACGCTCGGGCGGCCAGTGGTGCCGCCGGGGTGGACGATCGTGGTCGCGAACCCGTTGCGCTCGAGACGGGCGCGCAACGCCTCGGCGATCACCACCTCGCCCGCCGCCCCGTCGACGAGACCCGGGTTGACGCTGTCGATCCCGACCAGCTGGGCGAGCAGGGCGAC
>CAZQEJ010000035.1:0-1592 GCA_964592165.1 uncultured Ilumatobacteraceae bacterium | reverse complement strand
GTGGACGCGCACGACGGGGTGCACCGCGCCCGGCATCAGTTCCTGCGCGGCGTCGGTGGCGGCGTCACCCGACTTGTTGCGGAAGGTCTTCTGATCCCCCATGTCGTGCCACGCGGTGAGGCCGTCGATGCAGCCCTTCATCACCTCGGAGAGCTCGTCGTAGGCCTTGGCCATGTTCGAGAAGATCGTGTCGCCGCCACGCACGGGACGCTCGATCATCCGCAGCGTGCCGATGGTCGGCGGATGGACGTCCCACGACACGTCGGTGTGGTACTGGTCCTGGAACGGCGGGTGGTCGGCGTCGTCGACGATGTGGCCGCAGCGGACCTCGGTGTGACCCATCGCCCGGGCGATGGGGTGGATGTACGGGTCGCCGAAGCGCAGGGTGAAGCGGAGCTGGGCATCGTCGTCGAGGTGCTGGCCCGGGAACACGAGCACCATGTGTTCGAGCAGCAGGGCTCGCAGTTCGGCCACCTGCTCGTCGGCAAGCTCGGCGGCGGGATCGATGCCTTCGACGACGGCACCGAGCGAGCCGGCAGCGGGAGAGACGACGAGACGGCTGGTGGTGCTCATGGAACCCTCCTGTGGGGTACACGCCGGACGACGCGGAGAGTAGTGGTGCATCGTGACGCTCTCTTCGGCTCAGCACGCCGAGAGGCCTCCACAACAAGGAGATCCGGAAGCGACGCTCTCAACCAGCTGCTGGCAGGATGGGTCACGACTCCCAGCTGAACGCTGGTCTGTCCAGACGTCGGAGCGACGGGATGAAAGGGATCTGACATGGCCTTCGCCGATCTCTCCGCTCGCTTCCCGCTGGTGACGCTGCGCAAGGCACACGACGCGATCGACCCGGTCCGGCTGGCGCTCGCCGGTCGGGCCACCGACGGGCTCGGACCGCTGGCGCTCGTCGTAGACGACGAAGCCGTCACGCTGTGGCCTGGGGATCCGTTGCGGATCACCCGCGGCGTCGTCGACGCCGCGACGCTCGTCGTGCGGTTCTCCGACCAGCAGGCGTTCTCCGACTTCCACCACGAGCTGCGCACCGTCCCCGGCGCACAGGTCAGCGGGACGTTGACCTTCGAGCGCGGCTCCTACGCGCGCTTCGACGACTGGGAGGCGGCGATCCGCGCTCTGTACCAGGGACGTGCGGTGTTCGATCCGGAGAGCGTCGACGTCGTGGAGGCCGAGCGCACGTTCACGTTCGACCACGATGACGACGCGACGATCGGAACGCACGTCGCCCGCTTCGGGTTCGCGGTCGTCCGGGGAGTGTTCACACCTGCCGAGGTGGGGGAGATCGACGCGGCGGTCGCCCGGCTCGAAGCCGACTCGACCCCGGACACCCCGGCGACGTGGTGGACGCACGACGACGCCGGGAACGAACGGGTGTGCCAGATCCACTACGTGACCCAGCGCGCCCCGGAGATCGCCTGGGTCGACGCCGACCCACGGATCACCCGTCTCGTCGAGGCGAGCATGCCGGGCGTCGTCGCCCACCCGGACCGCAGCAACGGTCACTTCGCCGTGCTCAAGCGGCCGAGCGCGTCGGGGGGGTTGACCGACCTGCCGTGGCACATCGACTGCGGGCTGGG
>CAZQEJ010000034.1:0-23283 GCA_964592165.1 uncultured Ilumatobacteraceae bacterium | reverse complement strand
AGGGTGTCGTGCATCCAGCCCATGTTCCACTTGTGGGTGAAGCCCAGCCCGCCGTGGTGCACCGGATGGGTGACCTGCGGCCAACTCGTCGACTCATCGGCGATCATCAGCACGCCGGGGTGATGACCGAACACGACGGAGTTGAGCTTCTTCAGGAACTCGATCGCCTCCAGGTTCTCCCGGCCCCCGAAGCGGTTGGGGACCCACCCCCCGTCGGGCCGGGAGTAATCGAGGTAGAGCATCGAGGCGACGGCATCGACGCGCAGCCCGTCCACGTGGAATTGCTCGAACCAGTACAGGGCGTTGGCGATCAAGAAGTTGGAGACCTCGTTGCGCCCGTAGTTGAACACGTACGTGCCCCAGTCCGGGTGCTCGCCCTGGCGGGGATCGGCGTGCTCGTACAGCGCGGTGCCGTCGAAGCGGGCCAGGCTCCACGCGTCCTTGGGGAAGTGCGCGGGGACCCAGTCGAGGATCACCCCGATCCCCCGCTGGTGGAGCGTGTCGACCATCGCCCGCAGGTCGTCGGGGGTCCCATAGCGCGACGTCGGTGCGTAGTAGCCGGAGACCTGGTAGCCCCACGAGCCGCCGAAGGGATGCTCGGCGACGGGGAGCAACTCGACGTGGGTGAACCCGAGGTACTCGCAGTGATCGGCGAGCTGCTCGGCGGCCGCGGTGTAGGTCAGGCCCTGCTTCCACGACCCGAGATGGACCTCGTAGACGCGCAACGGGCGGCTCGACGCAGGTGTCGCAGCGCGCCCCGCGAGCCACTCCTCGTCGGACCACTCGAACGCCGCCCGGGCGGTGACGATCGACGCCGTCGCCGGGGGGGTCTCTGCCCGCCGGGCCATCGGGTCGGCCTTCCAGCTGGTCACCCCGTCGGCGCCGACGACGGCGAACTTGTACCGGTCGCCGACCTGCGCGCCGGGGGCGATCCCCGCCCACACGCCGGAGGAAGCTTGGGGGCGCAACGGCTCGGCGTCGTCCCGCCACCCGTTCCAGTCCCCGACGACGTGCACGGCACGGGCGTTCGGTGCCCACACCGCGAAACGGACCCCGCCGTCGACGACGTTCGCCCCGAGCATCTCCCACAACCGGCGGTGGTTGCCCTCACCGAGGAGGTGGAGGTCGATGTCACCGAACAGCAGGTCTGCCACGGGCGCAGGATAGGCCCCGGCAGGCGCAGCAGGTTCCCTCGCCGGAGGCGCGGCTACCGTCGCCCCGTGCGCGTCGTGATGGTCTCCTGGGAGTACCCGCCTCTCGTCGTCGGGGGGATCGCCGCCCACGCCGAGGGCCTGGCCACGGCGATGGCCCGTGCCGGCCACGAGGTGGTCGTGCTCACCTTGCGCCACCCCCAAGCACCCGACGACTCGGTGGTCGACGGCGTGCGCGTGATCCGCGCCGAGACGAGCCTGCCGTGGATACCCGACGACGACCTCGTCGCCCGGATGGCGTCGGCCAACCACCAACTCGTCGCTCTCACCGCCCGTCTCGGTGAGTGGCGGCCCGACGTCGTCCACGCCCACGACTGGCTCGCCGCGTGGGCCGGGGACACGCTCAAGACGCTGTGGGGGGTACCCCTGGTGGCGACGATCCACGCCACCGAGCGCGGCCGCCACGGCGGCCACCTGCCGCCGGGCCAGCCGGCGGCGATCAACGCCGTGGAGTGGTGGTTGACGTACCAGGCGGCGCGGGTGATCTGCTGCTCGGCGTTCATGCGCCGGGAGGTGATCGACGGCTTCGAGCTCCCGGCGGACAAGGTCGACCTGGTCCCCAACGGTGTCGACCCCGCGCTGTGGGCGACCGACGGCGACGCTCCCCCGCGCCGGCCGCTGGTCGTCGCCTGGGGCCGGGTGCAATACGAGAAGGGGTTCCAGGTCCTCGCCGCGGCCGTGGCCAAGCTCCGCCGGCGCGTGCCCGGGATCCAGTGCACGATCGCCGGCCGTGGTTCGTACCTCCCCGACCTGCAACAGCAGATCGATGTCGAAGGTGCCGGGGACATCGTCCGCTTGGCCGGCTTCGTCTCCGACGAGGAGCTACGCGCCACCCTCCACCGTGCCGGGTGCGCGGTGATCCCCTCGCTTTACGAGCCGTTCGGGATCGTCGCCCTGGAGGCGATGGCCGCGGGAGCACCGACCGTCGTCGCGCGCACCGGGGGACTGGCCGAGATCGTCGACGGGACCGGCGCCGCGCTCGTCTTCGAACCGGGCAACGCCGACGAGCTGGCCAGCCGGATCGAGCAGGTGCTGAACAACCCCGAGCAGGCCGCGGCGATGCAGCGGGCGGCCGGCGCGCTGCTGCGCGAGCGATACTCGTGGGACGCGATCGCGTTGTCCACCGTCGACGTGTACCGGCGAGTGGTCCCCCCGCAGAGCTGAGCGAGCAGCGGACCGGGTCCTGCGCCCACGGGCCCGGAGGACGACCGCACCGCTATGTTCCAGGTCATGCAGCCGATCTACAGGTTCCGGATCGAGCCCGCCGTCCCGCTGGCCCTGGCACCTCTCACCCGCCTGGCGACGAACTTGCGCTGGACGTGGGACGAGCGGACCCGAGCCCTGTTCGCCCGCCTCGACCCGCCGACCTGGGCGCGCGCCGGAGGTGACCCGATCCGCCTGCTCGAGCTGATCAGCCCGGAGCGCTGGGCGGTTCTGGCCACCGACCAAGCGGTGGTCGACGAGGTCGACGCCCTGGACAACGAACTCAGCGACGCGATCAACGAGCCACGCTGGTTCCAGCACCAGCAGCGGGCCGCATCGCTGCGCTGCGTCGCCTACTTCTCCCCCGAGTTCGGACTGAGCGAGACGCTCCAGCAGTACTCCGGAGGCCTCGGAGTCCTCGCCGGCGACCACCTCAAGTCGGCGAGCGACCTCGGCGTCCCCCTCGTCGCGATCGGCCTGCTCTACCGCGAGGGGTACTTCCACCAGTCGCTGAACGCCGACGGCTGGCAGTTCGAGGCGTTCCCCGCGCAGGACCCGAACGGCTTGGCGATGACCAGCACCGGCAAGACGATCACCGTCGACATCGCCGGGCAGCCGGTGACGGTGGCGATCTGGCGCGTCGACGTCGGCCGCGTCCCCCTGTACCTCCTCGACACCGCGGTCGCCGAGAACCCACCGGAGATGCAGTTGATCACCGACCGGCTGTACGGAGGCGATGTCGAGCACCGCTTGCGCCAGGAGATCGTCTTGGGCATCGGCGGGGTGAAGGCGCTGCGCGCCCTGGACATCCACCCCCAGGTGTTCCACACCAACGAGGGGCACGCCGGGTTCCTCTCCCTGGAACGGATCTGCGAACACATCGCCGGGGGATTGACCTGGCCGGAGGCGGTCGAGGCGGTGCGCGCCGGGGGGATCTTCACCACCCACACCCCGGTCCCGGCAGGGATCGACCGCTTCCCCCCGGAGTTGATGGCGAAGTACTTCACTGCGCTCGCCGCGCATTGCAAGATCGAGATGTCCGATCTGATGGCCCTCGGGCGGCGCGCCGACGAACCCGACGAGCATCGCTTCAACATGGCCGTGATGGGTCTGCGTCTCGCGGCTCGGGCGAACGGAGTCGCCGCCCTGCACGGTGCCGTCAGCCGGGAGATGTTCCAACCGCTGTGGCCCGACGTTCCCGCCGACGACGTGCCGATCAGCTCGATCACCAACGGGGTCCACGCCCACACCTGGGTCGCACCGCGCGTCGGTGCCCTGCTCTCCGCCGGCGTCGCCCCGGTGTGGGACGGGGCGGACCCGGCGACCTGGGACGCGGCGCACAAGCTCGACGACTACGCGGTGTGGGCGGCGCGCCAGCAGGGTCGCGCCGAGCTCGTCGCCTTCGTCCGCGACCGGCTCGGCGCCGAACTGCTCGACCCGGACGTCTTGACGATCGGGTTCGCCCGGCGGTTCGCCACGTACAAGCGGGCCACGCTGCTCCTGTCCCAGCGGGAGCGGCTGCTCCACCTCCTGCGCCACAGCGAGCGGCCGATCCAGTTCGTCTTCGCCGGCAAGGCCCATCCCGCCGACACCCCAGGCAAGGAGATGATCCAAGCGATCGAGCGCTTCAGCCAGGAGAACGGGGTGCGTGAGCAGTTCGTGTTCATCCCCGACTACGACATGGCCATCGCCCGGGCGATGTACCACGGCGCAGACGTGTGGCTGAACAACCCTCGCCGACCGCTGGAGGCGTGCGGGACATCGGGGATGAAGGCCGCGCTGAACGGGGCGCTGAACTGCTCGATCCTCGACGGTTGGTGGGACGAGGCCTTCGACGGGCGCAACGGGTGGGCGATCGAGTCCGCCGAGCATGACCCGGACCTGATCCGCCGCGACGTGCGCGAGGCGACCAGCCTGTTCGGGTTGCTCGAGCAGGAGATCGCCCCGCTGTTCTACGACCGCCACGACGGGCTGCCGACCGGCTGGATCGAGCGGATCAAGCACAACTGGGCGACGATCGGTCCGGCGTTCACTGCCTCACGCATGGTGCGCGAGTACACGACGAGGTTCTACGAGCCGGCCGCGGCGGCCGCCGACCGGCTCCACTCCGCGAGCAACGAACCGGCCAAAGTCCTCGCCGCGTGGAAGCAGCGTGTCCTGTCCGCCTGGGACGAGGTGCACGTCACCTCGGTCGACACGGCGACCGGTTCCGGAGCCCCCGGTGAGCCACGCCCGATCGTGGCCACGATCGACCTCGGCGCACTGTCCGTCGAGGACGTCGCCGTCGAGATCGTGCACGGCCCGATCGATGCCGATGGCAACTTCGTCCATCCCCGCGCCGAACCGTTGAGGCACACCGACGGTGGCGCCCGCGCCGCGGTCTACCGCAGCTCATACCGGCCGGCGGTCGCCGGGCGGTACGGCTGTTCGGTGCGCGTCCTGCCCCACCACCCCGATCTGGCCTCCCCGATGGAGCTCGGCCGGATCACCTGGGCCGGCTAGACCGGCAGGCGGGGTTCAGCGACCGGAGAAGCTCGCCTTGCCGGGGCCCTCGGCGAGGAAGCTGGCCACGCCGGTACGGCTGTCCTCTGTGTGGAACACCTCTTCGAACAGCTCCCGCTCGAGTTGCAGAGCGCGGTCCAGGGGCAGTGTCAGGCCCTCGTCGATCGCCCGCTTGGTCAACGCCTGGGCGGCGAGGGCACCGCGGGCGACCTCGGCGGCGAGCTCCAGGCTGCGCGCCTCGAGTTCCGATGCGGCGACGATCTCGTCGGCCAACCCGATGCGCAGCGCCTCCTCCGCCCGGACCTGACGACCGGTGAGACACATCTCCTTGGCCCGGGCCGGCCCGACGAGGCGGGCCAGACGCTGCGTTCCCCCGCCGCCGGGGATGATCCCCAAGAGGATCTCCGGCTGACCGAACACAGCCCGCTCCGAGGCAATGCGGTAGTCGCAGGCCAAGGCGAGCTCGCATCCCCCGCCGAGGGCGTACCCGCTCACCGCGGCGATCACCATGCGGGGGATCGCGGCCAGCGCGTCGAGGGCGACGTGGAAGGCACGGGTGATCGCCGCCGCTTCGGCCGGCCCGCCGAACTCGTCGATCTTCGCCCCGGCGGCGAAGATCCGCGGACCGCCGCTGACGACCACCGCCCCCGGAGGCCGTTCGCGCAGCTCGACCGCGTGGCGGTGCAGCTGCCCGAGGAGCTCCACGGACAGCGCGTTGACCTTCGGGTTGTCCAGAGTGATCACGGCGACACCGTCGCCACGCCGCTCGAGCCGGACCAGCGGTGCATCGTCAGCCATGGCAACCGACCGTAGCGGGGCCGCTCGGGGTCATCCTCCGGATGGCGGGGCATCCCCGGTCAGCTCGGCAGCCGCCGTCCACGGATCGACAGAACCGTCGACGACCCGTGCCGACAGCTCCCGGCCGCGTCGCGTGGCGACGAGCTGCGCGGCGCGTTCGGCCAGCCGTCGCTGGACGGCGGCGCGCAGCTCGCCGGCTGCCCGCTCGGCACGCCGCCGGACGAGCTCGCCCGAGGCGTCGATCCGCCGGCGATGGGCGAGGATCGCCTCCCACAGCTCGCCGGCACCCGTCCCGTCGGTCGCCACCGTGTCGACGATGGGGATCTCCCGACCGCTCATGCGCAGCGCCGTCTCCAGCTCCCGCCGGGTCTGCGTGGCCCCCGGCCGGTCGGCCTTGTTGATCGCGAACACGTCGGCGATCTCCAGCAAGCCGGCCTTGCTCGCCTGGACGGCATCCCCCCATCCCGGGTTGACGACGACGACCACGGTGTCGGCGCGTCCGGCGATGTCGAGCTCGATCTGGCCGACACCGACCGTCTCGACGACGACCCACGGGTACCCGGCCGCGCCGAGGAGGCGCACCGCCTCCGGCGTCGCCTGAGCCAGGCCACCCGGCTGGCCACGGCTGGCCATCGAACGGATGAACACACCGCCGTCCAGCGCATGGCGGCGCATGCGGATCCGGTCACCGAGGATCGCCCCGCCGCTGAACGGCGAGCTCGGGTCGATCGCCAGCACGGCGACCCGCTCACCGCTCGCCCGGACGGCGTCGACGAGGGCGGCGACGAGCGTCGACTTCCCCGCACCAGGCGCACCCGTCACGCCGATCGTGTAGACGCCGCCGGCCCGGGTCACCGACCAGGCGTCGATTCGCCGCGCCGCAGCGTCGCCGCGCTCGATCAAGGACAGCAGCCGGGCGAGCGCGCTGCGCTGCCCGGCGGCAGCCGAGGCGACCAGTTCGTCGATGGTCTCCGCCGGCGGGCCGGCCGACCGCGCCTCAGGCCCGGACAACGGAGGTGACCCCGGCGACACGGTCGCGGATGATCCACTCGATGCCGAGCTTCAACGTCTCGGTCGACAGGGGGCAGGTCCCGCACACCGCGGCGATGTCGACGGAGACGACCCCGGTCGCTTCGTCCACACCGACCAGGGTGATCCGGCCTCCCTCGGCCTCGAGGACGGGGCGGATCGCGGCGATCGCTTCCTCCACCTGCTCACGCATGACGGGCCCATTGAACCACGACGGGCCCTACGATCAGCCCCGGTGGCAATCCTCCTCGCACACCAAGGTGGTTGGGACGAGATCCTGATGGTCCTCGTCCCGATCGCGGTGATCGTCGGCCTCGTCCACCTCGTGCGCACCCGCGCCGAGGCGCAGGCGGCGGCGCGCACCGCCGCGGCCGACGCTCGCCCGCCCGATCCGGCTCAGCCCTCGACGCGCTCCACCGACGCTCCCAGCGACCCCAACTTCCCGACCAAGTCTTCGTAGCCACGGTCGACGTGGTGGACGTCGGCGATCACCGTCTCCCCCGTCGCGGCCAATCCGGCGACGACCAGCGCAGCACCGGCGCGGATGTCGTGAGCGCGCACCGGCGCACCCATCAGGCGAGGGACGCCGCGCACCACCGCGTGGTGCCCGTTGGTGCGGATGTCGGCTCCCAGCCGGCACAGCTCCTCGACATAGCGGAACCGCCCGGGATAGAGGTTCTCCGTGACGATCCCCACTCCGTCGGCGACGGTCAACATCGTCACCAGCAACGGCTTGTAATCGGTGGCCACCCCCGGGTAGGGCAAGGTGGCGACGTCGACGGCGCGCAGCCGGCCGTCGCACCAGGCGGTGATCCGGTCGTGTCCCGGGGTCACCGACATGCCCATCTCGGTGAAGCGGTCGAGGAGCATCTCCATCTGCTCGGCGCGGGCGTCGAGGACCTCGATCTCCCCGCCGCACACGCCGAGCGCGGCGAGATACGTCGCTGCCTGGATGCGGTCGGGGATGACACGGTGCTCAGCGGGCCGCAACGTGTCGGCGGGCACGCCGTGGACGACCAGCGTCGAGCTGCCGATCCCTCCGATCTCCGCGCCCATCGCGACCAACATGTGGCACAGGTCGCCGATCTCCGGTTCGCGGGCCGCGTTGTCGATGACCGTCGTCCCCTTGGCCAGCACCGCCGCGGTGAGCAGGTTCTCCGTCGCCCCGACGCTCGGGTAGGGGAGGATGATGTCCGCTCCGTGGAGCAGGTCGGTGTACGCCTCGAGGTAGCCGTGGCTCAGCTCGAACGTGACGCCCATCGCCTCCAGGCCGCGGACGTGCATGTCGATCGGGCGGGAGCCGAAGTCGTCACCCCCGGGGAGGGAGATCCGCGCCTGCCCATAGCGGCCGAGGAGGGGTCCAAGGACGTTGATCGACGCCCGGATCCGTTCGACGAGCTCGTAAGGCGCGACGGGGGTCACGTCGCCGTCGTTGGTCAACTCGACCGTCGCCGAGCCGGGGTCGACCACCGCGCGGACGCCGATCGCCCCGAGGAGCTCGGCCATGATCGGCACGTCGACGATCGTCGGCACGTTGCTCAGGCGGTGCGTCCCCGGCGCAAGGATCGACGCGGCCATCAGCTTGAGCACGGAGTTCTTCGCTCCGGGAACGCGCACCGCCCCGGTCAGCGGTCCCGAGCGGCGGACGACGATGCGCGACATCGCCATCAGTCTGGCGCACCGCTGCTCCATCTCCCGTGATCGTCTGCGGGGAGGGCGACTCCCGCGGTTCGCCCGGCCCCGGATCGCCGCCGGAGCCGACCGCTAGCCTGCCGGGCCGTGCCGACGGTCCACCAAGCCTGGACGGACGCCGCGCAGGCGGACTACGCCCGGCGGGCAACGCCGCGCACCGACGTCGTCCTCGAGCGCACCGTCGGCGACGGCGTGTTCGTCCAGGAGCACGGCCCGTTCGGTGACTACCGGCGGACGCTGCTCCTCGGCGCGGACGGTACGGTCGAGGAACGGATCGACTACCGCCTGACGATCCCCTGGTTCGGCTGGTTGTTCGCTCGGCCCGTGCGGCGCAGCCTGCGCCGTCCACCTCCTGCCTCCTCCCCACCCGGGATGCAGCCATGGTGGGCGCCTCCGGACCGGCTCGAACCGGTGCAGGTGCTCGTCCTCGGCTTGCTCGCCGCGGCATCGATGACGGCGTCGTTCGTCAACACCCTGTTCACCCAGACGGTCAACTTCGCCGCTGGGGAGTTCGGCGTGGACAACCGCCTGCAGGGCAACGCGGGGACCGTCGTCCGCTTCGGGATCCTCCTCGTCGCCCCCCTCGCGATCGTCGCCGACCGTGCCGGCCGCCGACGGGTGATCGTCGCCACCGCGTGGGCCGCGCCCGTGCTCGCCGCACTCGGTGCGCTCGCCCCCGGGTTTGCCGTCCTCACCGCCAGCCAGACCGTCGCCCGGCCGGTCGGGCTGGCCCTCGACCTGCTCATCGCGGTGATGGCCGCGGAGGTCATGCCGCGCAACTCACGCGCCTACGCGGTGTCCCTGATGGCGATGTCCGGTGGTCTCGGAGCGGGGATCTGCGTCATCGCCCTACGCTTGGCCGACCTGGGTACGAGCGCCTGGCGCCTCGTCTACGTCCTCGCCGTGGTCTGGCTGTTCGTTGCCGCCGATCTCGCCCGGCGCCTGCCGGAGACGGAGCGGTTCGAGACCCATCGCGCGGTGGCGGCACGCACCCGGCGCGCCGCCGTGGACCGTGGCCGCCTCGCCGCCCAGGCCACCGTCGCCTTCGCCGGCAACCTGTTCATCGCCCCCGCGTCGTTCTTCCAGAACCGCTACCTGGACGACGTGCGCGGTTTCTCCGGGGGGCGGATCGCCCTGTTCACCCTCGTCACCTCCACACCGCTGGGGATCGGTGTGCTGCTCGGCGGGCGGATCGCCGACCGTGCCGGGCGGAGGGTCCTCGGGGCGGTGTCCGCCGTGGTCGGCACCGCCCTCGTCGTCACCAGCTTCGGCGTCCGCGGATGGCCGATGTGGGCGTCCGCCCTCGTCGGAGGGGTCGTCTTCGGCGCGGCGGTCCCCGCGCTCGGCGTGTACCGAGCGGAGATGTTCCCCACCGGGAGCCGCAGCCTGGCCGGCTACCTGATCCTCGCCGTCGCTCTCATCGGGGGGAGCATCGGGTTGCAGGTCGTCGGGCGCGCCCTCGACCACGGTGTCAGCCACGTGCGCGTCCTGGGGGTGCTCGCTCTCGGGCAACTCGTCGTCGCCGCTGTCGTCCTGCGCTGGTTCCCGGAGACGGCACACCGCGAACTGGAGGAGATCAACCCGACCGACGCGCCGGGCTGAGCTTTTCGATCCACTGGGCGACGATCCCGGCGACCTGCTCGTCGGCCCGCTTCAGGTCGTGGCCGGCGCCGCCGATCCACTCGTGGGTCACCACCCCGGGGATCGTCGCCGTCCACCGGGTGAGCTCGTCGGCGGTGCCGAACGCGTCGCGCGTCCCGGAGACGAACAGGCACGGGACGTGCAGGCCGGGGAAGTGGGCGACGCGCAGCCGGTCGGGCCGGCCGGGCGGGTGCAGTGGGTAGGAGATGAGCACCAGGCCAGCCGCGGGAAGTCCCTCGGCGATCGCCAGCGAGCACATCCGACCGCCCATCGACCGCCCACCGAGGAGGATCTCCCCCAGCTCGCACCCGGCCCTCTCGGCGAGCGCGACGGCCTCGGCGCGGATGCACTCGACGAGCACCGGGGCACGGTCCGGCGCCTTGCGCCCGGCGCGGCGATAGGGGAAGTCGACCCGTTCCACGGCCAGCCCGGGGGTGGCGCGCTCGATGGCCACCAACGTCGGGTGCTCGCGGTCCGACCCGGCACCGGGGGTGAGCAGGAGGGCGCGCGGAAGCATCGGGCGCGATCAGCGAGCGAGAAGGATCCGCCGTGCCTCGGTCAGGTCGGTGATCGCCTTCGAGGCCGTCACCTCGCTCCCCCCGTGATCGGGGTGCAGGCCGCGCACGCGCTCCCGGAAGCAGGCCATCACCTCCCGCCGGCTGAGCGTCGTCGTCCCCGGGGGGAGCCCGAGCTGATCCATCGCCCAGGCGACCGGGTCGACCACCGACGTCAACGAGACCCGCTGACCGGCGAGGTGGGTGATCAGCGGGGGTCCGATCGGGCCCCGCCAGCGAAGACCGGCGCGCAGCACCGGGACGACGACGCGGCGCAGCGCCGGAGCCAGGCGCTCCACCGCGTACAGCGCGCCGAGGATCTGCTGGAGAGGCGTGCCGTTCACATCGAACTCCAGCTCGAGCGTCTCCCCGGCGCCGACGAGGCGATGCGTCGAACGGGCGAGGCCGTGCCGGTCGGCCTGGAAGCGATGCCGGAGTCGGGGCTGGACGACCCGCTCACCCCGTTCGATCTGGCCGATCAGGCGGTGGGCGTCGGGCTCCAACTCGTCGTCCACGGCGCGCACGTTGGCCGCGACGATCGCGCCGAGGAGCAACCCACCGAAGCCCGGAGCGGGCTCCATCGGCAACACGAGGTTGCCGAGGGCAACACGCCGGGTCGGTGCGTAGGGACGGGAGTGCCAGACCTCGAGCTCGGCGAGCAGCATTGCCGCCCACGCTACCGACGGGCCCGCCGACGAGTCAGATGAGCGGGCGGAGGAGGTCGTAGAGCTCCGCGGCACGACCGCCGATCACCTTCACCCGTGGCTCGTCATCGTCATCGTCGTCATCGTCATCGTCGTCGTCGTCGTCGTCGTCATCGTCATCGTCGTCGTCGTCCGTGGGGCGGTGCTCGTCGGCGTCACCGACTTCGGCGGCGACGAGCTCGTCGGCGATCTCGACGATCCGCCGCCAGGCGAGCGGGTCGATCCCGTACGGAGGGCGAGCCGGGTTGAGTTCGGTCAGCGCCTCGGCGAGATCCTCCAGGCCCTCGTCGTCGAGCGGGCGGCGGCGCAACCGATCGGCGGCGAGGAACAGACGCTCGAGCACTTCCTGCGGCGTGTCCGCGCTCTCGTCGATCTCCGTCGCCGGGTCGTCGGTGACCCGTTCGTCCGCGTCGGCCAGCGCACCGGAGTCCTCCAAGTCGTCGAGCACGTCGTCGACTGCGTCCTCGTCGTCGACGGTGACGAGGAGCAGCGCACCCTCCCAGCGGAAGGGGATCCCGTCGGCGGCGAGTTGCTCGGAAACCGACTCCCGGGCACCCCAGCTCCACTCGCCGAGATCGAACTCGGTCAGCGGCTCGACCGGATCCGCGGGTGACGTCCCCGGCGGCGGCGCTTCGCCCGGCTCCCCCGGTTCGGCGACATCGGGCTCGGCGCCGGGCTGCTCGATCGGTTCGAGCAGGCGGTCGACGAGGTCCTCGAAGATCACCGGCACGGTCATCTCCTCGCCGTCCCACAGATGGGGAACGCCGTACTCGGCCATCGTCTGGGCGACCTCGGTGCGCTGATCGAGCGTCCAACCGTCGAGCTCGTAGACGACCTGTTCGTCCTCGGTCAGGTCACGCACGTCGCCGAGCAGGTCGAGATCGACGAGCTCGTCACCGCAGTTCGGGCACTCGGCGAGCAGCGCCTCGGACGCCGTACCGCAGGTGGGGCAGAGCAAGTTGGCCATCGGTCCTCCGCAACGGGTCGCGACGAGGCGGAGGCTAGGCGACGTGCCGGGCGAGGAACGCCTCCATCCGCCAGTACTCGTCGAGTTGGTTCGCCGGCTGGCGATAGCCGTGCCCCTCCCCCTCGTAGACGTGGAGCTCCGCCGTGCCGCCCGCAGCCCTGATCGCGGCGACCAGCTCCTCGCTCTGGGTCACCCCGACGACCGGGTCGGCGTCGCCGTGGGTGACGAGCAGCGGGGTGCGCGTCAACCGATCGGCGAACTGCAGCGGGGAGCGGGAACGATACGCCTCGCCGGCCGCGGGACGCGGACCGACGAGCGACGTGTTGTAGTGCGCCTCGAAGCGGTGCGTCGTCGCGTCGAGGGCGACGAGGTCGCTGACCGGGTAGGCGACGACGGCCGCGGCGCAGCACAGAGGATCGGCAGCGACCACGTGGAGCACGGTGAACCCACCTGACGACCCCCCGACGACGACGCTGCGCCGCGCTGCGCCCCAGCCCCGCTCCCTCGCGGCGCGCAAGCCGGCGAGCACGTCGGCAGTGTCCAGCTCGCCCCACCGGCCACGCAGAGCCTGTTGATAGGCGCGCCCGTGCCCGGTCGAGCCGCGGAAGTCGGGGACGAGGACGTTCCACCCGCGGCCCACCCAGAAGGCGATCCGGGGCAAGAAGGCGACCTTCCACTGATCGGTCGGCCCCCCGTGCAGCCAGCACAACAGCCGGCCGTCGCCCGCGCCCCGGTACAGCCGCCCGTGGACCTCGACCCCGTCGGCCGCCGTCCAGCGCACGGCCTCCGGCTCGTCGAGGGGCACCGCGGACCACCCGAGCGGGGCCAACTCGATCAACGTCCGCCGGGCACCGCCGGGCATGTCATAGGCGACCAGCGCCGGTGGGGTGCGCGCCCCAGAGCGCACGGCGGTGATCGTCGCCCCCCGCCATTCGATCTGGCTGTGCACCCCCCTGCCGAGCTCGACCACGGAGCCGGTCGCCGGGGTGGCCACGCACAACCGCCCGAAGCCGTTCTCGTTGCGCTGGACGGCGACCTGCGAGCCGTCCGGGGAGACGGCGAACGAGCGCTGGCCCGGTCCCCAGGTCGGATCGCCGTGCTCCTGCTCCTCGGCAAGCGCGGGCGTGTCGCCCACCCAGCAGTTCGCCCAGCCACCGTCGTCACGCACCGACCACAAGCGCCCGCGCGAGTCGAAGCGCGGTTGTTGGGCCTGGGCACCACCTCCACCGTGCGATCCGCGGCGGCCCGTACGCGGATCCCACCAGCCGATCCGCGAGTCGTCCCACGGCATCGACGGCACCGACCACTGCTGCCAGGCGAGGCGACCGTCGGGGGACCACACGGGATCGACGACGAAGTCGGCCTCGACCGATGGCACCTCCAGCGGCGTTCCGTCGGCGGAGACGACGACGAGCTCGGCCAGGTCGGCGACCGCGGCGATCCTCGTCCCCCGGGAGTCGATCGCGGTGCCCGACAACGGCCGTTGCGCCGGTTGGTCGGTGAGCCGCATCGGCAGACCACCGGGGAACGGTTGCGACCACAGGTTGCCGTCGCGCGCCGCGTAGACGAGGCCGCTGCCGTCGGGGAGCCACTCGAACGGAGCCGCGCCGTGCCCGGACTGGGGCGGCGCGTCGGCAGGCCCGAGCGTGCTGACGAGGCGCTCCGGTCCTCCATCGACCGGCACGACGAACAGCGCGCCGCGCCCCGCCCACACCGAGACATAGGCGACGAGGCGACCGTCGGGTGAACGGCGCGGTCCACCGAGCTCCCGTCCCGCGATGCACAGTTCGGCCGACGGCACTCTCACCGCCGAGGGACCCTAGCCAGCGAGAGGTCGGCACCGCGGGGAACGAGATCCGCTGGGCCCCGACCGGCGACCGCTCGCCAGCGTTCCGCACCGTTCCCGTCCCGAGGAAGAACGGGCCTTCGGCCCCTCGGCGCGAGCATGGTGCGACGGCTACCTTCGGGCCATGACGACGCCGCAGAAGCCCGATCGGAACCTGGCCATGGAGCTCGCCCGGGTGACCGAGTCCGCCGCCCTCGCCGCCTCTCGCTGGGTCGGGCGAGGCGACAAGAACGGTGCCGACGGCGCCGCCGTGGCGGCAATGCGCACGGTGCTGTCCACGGTGGCGATGGACGGCATCGTCGTCATCGGCGAGGGCGAGAAGGACGAGGCGCCGATGCTGTTCAACGGCGAGGAGGTCGGCAACGGGGAACAGCCCCAGACCGACGTCGCCGTCGACCCGATCGACGGGACGACGCTCACCTCGCTCGGACGAGGCAACGCCCTGTCGGTGATCGCCGTCTCCGAGCGAGGCACGATGTTCAACCCTGGGCCCTGCGTGTACATGGAGAAGATCGCCGTCGGACCGGATGCGGTCGGCTCGATCGACATCACCGCCTCACCCACTCAGAACCTCCGCTGGGTGGCCAAGGCGAAGGGCGAGTCGGTACGCGACCTGACCGTGGCGATCCTCGACCGTGACCGTCACGCAGAGATGATCGCCGAGGTGCGCGCCACCGGAGCGCGGATCAAGCTGCTCGGTGACGGCGACATCTTCGGGGCGATGGCCACCGCCTGGGAGGGGGCCGGGGTCGACGTCCTCCTCGGCATCGGCGGCACGCCGGAAGGGGTCACCGCCGCCGCCGCGCTGAAGTGCATGGGCGGCGAGATCCAGGGACGGCTGTGGCCGCGCAACGACCACGAACGCCAGGCCGCGATCGACGCCGGATACGACCTGTCCCGGATCCTGACCACCGACGATCTGGTGCGGGGCGACAACTGCTTCTTCGCCGCCACCGGGGTGACCGACGGTGAACTGCTCCGTGGGGTGCGCTTCGACCAGCGCGGGGCGAGCACCCAGACGCTGGTGATGCGCTCGCGGTCGGGAACGGTACGGCTGATCGACGCCCGCCACCGTCTGGACAAGCTCCGCTCCTACGCGTCGATCGACTACGCCTAGGGTTCAGCCGATCGGCTGACGTCGCGCCTGGTCCACCGGGTAGATGAGTCGTTCGCGCCGTTGTCCGCGGCCGTCGGCCGATACGGCGCGTGGGCCAGTAGCGTCCACGACCATGCTCAGGGTCGGCCTGGTCGGCGTCGGCAAGATGGGAGTGTCGCACCTCGCCATCCTCGGGGCGCACCCCGAGGTCGATGTCGGCGGCATCTGCGACAGCCAGGGTCTGATCGCCTCGGCCGTCAAGTCCCAGACGGGGATCGAGACGTACAAGGACCACGAGCGATTGATCGACCGAGCCGAGCTCGACGCGGTGTTCGTCGCGACCCCGTCGGCGACCCACCTGGAGGTCGCCACGTACGCCCTCGAACGAGGGGTCCACGTCTTCGTGGAGAAGCCGTTGACGTTGTCGATCGCCGACTCGTGGAGCCTGGCCCGCCTCGCCGAGGCCCGCCAGCGGGCCAACCAGGTCGGGTACCACAACCGCTTCATCGGCACGTTCCGCGAGGTCCGCCGGCTCGTCCGTAGCGGAGCCATCGGCGAGGTCCACCACGTCGACGGGACCGCGTTCGGTCCCGTGGTGCTCCGCCCGAAGAACGGGTTCACCTGGCGGGCGAAGAAGTCCGAAGGCGGCGGGTGCCTGCACGACTACGCGTGCCACGTGATCGACCTGATGAACTTCGTCGTCGGTCGCCCCGCGGAGGTGGTCGCCGCCCGGCTCGGCCGGGTCTACTCCGAGCAGGTCGAAGACACCGTCGATGCGCTGTTCGGTTATGCCAACGGCGCCGTCGGGCGCCTGGAGACGAACTGGTCCGACGAGTCGTACCGGAAGATGTCGACGACGATCACCGTCCACGGGTCGCTCGGCAAGATCACCGCCGACCGCCAGGAGTGTCAGGTGTACCTCAAGCCGGGGCAGCGAGTGCCGGGATACGAGGACGGCTGGACGATCAAGTACATCACCGAGCTGCAGGATCCTGTCGCCTACTACCTGCGCGGTGAAGAGTACTCGGCACAGATCGACGCCTTCGTCGAGGCGGTCAAGGAGAAGAACGTGAACCCACTGAACTCCTTCGCCAGCGCCTACGACACGGACTGGGTCGTCGACCAGATCGTGCGCGCCGACGGGCGGAGCTGAGCGCGATGGACCGGATCCTCTATGGCGACAACCAGTTCTTCGGCGTCAACCACATGTCCGAGGAGAAGGCGCGCGCCCAAGCGATGCAGTTCCGTGACACGGCCTCGATCGTCCGTGTCCTCGACCAGGCCTACGACCTCGGGTTGCGCACGTTCATGTGCACGACGCACGACCAGATCGGCGAGGTCGCCGATCACATGCGGGCCAACCCGCAGCGCTACTCCGACTTCGTCTACTACCCGGGCATGCCCTACGCGCACAAGTACGCGAACTCGGTGAGCGAGCTCGGCGTGGTCGAGACGCTGAAGCAGTTCGCCCCCGGCGGCGTGATGTCGAGCATGGTGCGCGGCGTCCGTTCGGCGATCCGCCAGGACTCCGACGAGTTGATGCGGATGCTCGTCGACGCGGAGATGAAGCGCTTCGCCGGGCTGCGCACACCGGTGATCTTCCTCCAGAACGTCGTCACCGACCTGCTCCTCGGGCTGGGCATGCACGAGATGTTCAAGACGTTCTCCGACTACGTCGCCAGCCGTTACGGCGCCGAGGCCGGGTTCTTCACGATGAACCTGCCGAGGCTCGCCGAGATCCTGGAGAAGGTCGGCATCGCCAGCCCGATCATCTGTTGCAACTACAACAAGATCGGCTTCCGCATGTCCGGCGGGATCGAGGCCTACGACCGGGTGCTCGACACCCGCGACGTGCGCGTCATCGCGATGTCGGTGTACGCCTCGGGAGCGATCCCGCCGGAGGAGGCGATCCGCTGGATCTGCGAGCGCGACCAGATCCGCTCGATCGTTTTCGGCGCGTCGTCGGCCCGGAACATCGCCTCGACGATCGACCTGATCAACCGCTACACCCGCGCCTGAGAGCCGAGGCTGCCGAGCGCCGCGCCGACGCGACGCCGCACGCCTCGCCGAACTCGAAGCGAGCACCGACCCGCACCCGTGATCGCCCGCCTCCGGGCGACGCCGCAGTCAGGTGGCGAACGGGTCGCGGTAGCGGCCGACGAGCTGCTGGGCGAGGTGCCAGAGCACCGGCGGCTGGTCGACGAGGTAGCGCCGCCAGCGCCGCTTCGGCTCACGGGCGAGGCGCCAGAACCACTCCAGGCCGATCGTTGTGATCCACGCCGGCGGGCGCTTGACGTCACCCGCCTCGTAGTCGATCGTTCCCCCGAGGGGCAAGAACAGCTTGACGTGCGGGAGCCGGTCGCGGTAGCCGAAGATGAACCTCTCCTGCTTGGGCACCCCGAGCCCGACGACGAGCACCGACGCCTGCGACTCGTTGATCATCTTCAGGATCCGCTCGATCTCCTCCGGGTCGTTCTCGTACCCGAGCGGTGGGCCGTAGCCGCCGACGATCATCTCCCGTCCCACCTTGGCGTTGATCTTGGCCATCGCCCGCAGGGCGATGTCGCCCTCCGCCCCGCAGAGGAAGATCGTCACGCTCGGATCGCCGGCGTGGCGCGCGTAGAACTTGGGGAAGTAGTCCGAACCGGAGACGCGCTCCTTGAAAGGTGTGCGCAGGAGCTTCGAGGCGAAGTAGAGGATCTGACTGTCGCAGGTGACGACGTCGAACCGCTTGCCCAGATCGTACAGCTCGCGGTTCTTCTGGAACTTGGCGATCATGTCGACGTGCAGCGTGAGGATCGTGCCCTCGCGCTTGTCGAGCAGCTCGTCCATCGTGATGTTGTCGAGGTCGGCGTTGAGGATCCGGATCTTGCCCATTGGATCGATCAGGCTATTGCAGGGATTCTCGGCCCGCCGATGCACCGACCGGCCCATTCCCCATGGTCAGATGGCGCCGTGCACCAAATGAACGTCCTCGGAGGCGAGCTCGAACCGTGCTCGTTCGATCCCCTCACCGGCTACTATCGCACCGGCTGCTGTGAGAACCACGGCGACGATCCCGGCTTCCACGTCGTGTGCGTCGTCGTCACCGACGCGTTCTTGGCCTTCTCCGCCTCGGCCGGTAACGACCTGTCGACCCCGATGCCCCAGCACGGCTTCGCCGGACTGCACGACGGCGATCTATGGTGCTTGTGCGCGCCGCGCTGGCAGGAGGCGTTCGAGGCCGGCTGCGCGCCACGCGTGCGCCTCGCCGCGACGCATCTGTCCGCCCTCGAGCACTGTTCGCTGGCCGACCTGCGCGCCCACGCGCTCGACGGGGATTGAGCGAACAGCGACCCGGAGCCTGCTCCACTCACCGCGCTCGCCTCACCGGCGGGCGGTGCTCGGAGCGGCTCGCTCCTGCGGACGCATCAGACGGCCGACGGCACGACGGACCAACGCCCGGGGGGCCGCCTGCGAGCAGGCGACCAGGGCGCGGTACAGCACGCCCGGAATCGACAACGTGCGGCCTGCGGCAACGTCGGCGAGTCCCTTCGCGGCCACCGCTCCCGCGGTCATCCAGACGAAGCCGGGGAACCGCTCCGAGCGCCCCTGCGCCGAGGAGATCTGCTGGAACTCCGTGCGGGTCAGCCCGGGGCACAGCGCGGTGACCGTGATCCCCGTCGGGCGCAACTCCTCGCGGATCGACTCGCTGAACGCGGTGACGAAGCTCTTCGTCGCCGAGTAGACCGCGAGACCAGGCGAAGCCTGGAAGCCGGCGACAGAGGACACGTTGAGCAGCCACCCGGGTCGCCCAGCGGTGCCCCACGCGTTGATCGCCGCATGGCTGAGCCGGACGAGAGCGCCCACGTTGAGGTCGATCTCACGTCCGAGACGCCCGGCGTCGAGACCGGCGAACAGCCCGCTCGTGCCGAACCCGGCGTTGTTGACGACCAGATCGACGGGACGGCCGGGGTCAGCGATCCGCGCCACCACCGCGGCGAGACCGGCGGGCGTCGCCAGGTCGGCGACCAGGATCTCGATCCCGGGGAGTTCGGCGGCCAGACGGGCGAGGCGCTCGGCACGACGGGCGACGACGACCGTCTGGACGCCGTCATCCGCGAGCAGACGGGTGATCGCCTCCCCGATGCCGCTCGACGCGCCCGTGACGAGCGCCGTGCGGAACGGGTAGGGCATGTGCTGAACAGGCAGCCGACCACCGTCAGCGGCGGTGCTCGGGCCCTTCCGCCGCGGCGAGGCGGGCCTTGGCCCGGCGCAGGGCAGCTTCGGTTTCGACGTCGTGATCGCTGGCCAAGCTGGCCTCCGTCGCTTCCATCTTCGCCCGCGCCCGGGGAACATCGATCTCCGAACCCAGTTCGGCGAGATCGGAGAGGATCGACACCTTCGTCGGGGAAACCTCGACGAAACCGCCGTGGACGGCGACGTCGAGCACTCCCCCGTCGGCGAGGAAGACCCGCGTATGGCTCTCCGTCAGCGCGCCGAGGAACGGGGTGTGCCCGGGGAGGAAGGCGATGTCACCAGCCAGCGTGCGGGTAACGACGTGCGTCGCCTCCCCGGAGAAGACCACTCGCTCCGGGGAGACGAGCTCGACCTGCATCGTCGCCATCGGCGATCAGCCGGCCTGCTCGGCGAGCGCCTTGGCCTTGGCGAGCACCTGCTCGATCCCCCCGACGTTCAAGAACGCCTGCTCGGGGACCTCGTCGAGCTCACCACGGAGGATCGCATCGAAGCTGTCGACGGTCTCCGCGATCGGCACCGTCTCGCCGCTGACACCGGTGAACACCTCGGCAACGTAGAACGGCTGGGACAAGAACCGCTGGATCTTGCGCGCCCGGTTGACCGTCATCCGGTCCTCCTCGGAGAGCTCGTCGAGACCCAAGATGGCGATGATGTCCTGAAGTTCCTTGTACCGCTGGAGCGTCTCTTGCACGCCACGGGCGACCGCGTAGTGGCGGTCGCCGACGACCTCCGGCTGGAGGATCGTCGAGGTCGAGGCGAGCGGATCCACCGCCGGGTAGATGCCCAGGGCGGCGACCTGGCGGCTGAGCTCCGTCGTCGCGTCGAGGTGGGTGAAGGTGGTGAACGGCGCCGGGTCGGTGTAGTCGTCGGCGGGCACGTACACGGCCTGCAGGGAGGTGATCGATCGGCCCCGGGTCGAGGTGATCCGCTCCTGGAGCTGGCCCATCTCGTCGGCCAGCGTCGGCTGGTAGCCCACCGCCGAGGGCATCCGCCCAAGGAGGGTGGAGACCTCCGAGCCGGCTTGGACGAAGCGGAAGATGTTGTCGACGAACAGCAGCACGTCCTGGTTCTGCACGTCACGGAAGTACTCCGCCATCGTCAGCGCGCTGAGCGCGACACGCAGCCGTACGCCGGGCGGTTCGTCCATCTGACCGAAGACGAGGGCGGCCTTCTCGAACACGCCCGACTCTTCCATCTCCAGGCGGAGGTCGGTTCCCTCACGGGTGCGCTCGCCGACCCCGGCGAAGACCGACACACCACCGTGGTTCTGGGCGACGCGGCGGATCATCTCCGTGATCAGAACGGTCTTGCCCACGCCCGCGCCCCCGAACAGCCCGATCTTGCCGCCCGCGACGTATGGGGTGAGCAGGTCGATGACCTTGATCCCGGTTTCGAACAGGCGCTTGGAGGGTTCGAGCGCGTCGAACGCCGGGGGGTCGCGGTGGATCTCCCAGCGCTCGATGTCGGCGAAGTCGGCGTTGTCCGCGTCGAGCACCTCACCCCACACGTTCCACACGTGCCCAAGCGTCCGGTCTCCGACGGGCACGCGGATCCCATGGCCGGTGTTGCGCACGGCGGTGCCTCGCGTCAGGCCGTCGGTCGGCTTGAGGCACACGGCGCGCACCCGGCCACCGCCGAGCTGCTGGGCGACCTCGGCGAGAACCGGGATGTCGACACCGTCGACGGTGATCGTCATCTCCACCGCGGTGTTCAACTCGGGCAGCGCGCCGCGAGGGAACTCGACGTCGATGACGGGGCCGGCGATGGCGACGACCCGCCCGTCCTTCAGGTCGGAACCGGCTTCGGTGATGGTCATGGCTGGCTGTGTCTCCTGGTTACCGGCGGGGTTCAGAGCTGTTCGCCGTACTTGGCGAGGTGGGCGCGGCGGGCCTGCCCGATCCAGTCCTCACGCTGGATGCGCCCGGGGAAGGCGATGTAGTCGTCGATCCGGTCGATGTCCTCGGGGGTCCACACGGCGATCTGGCGGAACGTGGTCACGCCGAGCTCGGCGAGCTTGGCTCCGATCACCGGTCCGATCCCGTCGATCTCCCCGATCAGGTCGTCCGCTTCGAGGGTGGCCGTGGCCGACGGCACGGACTGAGATGCGCTCGGGGAGGAACCGGCGAAGCGGTGCAGCCGTTCGCCGACGCTCGCCGTCGGAATGCCCGGCGACGCAGCGTTGCCCGCTCCGAGATCGAGCTCGACGAAGTGGACGTTGGGCTTCTTGTCCGCGCCGAGAGCTTCGGCGCCGCCGACGATCTCCATGATCTCCGTCGTGATCGAGTCCTGGCGAGCACGGTTCATGATCCGGGAGAGGGACTTGATCAACTCCTCCGCGTTGTCCGTTGCCGCCTTCATCGCCCGCTGACGGAACGCATGCTCGGATGCCGCGGCGTTGAGCAGGGCGGCGTACACACGAGCCTCGACGTAACGCGGCAGGAGCGTCTCGAGGATCGTCATCGGATCGGGCTCGAACTCGTATCCGGCGCGTGGACCCTCCGGGGATGCATCCCCACCGGCGATCAGCTCGCGATCGAGCGGAACGAGCGGCCGCTTGACGACCTCTTGCGAGCCGGCGGAGATGAACCGGGTGTAGACGAGCTCGACGGAGTCGACCTCGCCGTTGGTGAACATCTCCACCGCTCGTTCGGCGAGCTGCTTGGCGTGCTCGTAGGTTGGGCTCTCGGAGAAGCCCGAATACGTCGCGGCCATGTGGTAGCCGCGGAAGCGGAAGTACCCCTCCGCCTTGCGCCCCACGGCGACGATCTCGTAGTCGCGTCCCGCGGCGAGATCGCTCTTGATCTCGGCCTCGGCGTGACGCAGGACGCCGCTGTTGTAACCGCCGCACAGACCACGATCGGCGGTGATCACGATCAGGCACTGACGGCGCGCATCTGCGCGCCCACCGAGCAGGGCCGAGTCGATCTCGCCCCCGCCGGCGGCAGCAAGGTCCTTGACGACCTCGGTGATCTGATCGCTGTAGGGCACCGCGGCGGCGACCCGCTGCTGGGCCTTGACGATCCGCGAGGCCGCGATCAGCTCCATCGCCCGGGTGATCTTCTTCGTGGCCTGGACGCTGCGGATGCGTCCTCGCAGGATCCGTTCCTGGCCTCCGGCCATCGTCTACGACCTTTCCCTCAGTCCCGTCCGGCGCGCCTGGCTCACTCGGTGGCGAGCGTCTTCGCGCTGGCGGCCTCGCCCATCTCGGCGGCCGAGACGTCGGAGTAGGGACGGCTCTCCGCCGCGGCGGCGACGAAGCTCTCCTTGAACGCCTGGACCGCATCGGCGAGCCCATCAGGAACGCCCTTGGTCCGGATCTCGTCGAGCAGGGCGCCATGGCGGCTGCGGAAGTGCTCGAGAAGCTCGGTCTCGAACCGGCGGACGTCGCCGACCGGCAGATCGTCGAGGTAACCGCGAGTCCCGGCGAAGATTGCGACGACCTGCTCCTCCACCGGCATCGGGCTGTTCAACGGCTGCTTGAGCAGCTCGACGAGGCGGTAGCCGCGCTCCAACTGGGACTTGGAGATCGGATCCAGCTCGGATCCGAACGTGGCGAACGCCTCCAGCTCACGGAACTGGGCGAGGTCCAGCTTGAGCGTGCCGGCGACCGCGCGCATCGACTTGATCTGCGCTGCCCCGCCGACCCGGGACACGGAGATGCCGACGTCCACAGCGGGGCGGACACCGGACTTGAACAGGTTGTCCTGGAGGTACACCTGCCCGTCGGTGATCGAGATCACGTTCGTCGGAATGTACGCGGAGACGTCACCGGCCTTGGTCTCGATCACCGGCAAGGCGGTC
>CAZQEJ010000033.1:0-23311 GCA_964592165.1 uncultured Ilumatobacteraceae bacterium | reverse complement strand
GCCACGTCGTCGCGCAGGAACTCGAGCCGGGCGAGAAGTTGCTGGAGCTCGCTCTCCACCTTGAGTCGTTCCGCCTCGCCGGCCTTGCGCGCTTCGCTGCGGGCGGTCTCCGCGGCCTGCTCCGACGCCTGGCGGGCGGCGACACGAACCCGCTCCGCCTCCGCCTCGGCCTCGGCGCGGATCGTCGCCGCCTGCTGCTCGGCGGCGGCGACGGTCTCGTCGGCGGTGCGTTGGGCGAGGAGCAACGTTCGGCTGATCGTCGCCGTGTCGTCGAGCTTGTCCCGTTCGCTCCTCTCCCCCAACGGTGGGGTCGGGTCGCGGCGTTGGCTCTGCTGGGCGGCCTCCTGGGCACGGGCGACGGCCTGGCGGGCCTTGGCCTCGACGGTCGAGGCGTGCTCCTGCGCGGATTGGAGCGCGGTGGCGACCTGCTTCAGATAGGCACGCACCTCGTCGGGGTCGTATCCCTTGCGGACGACCTTGAACGTGGTGCTCGCGACTGTCGAGGGCTGCATCGCCATCCCCGGGACCTTACCGATCGGGCGCACCGTGCTGGGTGTTCACAACAGGCCGCGGCAGCCGAGGATCAGGTTGCCGACGACCACCTGCAGGCCGATGAGGAGGATCAGCGGGCTGAGGTCGAGCCCGCCGAGCGGGGGGATCACCTTGCGCAGAGGGAGCAGGAGCGGGTCGGTGATCGTCCGCAGCACCCCGGCGAGCTGTGCCCCGGCCCCTCCCGGGGACATCGGGAACCAGGACAGCACCATGCGCACGATGATCGCCAGCAGGTACAGCTGCAACAAGAAGCAGAGCAGTTCGCGCATCGAGGTCGTCGACCGGTCCGGCGGGGTGCGACGTCAGTCGTCGTAGTCGCTGCGCTCTTGGCGCAGGTGCGGCGGCTTGAGCAGGTAGACGCCGGTCGCCACCTTCTCCATCGAGCCGTTCATCCCGTAGCACAGCCCACTGGCGAAGTCGATCAGCCGCCGGGAGATCTCCCGCTCGGCGGTCTCCAGGTTCATGATCACCGGCAAGCCCTCCTTAAACTTGTCGGCGACCTCCTGGGCTTGGTCGAAGCGGCGGGGGCGCACCGTGTACGGCTCACCAGCCGGCGGCGGGGGGACCGAACGTACGGCCGATCCCTGACGAGCGGGCCGGGGGGTGATCCCCGAATCGTCGGGCACGGTCAGCCGCGGACGGGCCGGCACGGGGTCGAGGTCGCGGTTGGGCAGGGTCCGCATGGTCGGCCGCGACGGCTCGTCGTCATACCCACCCCTCCCCGCGCGGACGCCCCGGGTCTCGTCGTAGCCGCGCGCCGAACGCTGTGCCCGCTCCGGCTCGACCGGCGGCAAGTCGTAGTCGTCGTAAGCGTCGTCGGGGCCGAGACCGAGGTAGTCCATCGCCCGTTTCCAAGCGGACATCCGAAACCTCCTGGCGAAAACCTAGCGGTTGACATCGGGCTCTCGGCGGACCGGTTCGGGGTCGTACCCGATGCAGGTGCGATGAGCACGGACTCCCGCGCCCTAGCGGAGGAAGCTCGGCACGTCGAAGTCGTCGTCGCCGTCGAGCGGCTCGTCGTCCTCGTCCGGACCGAACAGATCCGTGATCGACGCCGGCGGGCGTTCCTCGGCGCGCTCGGGGGCGGGCGCGGCACCCCCGTCCCAACGATCGAATCCGGCGGCGATGACGGTGACGCGCACTTCGTCGCCCATCTCGTCATCGATCACCGTGCCGAAGATGATGTTCGCGTCCTGGTGAGCGACGCCATGGATGATCTCCGCCGCGCCGTTGATCTCGAACAGACCGAGATCCGAGGGGCCGGTGATGTTCAGCAGGATCCCCCGCGCACCGTCGATCGCGGCTTCCAGCAGCGGGCTGGAGATCGCCGCCTTGGCGGCGACGACGGCGCGGTTCTCCCCCGACGCCTGACCGATCCCCATCAGCGCCGAGCCAGCGCTGTGCATGATCATCTTCACGTCGGCGAAGTCCGTGTTGATCAACCCCGGAGTCGTGATCAAGGTGGTGATGCCGCTCACACCCTGGAGGAGCACCTCGTCGGCCATCTTGAACGCGTTGAGCACGCTCGTCTTTTCGTTGGCGACGGTCAGCAGCCGATCGTTGGGGATGACGATCAGCGTGTCGACCTTCTCCTTCAGCTTCTGGATCCCTGCCTCGGCCTGCACCGAGCGCCGGCGTCCCTCGAAGGAGAACGGGCGGGTGACGACACCGATCGTCAGCGCACCCATCCCCTTGGCGATCTCGGCGATCACCGGCGCGGCCCCCGTCCCCGTGCCGCCGCCCTTGCCGGCGGTGATGAAGACCATGTCCGCGCCTTTGATCACCTCCTCGATCTCCTCGTGGTGGGCCTCTGCCGCCTGGCGCCCGACCTCCGGGTCGCTGCCCGCGCCGAGTCCACGGGTCAGCTCACGACCGATGTCCAGCTTGACGTCGGCGTCGCTCATCAGCAGCGCCTGCGCGTCGGTGTTCACCGCAATGAACTCCACGCCCTTCAAACCGGCGTCGATCATGCGGTTGACGGCGTTGACGCCACCTCCGCCGACGCCGATCACCTTGATCACGGCGAGGTAGTTCTGTGGTGAACCGACCATCGGGGTACCTCCGGACACGAGTGCGACAAATCCTCTCACGTGGCGGCCCCCCAGCGTGGGACCGGTTCACCGCCCAACCGCGGTGGCGGCCGGATTGTTCGGGTCGGACACGTCGACCGACTTCAGCTTCGCCGGAGGGTTGTCCCGCAACAAGACGATGAGCACCGCCAACTTGGCTCTGAGGTCGCTCGGCTGACCGAACGTGACCACGGTACCGCTCGTCAGGCGCATCCCGATCTGACCATCGGAACCAAGGGTCAGCGCGGCCGTGACGTTGCGCAGCTCGGCGGGCAAGGAGAGAGCCAGTTCGGCGGCGATGCGCAGCGGATCCCCGGCGAACGAACCCGGCCGCGCGTCGGGTCCCGGGCCCTCCACGGGCAGGTAGTCGGCGGGCCGGGCGCCATCGGGGATCACCGCGAGCACACGCCCCTCACGGTCGATCACCCTCCATGAGCGATCCGCCCCCTGGTAGGAGGCGATCGGGACGCGCTCGTCGAGCTCGATCTTCAGCGTGGAGGGGAAGTCGGCCTCGACCCGCGCCGCCCGCACCCACGGGAGTTGCTCCAGGCGCGCTTCGATCCCGTCCGTGTCGAGGAGGAGGATCGCTCCCTTCTTCGCCTCGTCGATGATCGGCGCGAGATCGGCCGGCGTTGTATACGTCGCGCCACTGATCTCCACCGTGTCGACCTTGAACAGCGGCGAGGCGACGAGGACCAACGCACCGAGGGCGGCGAGCACGACGACCACCGCGGTGACGACCACGATCAGCCGCCGCCGCCCGGCGGCCCGGCGGACGTCGATCCGCCGGCGGCGCATGCGAGGGTCGACGGCGACGGCGGGCGTGACCCCCCCATCCGCCGGCGCTGGGTCGGCGTCGTCGTCGCCGATGACGAGCGTCGGCACCCGAGTCGGAGCGGACGCCAGCTCCGCGTCCGCCTCCCCGGCATCGGCGATCCCGCCGGTGAGCATGCCCGCCGACGGGATGCCCAGCGGCGACGGATCGTCGTCACCGACCGGACCTGCAGGGAACAGCTCGAGCAGCTCACCGAACGTCGGATCCCTGTCCGGCGTGTCGTGCTCGCCGCCGCCCCCGTCCTCGGTCGGGGTCTCCCGCGCGACAACGCGGGGCGGAGCAGGGACCAGATGCACGCTCTCTTCCGGCTCCGGTGTCGTCAGCTCGATCGGGTTGGGCGTCGCGCCATCCGGTCGGCGCCGGCGGAGCCTCACCTGCCGTCCCCTTCGCCATCCGGGCCCGGGGCGAATCCGACCATGCGCACCTCGCTGCGCAAGGCGATGCCGCGCTCGGCGAGGACCTTGGCCCGGACCAACTCGATCAGGTCGTGCACGTCGGCTGCCCGCCCCGCCGGATCGGCCTGGATGAAGTTGGCGTGTTTCGCCGACACCTCCGCCGTGCCGAGGCGCAGGCCACGCAACCCGAGCTCGTCGATCAGCCGGCCGGCGGAGAGCACCCCCGGGTGCGGGTTGACGAAGACCGAGCCACAGTTCTGGCCCCCGGGTTGGTGCGCCCGGCGCCAGCGGACGATCTCTTCGATCTCCCGCTCGCAGGCGCCCCGCTCCCCCGGCGACACGGCGAAGCGTGCCCAGAGAACGGCATGCTCGTCACCGAGCGCCGAGCCGCGGAAGCGCAGGCCGAGCTGATCGGCCCCAACCGTCTCCCGCTGTCCCCGGCGAAGGTCGACGACGTCGGCCTCGATCAGCGTCGCGGCGACATCCGAGCCGTGCCCGCCGGCGTTCATCCGAACCGCTCCACCGACCGAGCCGGGTACGCCGACCATCCACTCCAGCCCGCTCAGCCCGGCCGCCGCAGTCCGCCGGGCGAGGACGGGGAGGCGCGCCGCACCACCGGCACGCACCGCACCGTCCTCCACCGAGATCCGATCGGCGACACGGTGCAAGGAGATGACCAGTCCGGGGAAGCCGTCGTCGGCGACGAGGAGGTTCGAGCCACGCCCGATGACGAGCACGGGCACGCTGGTCGCGGCGATCACCTCACCGAGGTAGGTCAGCTCCTCGTAGCTCGGCGGCGCGGCGTACAGTGCCGCCGGTCCGCCGACGTTGTACGTCGTCATCGGGGCCAAGGCGACCCCGGCGCGGGCCCGGTCACCGAGCAGGCCAGCAGCACGGGCGACGCGCTCGACGGTTTCGGCGCGCCCGGCCAGGGCGGTGGGCCCGGTGGCACCGGAGCTCACCCGCACACCCCCGGCGCGACCCGACCGCTCGCACCCGCACCGGCGTCGCCCGGATCGAGGCATCGCCGCCGGGAGCGGATCTCGTCGGGGAGGGAGACGATGTCCCCGCACCCCATCGAGATGCACACGTCTCCGGCACGCAGCTCCCGGGCGAGGAATTCGACGAGCTCGGGTCGCTTGGGCAGCCACACGACGCGCGCCCGGGGGTGGGCGTCGACGACCGCGTCGACGACCAGCTTCCCGGTCACCCCGGGGATCGGCGCATCTCCCGACGGGTAGATGTCGGTGAGCACGACGAGGTCGGCGGCGACGAACGCATCGCGGTACTCCGGCGACAGACGAGCCATCCGCCGGTAGCGGTTCGGCTGGAAGACGGCGACGATCCGCTGCCATCCGTCCCCCGAGGTGCGGGCCGCCTCGATCACCGCGGCGATCTCCGCGGGGACATGGGCGTAGTCGTCGACGAAGGTTACCCCCTTGTGCTCACCGCGGAAGTCGAAGCGCCGGGCAACACCCCCGAACCGGCCGAGGGCGCGGGCCGCGTCGTCGAAGCCGACGCCGAGCTCCATCGCCATGGCCAACGCCGCGGTCGCGTTGCGCACGTTGTGCACACCGCGCAACGGGAGGTGCAGCGAACCGAGGGCGACGCCGCGGCGAACGACCTCGAAGCTCCATGAGCCGGCCCCGGCGACGACCTCCACCGCCCGGTAATCGGCGTCCTCGGACGTCCCATAGGTGACCACCGCCGGGCCCGCCCCCGCGGCGCGCAGCTGCTCGGCGAAGCGCGCGCACCACGGATCGTCGGCGCAGAGCACCTTCGGGCCGGGGATCTGGCGCAGGTAGCGGGCGTAGCCCTCGACGATCGCCTCGAACGTTCCGTAGTGCTCGAGGTGGTCGACGTCGACGTTGGTCAGGATCGTCGCCTCCAAAGGCAGCTCGAGATGGGTCAGGTCGCTCTCGTCGGCCTCGACGACGAACCATCCGGGCCCACGCCACGCTGCGCCAGTGCCCACATCGGCGACGTCCCCACCGATCAAGAACCCGGGGTCGACGCCCGCCTCGGCGAGGATCAGCATCAGCATCGAGCTCGTCGTCGTCTTGCCGTGGGTCCCGGTCACAGCGACGGAGCGGGCCCGCGCGCAGATCGCGGCGAGCATCCCCGCCCGGCTGAGCACCTGGACCCCTCGCGTGCGGGCCTCGTCGAGCTCGATGTTCCCGGGCGGGATCGAGGTCGAGGCGGTGACCGCGTCGACGCCGTGGACGGCGCGGCGGTCGTGCCCGACGGCGACCGACACGCCCGCGGCGCGCAGCCGGTCGAGCACCGGCAGCTCGCGCAGGTCGCTGCCCGAGACGCGGTGGCCCATCTGGGCGAGCACGAGCGCGATCGCGCTCATCCCCGGGCCACCCACGCCAACGACGTGGTAGCGGGCGGGAACTCCAAGATCGAGCGGCGACCGGGGACGAGGCAGAGGGGTCATCTGCTCCTGCGGTCCTGCAGCGACGCGTAGATCACCGCCGAGCGAGCCACCCACGAACGCTCCGCCCGGCATTGTGCCCTCGTTCATCCGGCGACTTCCTCGATCAGGTCGATCAGTGCCGGGCTGCGGTGCCGCTCCCCGACGCGCCGCGCCACGGCAGCCATCGCGGTCCGCTCCCGCGGATCGGCGACGAGCCGGTCGAGCTCGGCGGCGAGACGCTCGGCGAGGTCCTCACCCTCACTGATGAGCACCGCCGCTCCCTCGTCGGCGAGCGTCCGAGCGTTGTCGGTCTGATGGTCCTCGGCGGCAAGCGGCCAGGGCACGAGGATCGACGCGACGCCGATCGCGGCGAGCTCGCAGACGGTCCCGGCACCGGCCCGCCCGACGACCACGTCGGCCGCCGCGTAGAGGAGGGGGAGGCGGTCCTCGTATCCGATCACTTGGTACAGGATGCCGTCTCGTCCGTCCCGAGAGGGTGATGCTTCCCCGAGGAATCGCTCCCCCACGATGTGACGCACGGCAATGTCACGTCGGCTGAGGCGTGCCGCGACGTACGCGGAGATCGCCGCGTTGAGCGCGCGGGAGCCCTGGGATCCCCCGGTGACGGCGATGACCACCCGGTCGCCAGGCAAACCGAGGACGTCCCGCGCCTCGGGTCCGTCCCGCTGCGGGTCGAGGCGGAGCACCGATCGGCGCAGCGGTGCCCCGGTCGGGCGGGCGCGGGGTAAGTCGACCCCGTCGAAGGCCACCGCGCAGACGGTGGCGAAGCGAGCGGTCATCGTGCTTGCCCGGCCCGGTCGCTTGTCGTAGCTGACGACGACGACGGGGATTCGCCACAGGCGGGCGGCGAGCACCGCGGGGAGGCTGGCGTAGCCACCGACGGAGACGACGACCCGCGGCCGGATCCTCCCGAGCAACCACCAGGCTCGGACGATCGCCACTGCTAAACGCAGCGGCATCGCCACGTTGCGCGGTGTCAGGCGGCGCTGCAGACCGGTCACCGCGAGCAGCGTCGTGGGGATCCCCGTCGGGGGGAGCAGGCGCCGCTCGATCCCCCGCTTGGCCCCCACGTAGTGCAGTCCGGCCGCGGCATGGCCGCGGTCGATCAGCCCCTCGGCGATGGCCAACGCCGGCAGGACGTGCCCCGCGGTCCCCCCACCGGTGAGCACCGCATGCGTTCGCGGCCCGCGTGTGCGGCTCACCGTGCCGTGCGCGCCACGTTGAGCAGCAGGCCCGCGGCGGTCATGCTGGCCAGCAGCGAGCTGCCGCCGAAGGAGACGAACGGCAAGGTCAGGCCGGTCAGCGGCATCGTCCCGGTGACTCCCCCGACGTTGATGATCGCCTGCACCGCGATCCACGCGGTGATCCCCCCGGCGACGAGCATCCCGAACCTGTCGGCGGCGGCGAGGGCGACCTGGACCCCGACGAAGGCGAGGACCAAGAACGCGCCGAGCACGGCGATGACCCCGACGAGGCCCAGTTCCTCGGCGACGATGGCGAAGATGAAGTCGGAGTGGGCGAGCGGGAGGTATCCCCACTTGGCCTTGCTCGCGCCCATCCCGACCCCGGTCAGGCCCCCGTCGGCGATCCCGATCAAGGACTGCCAGACCTGGTAGCCGGCGTTCGTCCGGTACTTCGCCAGATCGAGGAAGGCCGTCCACCGCTTGCGACGGAACGCGGTGGACATGACGAAGACCACGGTCAACGAGCCCATCGCCGTGCCGACCCCGGTGAGGGGGATGATCGGCGTGCCGGCGATGAACAACGTGGACAGGACGATCGCCCCGAGCACGACGGCCGAGCCGAGGTCGCTCTGGGCGAGGAGGAAGATACCCGCAGCTCCGAGCACGACCAGGCACGGCCACAACGTCTCGCGCACGACGTGCACGGCGTGAGCCCGCTTGGTGAGCAGGTCTGCGCAGTACAACAGAACGGCCAGCTTGAGGAACTCCGAGGGTTGGAAGCCGAGCGGGCCGAGCTGGACCCAGGCCCGGGCACCGCCGACGGACATGCCCAGGCCGGGGACGAAGGGAAGGCACATCAAGGCGAACGCGCCGAACAGGAGCGGCGTCGTCCACCGCCGCCACCGCTCGTAGGGGACGCGCATCGTGATCACGAGGGCGATCGCCCCCAGGCCGGCCCACATCGCCTGGCGGGTGAAGTAGCCCCACGGCGACCGACCGCGGTGGAACGACGTGACCGAAGAGGCGGAGAGGACCATCACCAAGCCGAGCAGGGTGAGCACGAC
Source organism: uncultured Ilumatobacteraceae bacterium (assembly GCA_964592165.1). Taxonomy (GTDB): domain Bacteria; phylum Actinomycetota; class Acidimicrobiia; order Acidimicrobiales; family Ilumatobacteraceae; genus JAWKHV01. Next base: position 14,772 of record CAZQEJ010000033.1, on the reverse strand, counting down.
GACGACCGCGCCGATCATGTAGAAGGCGACGGGCGGTCCTTCGGTGGGCACCGCCCGCCCGTTGATCCGTCGCGCCGGCGAGCGCCGCCGGGACGAGGCGCGCCGCCGGAGGCTGCCGTCCTCGCCGAACGCTGCATACGTCATCGGTGATCTCCTGACGGGGGAAGAGGGTCAAGCTCACGGACACAGCGAGCGAAGTCGTCGCCCCGCTCGGGGTAGCCGGAGTACCAGTCGAAGCTGGCGCACCCCGGGGACAAGAGCACCGCATCACCGGGCTGGGCCAAGCGACGAGCGGTGGATACCGCGGCCCCCATCGAAGCGGCGCTGTGCACGGGGCGCACGCCGGCGAAGGCCGCGGCGATCAGCGGGCCGGCGTCGCCGATCGCGACGACGGCCCGGACGTGCGCCGGCGCGGAAGCGACCGGCGCCAGGTCGAGGTCCTTGTTCCTCCCCCCGGCGATGAGCACGACCTGGGGGAAGGCGCGGATCGCGTTCAATGCCGCGTGCGGGGTCGTCGCCTTCGAGTCGTCGTAGTAGCCGACCCCGTCGAGCTCGCGGATCAGTTCGATGCGGTGCCGGGGGTTGGTGAAGCGGGCCACCGCGGCGGAGATCGCCTCCGGGCCGGCGAGCCCTGCCTCGAGCACCAGCGCGCTCGCCGCGAGCGTGTTCGTCAGGTCGTGGGGCAGCCGGCGACTCAGCGCATCGACGGCGACGATCCGGCCTTCAGGACCGGCGAGCCACTCGCCCTCGCGGTGATAGTCCGCGCCGCTCAGGGCGAACGTGCGCCGCTGCCCGGGCGCCGTGGCCAACTCCGCGCTGACGACCGGGTCGGCGGCGAAGCCGATGGCCACGTCGCCGGGCCCCTGGAACCGCCAGATCCGCGCCTTGGCCCGCCGGTAGGACCCGAGCGACGTGTGCCAGTCGAGGTGGTCGGGCGCGAAGTTCAGCCACACCGCGGCGCGTGGGGCGAAGCACGTCGTGTACTGCAGGCGGAAGCTCGTGCATTCGACGACGAACGCGTCGTGGTCCTCGTCGATCGCGCTGACCAGCGGGGTGTCGGTGTTCCCCGCGTCGACGGCGCGCAGGCCTGCGGCGCGGAGCATCTCCACCGCGAGGAGCGTCGTCGTCGTCTTGCCGTCGGTCCCCGTGACGGCGAGCATCGGGCGCGCCCCGCCGGGCCGGGCCTGCTCCCACTCGAAGGCCAGGTCGATCTCACTGCGCACGGGGATCGCCCGGTTCGCGGCAGCGGCGATCACCGGGTGGGTCTCGGGTACGCCCGGGCTGGGGGCGAGCAGGTCGCAACCGCTGAGCAGATCGTCGGCGCCGGCCACGCCGGGGGTGGTGACGTACTCCACGCCGAGCGCGGCGGCCGCAGCGCGCGACGCGTCCGATGGACGGTCGTCGGCGACGACGACGCTCCAGCCGCGGCGCAGGAGAGCCCGCGTCGTCGCCTGCCCGGCGATCCCCAGGCCATACACGAGTGCGTTCATCGGCGCATCTCCAGGTGGGTGAAGTCAGAGATGAAGATCGCCAGCCCGAGGGCGACGAACAACCCGGCGAGCAGCCAGAAGCGGATGATCACCGTTGTCTCGGGCCACCCGGAGAGCTCGAAGTGGTGATGGATCGGGGACATCTTGAACAGTCGCGTGCGCCGCCCGGAAGCTTTGAACCAGCCCATCTGGATCGCCACCGATCCGATCTCGACGACGTTGATCCCGCACAGCAGCGGCAGCAGGAGTTGGGTGTTGGTGGTCAGCGCGAGCAGGGCCAGGGCTGCTCCGATGCCGAGCGCCCCGACGTCGCCCATGAAGATCCGCGCCGGTGCCGCGTTGAACCACAAGAAGCCGGCACACCCGCCGGCGAAGGCCGCGGCGAGCACCGCCAGATCGAGGGGGTTGACGACGAGCCCGTAGATCGACGGGTTGCGGAACGCCCAGTAGGCGATGATCGTGAAGGCGAGGAAGGCGAGCAGCGCGGACCCGGCGGCGAGCCCGTCGAGGCCGTCGGTGACGTTCACCGCGTTCGTCGTGGCGAAGATGATCGCCCCCGCCCAGAAGATCCACACGTACCACGGCAGATGCCACCCCGGGGAGTTGCCCCGGGTCAGGCTGATCGTCGTCTCGACGCGCGAAACGGTGATCAGCACCCAGGCTAGGGCGACGGAGATGGCGAAGGTGACGTAGCCCTTCTTCTTCCAGAAGATCCCCCGGTTGCGCCCGAGGCGGACCTTGATGAAGTCGTCGAGGAGGCCGAGGCCGGCCATCACCAGCACGGCCAGGCCGACGACCATCGCCTGGTTGGAGAACGGCAAGCCGTGGCGCACATGGGCGACGACCCATCCGAGGAGCGCAGCCCCGACGATCGCCACCCCTCCCATCGTCGGTGTTCCAGCCTTGTGCTGGTGTTCCGGACCGTGTTCCTCCTTGGCCAGGATCGGCTGCCCCGTGCCTCGCCCGCGGAAGAAGGCGATCAGCCCCCGGGTCCCGACCAGCGAGGTGATCATCGCCACCGCACCGGCGATCATCACCGCGATCAACGCCGGCCTCCGAGCAGCTCCCGGACCACGGCCCGGTCGTCGAACGGGCGGACGGCGCTGCCCACGGTCTGGGTCGTCTCGTGCCCCTTGCCGGCGATGACGACGATGTCGCCCGCTGCCGCGGCGTCGAGCGCGCTGGCGATCGCTGCCCGGCGATCGCGGTCGGTCGCCGTCCTCCGGCGGGCCGGCTCACCCACCCCGGCGAGGATCGCCGCGATGATCGCGTCTGGGTCCTCGCTGCGTGGGTTGTCCGAGGTCAGCACGATGCGGTCGGCGAGCTCACCGGCGACCGCGCCCATCGCCGCTCGCTTGTCCGGATCGCGGTCACCACCGCAGCCGAAGACGACGATTACCTTGCCCCGCGGTGCGGCGTGGCGCGCCGCACCGAGAACGGCCCGCAGCCCGTCGGGGGTGTGCGCGTAATCGACGACGACACCGAAGTCCTGCCCCGCGGCAACGGCCTCGAACCGCCCGGGCACGGGCCGCGCCTCGGCGAGCCCGGCGGAGATGTCGGCGAGGCCGATCCCGAGTGCAGCAGCAGTGGTCGCCGCGGCGTGGGAGTTGGCCACATTGAACCGGCCGCCGATCGGCACGACGATCTCCGTGCCCCGCCAGCGATACTCGTGGCGGACGGCGTCGGCATGGACCGCGGCCAGGTCGGCCTCGGAGAAGCCGTGCACCGGCAACTCGATCGTGTCGGCGAGCAGCCGGCCGTGGACGTCGTCGAGGTTGATCACCGCCATGTCGCTCAGCGCTGCGGTGAACAAGCGCGCCTTGGCTGCGAAGTAGCGCTCGGTGGAGCCGTGGAAGTCGTGATGGTCGCGGCCGAGGTTGGTGAACACCGCCGCGGCGAAGCGCGTTCCGTCGACGCGGTGCAGATCGAGCGCGTGGGAGGAGACCTCCATCACCACCGCGGCGATCCGCGCCGCCCGCGCCGCGGCCAGCCGGGCCTGCAGCTCGGGGGCCTCGGGGGTGGTCAGCGAGCCGTCGAGCGTGCCGAACACGCCCGCCGGCCGGCGGGCCCGGTCGAGGATCGCGGCGAGGAGGTGCGCGGTCGTCGTCTTGCCGTTCGTCCCGGTGATCCCGACGACGGTCAGCGCCTCGCTCGGCCGGCCGGCGAGTTCGGCCGCGAGGGGTCCGACCGCGGCGCGCACGGAGTCGACGCGCACCTGGGTGACGGGCACATCGAGGCGGCGCTCGACGAGGACGGCCACCGCGCCGCGGGCGACGGCCGCTGCGGCGAAGCGATGACCATCTGTCCGCTCTCCGGGGATGCAACAGAACAGGGCGCCAGGCTCGACGGAGCGGGAGTCGAGCGTCACCGAGGTGACCACCACCGCGGCGTCACCGGTGATCGTCGCCCGACCGGTGAGCCCGGCCCGTGCCGTGAGCTGGCCGACGGTCGGCATCACTTCGCCGGGCAGCCGCCGTCGGCGGTCGGCGGCTTGATCGCCAACTCGTGAACCGCGGCCTCGGCGATCGTGGCGAACGTGGGCGCCGCGGTGTTCCCCCCGAAGTGGTTCGAGGCGCCGTCCGGTTCGTCGATCGAGACGAGGATCGTGACCTGCGGGTCCTCCGCGGGGAGGAAGCCGACGAACGACGCGTAGTAGGCCCGCTTGCCCTCCTCGTTGTAGTAGGTGCCGTCCTTCTGGGCCTTGACCCCGGTGCCCGTCTTGCCCGCGATCGTGTAACCGGGGATCTTCGCCGCCGAGGCGGTGCCGGCGCAGACCACGTCGCGCATCAGCGTGTTCATCGTCGAGGCGATCTCGGGGCGGATCACCTCATGGGACTCGGAGGGGGGCATCGCCGTCAGCTTGCCGTCGGAGCCGATCGTCGCGTCGACGAGCCGGGGCGCGACGTACACGCCCCCGTTGGCGATCGTGTTCACCGCCGAGATCAACTGGATCCCGGTCGAGGCGACACCTTGGCCGTAGGCGACGGTGACCTTCTCCGTCCCCTGCCACTTGCCGTGCGGGCGGAGGATCCCCTTCGACTCACCGGGGAAGTCCAACCCCGACACCGCGCCGAGGCCGAAGGCGCGCATGTACGCCTCCTGCTTGGCGATCCCGATCTGCTGGGAGACGTAGATCGTGCCGATGTTCGACGACTTGGCCAAGATCCGGGCAACGGTCATGTCCTGTGTCGGGTGGGGCTCGGCGTCGTGCAGGTCCTTGTCGTAGAAGTGGTCCTGCCAGGGCACGGTGAACGTCGTCTCCGGGGTGACCGCGCCCTCGTTGAGCGCCGCGGCGATGGTGATCACCTTGGCCACCGATCCCGGTTCGTAGGCGTCGACCGCGGCGAGGTTGGCGGTGGTCACCGCGTACTTTCCGGTGTCCGGGTCGAGGCGCACGCTGGCCATCGCGTACAGCTCTCCGGTCTTCGGGTTCATCACGATCGCCTGGCCACCGCGAGCCCCGTACTGCGCGGAGGCGGCGAGCAGTGCCTGCTCAGCCTGGTACTGGATAGGGCGGGAGATGCTCAGCACGAGATCGTCTCCGGGGACCGCGGCTTGCAGTTGCTGATGCCCGCCGGGGATCGTCCGCCCCTTCTCGTCGACCTCCCGCTGGAAGCGTCCGGGTGTCCCGTTGAGGAACGCGTCGTACTGCATCTCCAACCCGGAGATGCCCTTCCCGTCGATGTCCGTGCGCCCGACGACCGACGTGGCGATCTCCCCCGCGGGGGCGACCCGCTTGGGCTCCGCGTACCACCCGATCCCCGGGAGGCGGAGGTTCTGGATCGCCGTCGACGTCGTCTCGTCGAGTTGGCGAGCGACGTACACGAAGCGCTTGTCCTTGGCCAGGTCGGTGCCCAGGTTGAGCTGCTCGGTGGCACTCAGCCCGAGCATCTGGGCCAGCGCGGCGGCGGTGCCCACGGGATCGGCGACCTTCGACGGGTCGGCGTAGAACGTCGTCGCCGGAACGGAGATGGCCAGCTCCTCGCCGGTCCGGTCGAAGATGATTCCCCGATCGGCGGTGAGGATCTGGTCGCGCGTTCGCTGCTGCTCCCCGTAGGAGACGTACGCGCTCGCCTCGTCGGTCTGGATCAGGGCGATCCTCACGATCAGCCCGATGAGCACGGCGCTGACGACGCCGAACACCGCGAGCAGGCGCCGCCGCGGGCGGCCGGCGCGCCACAACGAGGCCGGGCGCTCCGACGGCTTGCGCCACCGCCGGCGGGTGAGTGGTCTCGCCGCGACCGCAGGCGGTGCGGGGCGGGTCCCCCGCCGGGATGCCACCGGGGGGTGCTCGCGCCGAGCGGGCATCGGCCGGCGGGCGAGACCCGCTGCCCGCAATGCCGCGGTCTCCGGCGCGACGCGGGAGCGACCGGTCGCCCGTGGCGCGTCGCGCTCTGACCGTAGGGAGCGATCCTGGCGCCCGGTCTCTCCACGGCCATCGCGTCGCGCAGGACGGCTCGCCCGGTTCGGGCGGCGCCGCCCACCCCGCCGCGACGGTGTGCCGTCGTCCCCCGGACGATCCCTCACGGCTCCTCCCCGTTGATCAGCGCCTTGGTCTCCTGGTAGTCACGGAATGGATCGGTACGGCGGGTGACGACGTCGTCCAGCGCGTCACCGGCGGAGAGGTTGACGAGGTCGACGACCTCCTGGGGGATGACGAGGAAGTCGCGCGTGCTCGTCGCGACCATCCCAATAGCCGCCGCGGCCGCGGCGATCCGGTCCGGGGAGCGAAGGGCAGCGTTGTCCCGGCGCAGCTCGCGGGTCCGCGCCCGCTCGAGGTCGAGCTGTTGCACCGTGCGATCGAGGTCGAGTTGGTTCTGGGCGAGCTCGGTCTGGAAGGCGACGACACCGAGCATGAGGAGGAAGACGATCGCCAGCCCGAGCGCGGCTAGGCGCGCCGTGCGGCGCCGGCGAGGAACGACGACGAGCCGCGGGGTGTGCAGCGGGGCGGGCCGGGAGCGCAGTGCGGCGGCCTCCGCCCGCGCCCCGTCGCGCACCGCTCTCAGCGTCGTACGAGCCTTGATCGCCGGGGCACCCATCAGCTCTCCTCCCCTGCGTCGTGGAGCTTCTCCACGACGCGTAGGCGAGCCGATTCGGCCCGCCTGTTGCGCAGCAGTTCCGCACGGCCCGGACGCCGCTGCGCAGGGCGAACGATGCGCGCCGTGCGCACCGCACCGCACACGCAAGGCAAGTTCGGTGGGCACACGCACCCGCCGGTCGCCGCGGCGCGGAACCGCGCCTTGACGATCCGGTCTTCCCCGGAGTGGTAGGTGAGGGCCGCCACCCGGCCACCGGGCACGACCGCGTCGATCGCCTGATCGAGGGCGCCGGGGAGGATCTGCAGTTCTCCGTTGACCTCGATCCGCAGGGCCTGGAACGTCCGCTTTGCTGGGTGACCTCCGCTGCGCCGGGCGGCGGCGGGGATCGCAGCGCGCACCACCTCGGCCAAGGTGAGGGTGTCGCCGATCGAGCGGGCGGCGACGATCGCCGCGGCGATGCGCGCCGCGAACCGCTCGTCGGCGTTGTCCCGCAGGATGCGGGCCAGCTCGGCGGGAGGCGCTTCGTTGACCAGCTCCGCCGCGCGGGAGCCACTCGTCGGGTCCATGCGCATGTCCAGCGGTCCGGCGGCCCGGTAGGAGAAGCCGCGCTCGGGCCGGTCGAGCTGCGGTGAGGAGACGCCGAGATCGAACAGGACTCCGCTGACGTGGTCGAGCTCGAGGGTTGCCATGATCTCGGCGAGGCGGTCGAAACGAGCGTGGCGCAAAGTCACCCGATCACCGAAGGCGCCGAGGCGGGCGCGGGCGGCGACGATCGCCTGGGGGTCCCGGTCCAGACCGAGCAGGCGGCAGTCAGGTCGGCTGGCGAGCAGCACGGCGGAGTGCCCCCCACCTCCGAGCGTCGCGTCGACGATCGTGCCGGCGGGCACCTCGGCGAAGACGGCGACGATCTCGTCGGCCATCACCGGGGAGTGGTCGAAGCCGGTCAGATCATTCATCGTCGTGCAGAGGCCGGACCGGCGACACGGTCGCCGCGGCGAATCGGTGCGATCCAGGCGTTCCGCCCCTCTGCAGCCCCCCGGCCGGCCGGAGCCGTCGGGATGTCTCCCCCGAACTGGCGAGACGGAAGCGGGCGGAGTAGGAGCTGTCCATCTTGCCGGCCGGGAGGCTGCAGGTGGGCGGAACGTCGCCGGACACCACGTGGTTCGTCTCCTCGTTCCTCCTTTCGTCCACGAGTCGGTGCGGTAGGCGGCGGGTGCCGTCGTTCGGTCAGTTCTCGGTGGCGCCCTTGATCTGGGCGCCTCCTTCGGCGATCTGCTGCTGATAGGCGGCGAGGCTCCAGATCTCGACACGATCGAACGACCCGGCGACGACGACCTTCGTGTCCGGTTCGATCCCGGCGAACTGACGGAGCTCCCGGTCGAGCATGATCCGGCCCTGCCCGTCGAGGGTCACCGCCACCGCCTGGCCGGCGAGCGCCCGTTGCTGCTGGCGGGTGATCTCGCCGCGCTTGACACCCTCGATCACCTCGGCGGCGAGCGCCCCGAATCCCTCTGCTGTGAGCACGTCGATACATCCGTCCTGGCCGAAGGTGAGATAGCAGAGGGGTTCGAACCGGGGGCGGAAAGCGGACGGCAGCGCCAGTCGACCCTTGGAGTCGAGTTGTCGCTCGTGCCGACCGACGAACAACCGAACCGTTCCCTTCCTTGCTCACCACCTGTGGATTGCGCGGTGTCGCAGCAGGGGTCTCCCCCTCCACGAATCCCCGCTGACCCCCACTCTGCCCCCCACGACCCCCCACTGTCAACCACTAGCCCCCACTTCGCCCCGCCAAAGCACCTGGTCACGGACGAATTAGGTCGAACGAACCAACACACTCCGCGCGGAGAAACCCACAGATTGTGGAGATCGCAGGGGATAACTCGACGCTGTGTGCTTAAGCAAACGTGCTGAGCGTTCTGACCAGAAGTTCCGTGACGATCGGGACCGTCGTTCCCACCGGATGTACGGCCGCCAGCTCCCCGGCGCGAGGCGCGGGCGGGGCCAGTAGCCCGACCAGCCGCTGCGGGCGCCAGGCGAGCGCCGCCGCGCACTGGAAGCGTGTGCCCTGGCGCGTCCGGCGTTGGGAGATGCCCACCGCCTTGGCCCCCTCGACGAGCACTTCGCCCGGCCCGATCCCGGCGAAGCAGACCGTCCGTGACCAGGGGGTCACGACCATCGGCCGGCGGTGGACGCTCGCCGTGGCCAGCCCCAGGCCGCGCAACACTGTGGCCCACAGCTCCCCCACCCACCACGCGGCGCGGCCGACGTCGGGATCGGCGAGGTGATGACCGGTGGGGAGGATCACGTCGGCCCAGACCACCTCCCCGGGGTCGAGGAGAACCGCCCCACCTCCCGAACGGCGGCGGACGATCTCCACGCCCGCGGCGGCGCACGCAGCCGCGTCGAGATCGTTCGCCGGCTGGGCCGAGCCGAGGACGATCGCCGGGTGTTCGACCTCGAACAGCCACAGCGCGGGGCGGGCGATCGCGGGTAGCTCACGCTGGTGGAACTCGGCTGCAGACCCTCGGGACAGTTCGATCTCCCACGCCATCGCGGCCGATCCTATGGACCACCCCAGGGGCCGGGAGGTGGCCCGGTCAGCGGTCCGTCACCGTGCGCTGCCACCGCCGGCACCAGCTCAGGTAGGCGACAACGTCGGCTGCCGGGGGACGCGCCTCGGGGTCACCGTACTGCGTGATCAGGCGGAAGCGGAGGTAGTCCCGCGGGGGAACGGGGAGGAACGGCGTGCGCCGCCACCACCCGGGGGCAGCCAGACGCCGGATCTGGCCGTACGCCACCGGCCACAGCGCGGGCCGGCGAGCGACGGCGAGCCCGATCGCCAACCACGAACCGGACACGCTCAGCGTGGCTCCTTGGGTAACCCGAGGAGCATCTCCCCGATGATGTTCCGCTGGATCTGGGACGTCCCCCCGTAGATCGTCCCGGCGCGAGCGTTGAGGAAGGTGCCGACCCACGAGTTCGACGAGTTCGGCGCTCCCTCGTCGTCGGTCTGGAACGCATTCGATGGACGACGACCGGTGGGGGCGAGTGCGTCGGCACCGAGGATGTCGACGGCGAGCTCGGTGACCACCTTGTGATACTCGGTGAAGTACAGCTTGAAGATCCCCCCGTCGGGACCGGGGTGGTGACCGGCGACGAAGCGGGTCAGCGTGCGTTTGCCCAGGTAGCCCATGATCTCGACCTTCGAGTACGCCGAGGCCAGACGCTGGCGGAGGCGCGGATCGCCGGCCACGCCTCGTTCGACGGCAAGGCGCAGCAGGCGGTCGATCTCCGACTTGAAGCGCAACGGCATCGTCGCCGCCGCCTCTCCCCGCTCGTAGCCGAGCAACGTCATCGCCACCGCCCAGCCGTTGTTCACCCCGCCGACGACGTGATCCTTGGGCGTCGTCGCGTTCGTGTAGAAGACCTCGTTGAAGTCCCGGTCGCGAGTGATCATCTCGATCGGGCGGACGTCGATCCCAGGCTGGCGCATGTCGACGAGGAGGAAGGAGATCCCCTTGTGGCGCGGTGCGTCAGGGTCGGTACGGGCGAGGGTGAACACGTGATCGGCGAGGTGCCCGGCGGACGTCCAGATCTTCTGCCCGTTGAGCACCCACACGTCCCCGTCGAGCTCGGCGCGCAGACCGAGGTTGGCCAGGTCGGAACCCGCGTCCGGCTCTGAGTACCCCTGGCACCAGACGTCCTCGCCGGACAAGATGCGCGGCAAGTAGTAGCGCTTCTGCTCCTCGGTTCCCCACTCGAGCAACGTGTTGCCCAGCATCTGGATCCCGAACAGGTCGTTCGGTCCGCCGGTTGGCACCCCGGCGCGGGCGAACTCCTCGGCGACGATCACCTGCTCCTGGGCGCTCAGGCCGCCGCCGCCGTACTGCCGCGGCCAACCGGGCGCGAGGTAGTCGTTGATGAACAGCACTCGGCGCCAGTGGCTGACGAACTCGGTCAGCTCGTCGCCCTCGAGCGTCCCGATCCCGCCCCAGCCGGGGGGCAGCTCGCGCCGGAGGAAGGCGGTGACCTCCGCCCGGTAGGTTTCGGTGGCGGTGTCGTACGTGGGGCGCATCTCCCGGCGACGGTAGTTCAGGCCACGGCAGCCGCACCCGCTCGCGCCGTTCGCCCGGGTGGATCGACGGAGGAGACTTCCGGTTGGCGTCTACCGTGTCGGGTGTGAGGACCGCCGACGAACCCACCACGCGCAACTTCGCCGACGTCTTCCAGGCGATCACGGACAACGTCGGCCAAGTCGTCCAGGGCAAGCCGGCTGCAGTCGACCTGGCGGTGATCTGCCTCCTCGCCGAGGGGCACCTGCTCGTCGAGGACGTCCCCGGCGTCGGCAAGACGAGCCTGGCCAAGGCGTTGGCGACGTCGATCGAGTGCACGTGGAAGCGGATCCAGTTCACCCCCGACCTGCTCCCCGGCGACCTCGTCGGCGTCAGCGTGTGGCACCGCAACCGGGACTCGTTCGAGTTTCAACCGGGCCCGTTGTTCGCCAACATCGTCCTCGCCGACGAGATCAACCGGGCGTCACCGAAGACCCAGTCCGCGCTGCTCGAGGCGATGGAGGAGCAGCAGGTCTCCGCCGACGGGCGGACCTACCGCCTGGCCCCGCCGTTCATGGTCATCGCCACCCAGAACCCGGTCGAACAGGAGGGCACCTATCGCCTCCCGGAGAGCCAGCTCGACCGGTTCCTGCTGCGCATCTCCCTCGGATATCCGAGCCGCGACGCCGAACTGGCCATCCTCGACACGATGGGCGCGCACGAGACGCTGGCAACGATCGGGCCGGTCGCCTCCACCGACGACGTACTGGCGATGATCGCCGCGGTCAAGCAGGTCCACCTCGCCCCGGCGCTGAAGGGGTACCTCGTCGATCTCGCCGAGACCAGCCGTCGCCACCCGGCCCTGGCCCTCGGGCTCTCCCCCCGGGCGACGCTGCAACTCGCCCGGGCGATCCGTGCCCACGCCGCGGCCTGCGGGCGGAGCTACGCGACCCCCGACGACGTCAAGGCGTTGGCCCGCCCGGTGCTCGCCCACCGCGTCCTCGTTCGCCACGAGGCCCAACTCCAGGGCGCGAGTGGGTCGACGGTGATCGACGAGGTGCTGCGCAGCGTCCCCGTACCGGTCGTCGCCGGGACGCGCTGAGCCATGCCCACCCGCGCCGGATGGTCGCTGATGGGGGGCGGGTTGCTCACCGTCGTCGCCGGCCGGCTGTTCGGCGTGATCGAGTTGTTCGTGATCGGCGCCGCGGCGATCACCGCCTTGCCGATCGCGGTCGTCGTCGTGCGTGTTCGCCCCGTCCGGCTGCGCGTCACCCGGCAGGTGACGCCACGCCGCGTCCACGCCGGTGAGACCGCACGCGTCGAGCTGACCGTGGCCAACCGCTCCCGGCTGCGGATGCCCGGCGTCGTCCTCCACGATCCTGTGTCGTCGACCCACGGAGCACGGCTCCAACTGGCTGCGTTGCCTGCCCGGACGTCGGTACGCGCCGCCTACACGTTGCCCACCTCGCGCCGGGGGGAGATGATCGTCGGGCCGCTCGAAGTGATCCGCAGCGACATCCTCGGCCTGGCCCGCCGTTCGCTGGCCGCCGCCGGGGCGACGCCGGTGATCGTCTTGCCCAGCTGGCACGCGGTCGGGGTACCGGGAGCGAGCGCGGACCACGGGCCTCTTGGGCGGCACCTGCGAATGCGCGCCCTGGCCCGCGGCGGCGACGAGTTGCGCGGCCTGCGCGACTATGTCCCCGGTGACGACCTGCGGCGGATCTCGTGGAAAGCGAGCGCTCGGTCCGACGAGCTCAAAGTGCGCGAGCACGAAGCAGCGGGGACCCGCGACCTGACCGTGGTCCTCGACCTCGACGGGGCCGCGCACAGCGCCGAATCCTTCGAGCGGGCGGTCACCGCGGCGGCCTCGATCGTCGTCAGCGCCGCCGATCACGGGCGCGACGTGCGCTTCGTGACCACCGGCGGCTTCGAGGCCCCGCCCGGCTCAACGGGTGTGGAGGCGTTGCTCGAACACCTCGCCGTGGTCCAGCCCCAGCGGGGAGCGGTCCCACCGCCGGTCATCGGCCGTCTCGGGTCGCGGCTGGCCGGCGGGTTGCTCGTGTTCATCGGCGGGCGGTACGGACCCGGGCTGCTCTCCACCTTGCGAGCCACCCCGAGCATCGACGCGGTGGTCGCTGTCGCCTGCCACGCGCCTCCTCCACCGGTCACGGCGGGGGTCTTCGTCGTCGACGCGACGGTTGACGGGGCATTCGTCCCTGCATGGAACCTGCTCGTCGGTGCCACACCGGCCGGCGGTGCGGTGGAACATCGTGCCGCTCGGCCGCGTGCCCGGATCGTTCTCGGGGAGGCGGGCGCGTGACCTCGGTGATCACCCGCCCGACGGCGACCGGCACCACCCGCGGCCTGACCGGTCCGGCCCGGCCCAGTCCGCGCGGTCCGCGCGGTCCGCGCGATCCGCGCCGGCAGCGTGGCGCGCTCGGCGCGCTCGGTGTTGGCGCGACGATCACGCTTACGGCGACCACCGTGGCCAGCGCTGCGGGACTGATCCGTGTCTTCCCGGATTGGTCGTTCCTTCCCTCGATGGTCGTCATCGCGCTTGCTGTGCACCTGCTCTGCCTCCTCGGCCGGGTGCGTGGCTGGCGGCTGTGGAGCGTCGGCATGCTCGCGGTCCCGCTGATCGCGATCCTCGTCGGGGTCCTCTACCTCCCCCAGACGATGACCGCCGCGGTGATCCCCAGCCGAGCGACGTGGGACGCCGCCTGGCAGCAGATCGCCGACGCGTTCAGCCAGTTCCGGGTCGCGGTCACGCCCGTCCCGTCGACCGGCGGGTATGCCATCGCCTGCGCGCTGGCGATCGGTGGGGTCGCCTTCCTCGCCGACGCGTTCGCCTTCCGCGCCTTCGGCCGGCTGGAGGCCGTCGTACCGGGGGGCTTGCTGTTCGTCGTCGCCTCGGCGGTCGGCTACGACCGGGCCCGAGTGGCCAGCACCGCCTGGTGGCTGGCCAGTGCGGTCGTCGCCGTCGCCTGGCTGCGCGCCGAGTTCGGCGAACGAGACACCGGCTGGTTCGGTGACCCGGGGACGACTCGCCTGAGCGGCCTGACCGTCGCCTCCGCGGGGACCGCACTGGCCATCGCCGTCAGCGCCGCGCTCGTCGGACCCTCCCTGCCCGGGGCCGGCGCGCCGGCGTTGATCGACACTCGCCACGGCCAGGGAGGGAGCACCCAGGTCGTCAGCCCGTTGGTCGACATCCAGGGCCGGCTGGTCAACCGGGCCAACGTCGAGCTGTTCACCGTGCGCTCCGGCAGCCCCGCGTACTGGCGCCTCACGGCGTTAGAGTCTTTCGACGGACGGCAGTGGCGCCAACACAAGGACTACTCCGACAACGCTGCGCTGGCCCGACCCGGGGCCGTCAGCGGGATCGTTCAACGGATCGAGATCGCCTCCCTCGGCTCGATCTGGCTCCCCGCCGCATTCCGTCCCGTCGGGTTGGCCAGCGACATCACGACGAAGTTCAACGCCGAGTCGTCATCGATCATCCGCTCCGCCGGAGACCTGTTCACCGGGCTGCGCTACGAGGTCGTCTCCGTCCCCGCGGCGACCACCGCCGAGGAGCTCGCCGCGGCCTCCTCGACCGGCGCGCCGGACGCCTACTACGAGCTCCCCGACGACTTCCCCGACGACCTGCGCTCCTTCGCCCAGGCGATCGCCGGCGACGCGCCCAACGCGTACGTTCAGGCCCTGACGCTCCAGGACTACTTCCGGGACAACTTCCGCTACGAGGTCAACGTCCCCCGCGGGCACAGCGACCGGGCGATGGAGACGTTCCTGCGGATGCGTGCCGGATACTGCGAGCAGTTCGCCGGCACGTTCGCCGCGCTCGGACGGGCCCTCGGCCTGGCGACCCGCGTCGCGGTCGGCTTCACCCCCGGCGATGTCGACTCGGCCGGCGTCTACCACGTGCGCGGCAAGCATGCCCACGCCTGGCCGGAGGTGTTCTTCGACGGGATCGGGTGGGTGCCGTTCGAACCCACCCCGGGTCGCGGGGCACCGGACGCCGAGGGGTACACGGGGGTCCGCCCGGCACAGGACGGGGGTGTGTTCAGCGGTCCCCCGGCAACGGTTCCCGGCGGGGCGACCGGCGACGACCGGAGCGCTCCAGCGGCCACGGCACCCGTGCCCGATGTGCCCCGCCGTGACCCCGAAGCCGCCCCCGGCGGCCGAGCGGAGCCA
>CAZQEJ010000032.1:21981-23452 GCA_964592165.1 uncultured Ilumatobacteraceae bacterium | reverse complement strand
CGCCTTGCGGTCCTGGCGGGCGTAGCCGTAGAAGGGGCAGACGGCCGTGATCCGCTTCGCCGAGGCGCGCTGGGCGGCGTCGATCATGATCAACTGCTCCATGATCGCGTCGTTGACCGACATGCCGTCCTCGGAGCCGGCGTGGGTCTGCATGATGAACACGTCCGAGCCGCGGATGCTCTCCCCGAACCGGGGGCGGATCTCACCGTTGGCGAACTCGACGAGCCCGTCGTCGCCGAGGCGGGTGTCCAGATAGGAGGCGACCTCCTCGGCGAGTGTCCGGTGTGCTCGCCCGGAGAACAGTGCCATCCGCTTGGTGGTGACCTTCTCCACGACGCGCTCCTGAATGTTGCGAACCGACCGACCTCAGCCAGTGTAGAAGGGCCCGGTGTGCCGACCCGAGGCCACACTCGAACCCGGCTCGAGGCTGGCGAACGGCCCGACGCGGGCGTCGGCGCCGATCTCGCAGTCGCGGGCGACGGTCTGCTCGACGGTCGCCCGGGCCCCGACGACGGTGTCGACCAGGCGGCTGCCCGGGCCGATCTGTGCGCCGTCGCCGATCACCGTGCGGCCCTGGAGCATGGTCCCGGGGAACAGCGTCACGTCCCGCCCGATGTGCACCGTGACATCGATGAACGTCTGGCGGGGGTCGAGCATCGTCACCCCGTTGAGGAGGAAGGCCCGGTTCGTCCGGCGGCGCAGCTCGCGTTCGGCGAGGGCGAGCTGCCAGCGGTCGTTGACCCCCTGCGCCTCGGCCGGATCGGGGGCGACGACCGAACCGACGCGGTGGCCGAGCTGGGCGAGCACGCCGATCACGTCGGTGAGGTAGTACTCGGCCTGGGCGTTGTCCGGGGAGAGGTGGCGCAGCGCGGGTCCGAGCATGTCGCGGCGGAAGGCGTAGATCCCGGTGTTGATCTCGGTGATCCGCCGCTCCTCGGCCGATGCGTCGCGCTGCTCGACGATGCGCAGCACTCGCCCGTCACGGGCGCGCACGACCCGCCCGTAGCCGCTCGGGTCGGGCATCTCGGCGGTGAGCACGGTCGCCGCGTCGCCGCTCGCCTCGTGCGAGCCGACGAACGATTCGATCGTCTCCGGACGGAGCAGGGGGGTATCGCCGGGCAGGACGAGGACCGTCGAGGTGTCGTCCAGATCGTCGTCTGGGAATGCACCGAGTCCGACGATCACCGCGTGCCCCGTGCCCCGCTGGGTCGGCTGCTCGACGAAGGAGACGTTCGCCCACACGGGAGACTGCTCCTGGACCGTCTTGGTCACCCGCTCTGCCCCATGACCGACGACGACGACGGTGCGCTCGATGGGGAGTGAGCCGAGGGCGTGGATCACGTGCATGACCATCGCCCGGCCACAGATCAGGTGGAGCGGCTTGGGCCGGGCGGAGCGCATCCGCGTTCCCTCGCCGGCCGCGAGGATGATCGCCGAGACGGGCATGCCCATCGTTCTAGCGGCCCCACCC
>CAZQEJ010000032.1:4286-21881 GCA_964592165.1 uncultured Ilumatobacteraceae bacterium | reverse complement strand
GCGCAGGACGCGCCGCAGCGAGCCACTAACGCGGTTCGGGGGAGAGGGCTCGAACCCCTATTGACGGAACCAAAATCCGTAGTCCTGCCAGTTGGACGACCCCCGAGGGTGACGATGCACGCTAGCGCCAGCCTGGGCGGTAGCGTGTTGGGCCTTATGGGTTCGTTGATCAAGAAGCGCCGCCAGCGCATGCGCAGGATGACGCACCGCAAGATGCTCAAGCGGACTCGCTTCCAGCGCCGCAACAAGTAGCGCGCACCCGGCACCTGCGGTGCCGGTGAGGATCATCCGTGCCGGCCGCCCGTCACTCCGGGCGGTCGGTGCGCGTCACGATCACTTTCGCCTCCGGGAGCGCGTCGGCGAGCGCGCCGTGCTCCCCGTCGACGAACCAGGTCGAGCCGCTCCCAGCGAGGGTCGGGGTCAGCCCGCACGCTTCGACGATCCGCTCCCGCCACCGGCCGAGCTCTGGCTCGACGGCGATCGCCGCCGGCTCGAGATCGTTGTCCCCGGCGCCGCGTGGTCCTCCGAGTGCGTCCCACGCCGCGTAGACCCGCGGGGTCGAGGAGTGCAGGGGAGGGATGACGAGGGTGAACGAGCGCTCCTGAGGGGGGAGAGGGTCGACGATCTCGCCGATCCCCCGGACGTGCGCTCGGCCGCCGACGAGGCAGAACGGGACGTCGGCGCCGAGCCGTGACGCCCCGGCGAGGTCGCCGTAGCCCGCCCAGCGCAGGATCGCCGCGGCGTTCGCCGAACCTCCCCCCAGTCCGCCGCCATGAGGGATCTGCTTGTCGATCGCCACCGCCGCTTCCCGGCCGGCGAGGCGCAGCGCGCCGGCGACGAGGTTCGTCTCGTCCACCGGGACCCCCGCCGCGTATGGGCCGGTGACCGTCAGGCCCCGGCCGCCGGGGGCGATCGTCAGCCGGTCGGCAAGGGCGAGGGTGACCATCTCGGCATCGATCAGGTGGTACCCGTCGCTCCGCGTCCCGGTCATCCGGAGGCGGACCGTCAGCTTCGCCGGGGCGCGGACGGTGGCCGTGGTCACTCGTCGCCGTCGGGGAGTGGTGCCGACGGGGTGGTGATCCGCGCCGTGTGGCTGGCCAGCAGACCCCAGGCGTACACGTCGAGTTCCTCGGCACGCGCTTCTGGGGACACGCCTGCCCGACGGAACCCCTCCCCGTCGACCAGCCCGGCGAGCGAACGGCGGAGCATCTTGCGGCGCTGGGCGAAGCCGGTGCGGATCAAGGTGAACAGCCACTCCCGGTCGATCCCGACGGGGACCGCCGGCTTGTCCCGGCGGGTGATCGAGACGAGCGCGGAGTCGACGTTCGGCCGGGGAAGGAAGACCGTCGCCGGGACGAGGCCCTCGATGCGCGCTTCGGCCCAGTAGGCGATCTTCACGCTGACGGCACCGTAGGCAGGGGTGCGCGGCGTGGCGACGAACCGTTCGGCAACCTCCTTCTGGACCATCACCAGCATCCGCTCGATCGCCGGGACGCGATCGAGGATGTCGGCGACGAGCGGGGTCGCGATGTTGTACGGGAGATTGGCGATGAGCACCCAGCGGCGGGCGGGATCGAGCTCGTGGTTGAGGTCCAGCTTGCGTACGTCGGCGTGGACGACGCGCACGTTGGGCATGTCGGCGACCTGCTCGCGCAGCACGGGGACGAGACCGTCGTCGATCTCGATGGCACGCACCTGGGCCCCGGTCTCGGCCAGGGCGAGGGTCAACGAGCCGAGGCCGGCGCCGATCTCGACCACGTGGTCCTTCGGTCCGACGGAAGCGAGCCGGGCGATGCGCCGCACGGTGTTCGGGTCGACGACGAAGTTCTGGCCGAACGCCCGGCGGGGAGCGAGGCCGTGTTGCGAGAGCAGTTCGGCAGCGACGTGGCGGGAGATCGTCATCCGGCGGCTACCACGAGATCTCCACCGGGATGGGGGAGTCGCCGAGGTCCGCCAACTCGAGGAACACGTCGGTGTCGAGGACGATCACGACCCCGCTGGGCAGGGGTTTCGTCGACACGTTGGTACAGGCGAGGTTGTACCCGTTGTCCGTGTTGGTCACGACCACACGGGCACCATAGGGGGCCAACGGGGAAGCGCACGGGTTCTTGGCCTCGGTCAACCCGGCCTTCCACCGCCGGTAGATCGCCGTCCCGGTCGCCTCGTCGTCCCCATGAGGGGCGCCGACGTCGATCGTCACCACCCCATCGTCGGCCGCCGCAGGCGCCCTCCCCGGCCGCCCGACGGCGAACGCCGGAACGGTCGCTGCTATGTCGGTGGTCGGTGCCGTGGCTTCGGCGACGGCCGCCGGATCCACGGCCGGGGCCGCCCCGGGAGCTATCGCGGCCAAGGAATCCCGGTTCGGGCTGGACTGCTTCGAACTCCACAGGAACGGCAGGGCGGCCACGGTGATCGCAGTGGCAACGATCAGCCGCCCCCGATCACCCGGATCTCTGCCCACGTTCGGCCCTCGTCTCGCTCAACTCGTGCGCGCCGGGCAGCGGTGCCGCCCGACACTCGGTGCAGACGTTACGAATCCGCTACCGAAAACGCAATCACCGTGTTCTGCCAGGTTGTCTCGGCGATCTCGGCGACGGTTGCCGAGCGCAGCGCGGCGATCCGTTCGGCGACGTGGGTGACGTAGGCCGGTTGGTTGCGCCGGCCCCGGTGGGGGACCGGGGCGAGGTAGGGGGAGTCGGTCTCCACGAGCATCTGCTCCAGCGGGCAGCGGGTGGCGACGTCGGCCAGCTCGCCGGCGGTGGGGAAGGTGACGATCCCGGAGAAGGACAGCGTCGCCCCCATCTCCCAGCACCGCTCGGCCTCCGCCAGGCCACCGGTGAAGCAGTGGAAGATCGTCCGTCGCGGCATACCGTGGGCGGCGAGGATCTGGAACGTGTCCGGCCACGCCTCGCGGGTGTGGATCACGAGCGGCAGGTCGCGCTCGTGGGCCAGGTCGATCTGGGCGGCGAACGCGGCGCGCTGGGTGTCGCGGGGAGAGTGGTCGTAGTGGTAGTCGAGTCCGCACTCGCCGACGGCGGCCACACCCGGAGCGTCGAGCAGATCGACGATCGTGCCCACTCCGAAGCGGGCCTCGTGGGGGTGGAGCCCGACCGTGGCGATCACACCGTCGAAACGTCCGGCGAGAGCGAGGCCCTCTTCCGAGCTGGCACGGTCGCAGCCGACGGTGACGAGCAGTTCGACCCCCGCGGCGCGCGCCGCGGCGATGTGCTCGGCGGCGGTTGCCGGCGCGAGGTGGCAGTGCGAATCGGCGAGGCGCATCGGCTCAGCTGCGCCGGGGGAACAACGGTGCCCCCTTGGTCACCGGCAACCCGCCGGGATACCGGCCCCAGGTCGTGTCCGGTCCGACCCGCTGATCGGCGACCGCCCCGGGAAGACCGATCCGCTCCCAGATCTGCTGGGCGGTGGAGGGCATCGCCGGCTCAACGAGCACGGCGACGAGGCGCAGCGCGTCGAGCGCGTCACCGAGGACACGCTCGACGTCGGGGCCCGGCGGTGCCTTCCACGGCTCGTTCGCCTCCAGGTAGGCGTTCGTCGCCCGGATCAACGACCACGTCGCTTCCAGAGCGCGGCTCGGCTGGACCTTGACCCAGGCCTGCGCCGCATCGGCGACCGCCGCTGCGGCAACCTCTGCCAGGGGGCTGTCCGGCGACGGCGCGGGGCCCACTCCTGACGCCTTCGAACCGACGACGGTCGCCACGCGGGACACCAGGTTGCCGAGGTTGTTCGCCAGGTCGGCGTTGTAACGGGCCGTGAGTCCTTCCGCGGTGAAGTCTCCGTCGGCCCCGTAGGCGGTGTCGGCGAGCACGTAGTAGCGGAATCCGTCGACGCCGACGTCGTCGATCAGGTCGAGCGGGTTGACCACGTTGCCCGCGGTCTTCGACATCTTCTCCCCGCCGGTCAGCAACCACCCGCCGACCGCCCACCCGCGGGGTGGCTCGAGGCCGGCAGAGATCAGCATCGCCGGCCAGTAGATGCAGTGGTGGCGGATGATGTCCTTGCCGATCAGGTGGTAGTCGACCGGCCACCAGGCGGCGAAGCGCTCCTCGTCCGACCCGTAGCCGACCGCGGAGATGTAGTTCGTCAGTGCGTCGAACCACACGTAGGCGACGTGCTTCGGATCCCAGGGCAGGGGGATCCCCCACTGCAGGCTGGTGCGCGACACGGAGAAGTCGCGCAGCCCGGAGCGGATCAGGCCGAGGACCTCGTTGCGCCGGTGGGCGGGGACGATCGCCTCGGGGTGCCGCTCGTAGAAGTCGCGCAGGCGGTCCTCGAAGCGGGACAAGCGGAAGAAGTAGTTCTCCTCCTCGAAGTGCTCGACCGGCGTCTTGTGGATCGGGCAGAGGCTCCCGGGGAGCAACTCGTCGTCGACGTAGTACTCCTCGCAGGCCACGCAGTACAGCCCGGAGTAGGTGTCCAGTTCGATGTCGCCGGCGTCGTAGCACGCTTGCAGGAGGCGCTGCACGCCGATCCGGTGGCGCGCCTCGGTGGTGCGGATGAAGTCGTCGTTGGAGATGTCCAACTTCGTCCAGGCCTCGGCGAACAGCGGGGCGATCGAGTCGACGAACTCCTGAGGACCCTTGCCCTGGGCCTGCGCCGCCTGCTGGATCTTCAGGCCGTGCTCGTCGGTCCCGGTCAGGTAGAAGACGTCGTCGCCGAGCAGCCGGTGCCACCGGGCGAGGGCGTCGCCGACGATCGTCGTGTACGCGTGGCCGAGATGCGGGCGGGCGTTGACGTAGTAGATCGGTGTGGTCACGAAGAAGCGGCTCACTGCCGGCGAAGGCTAGTGGTGAGGCCCGCATCCTTCCGGGCGCATTGCGCGCCACCTGGCACCGCCGTGCCCGGCGCGGGCACAGTGGCCGGGTGCCGACGCTTTCCTCCTTCGACGCCGCGACCAGCTTCGACCCCCTCGGCGGCGGCCGCTACGCCGGCGCGGTGCACGACGGATGGGACATCGTCGGCAACGCCAACGGTGGCTACGTCCTCGCCCTCGCCGCGGCCGCGATGCGCACCGAGACCGGTCGTGCCGACCCGCTCAGTGTCACGGCCCACTACCTGCGTCCGATCCCCGCCGGGCCGGTCGAGGTCGACGTGGAGGTCGTCAAACGTGGCCGCCAGCTGGCCACCGCGGTGGCCACGATGCGCCGCGGCGACACCGACCTGCTCCGCCTGATCGGCGCGTTCGGCGCGGCCCCCACCGAGGCCACCCCGTCCGACCGGCTCGATGGGGGACCACCCCGTCTGCCCGCCTACGACGACGCACCACGCCGCGGGTCGACGCCCGACGGGCCGTCGTTCGACACGGGGTTGATGGGTCGCCTGGCGGTCCGCCTGCATCCCGACGACGCTGGTTTCCAGCGCGGCGAGCCGAGCGGGGAGGCGCTGATGCGCGGTTGGTTCGCCTTCGCCGACGGCCGGCCGGTGGACACCCTCGCCCTGCTCCTCGCCGCCGATGCGTTCCCCCCGGCACTGTTCAACCTCGGCGATCGCGCCCCGGGGTGGGTGCCGACGGTCGAGTTGACGGTCCACGTGCGCGGCGTTCCCGCGCCGGGCCCGCTGGCCTGCGCGTTCCGCACCCGGTTCGTCACCGGTGGCTGGCTGGAGGAGGACGGCGAGGTGTGGGACTCGAGCGGGCGCCTCGTCGCCCTGTCCCGCCAGCTCGCCCTCGCCCCGCGCTAGGGATCACAGGTTGGGGGGCAGCAACCGGCTGACGTTCTCGAACCAGAAGTAGAGCAGGACGACGAACGGCCCGGCGATCACGAGCGGCCCGAGCCAGCGGCGGGTACGGCGCCCGACCCACCTGCCCGCCAGCCATGTCGCGACCAGCGCCGCACCCCACAGGGCGACACCTGGCCAGGCCCCGGGATCGGAGAACCAGCCGCTGGCGAACGCGTCCTGGGTGGCCGCGGCGGGGGCCGCGATCAGGTCCGCGGCCGTGCTCGCCGGCACGGTGCTCGCCGGCACCGCCGATGTCGTCGTGGGCAGCGGTGCTCCCGCCCCGATCACCGGCGAGTCGGCCGTCGTGTCCGTCGGTGGGTCGTCGGGCGCGGTGGTCGCTCGGGTCGGGTCGTAGGCCAGCGAGTATCCGCTCGGTTGCGAGCGGGCTTCGTCGAGCACGGCGGACACGACGAGGCGCTGGCGCTGCGTGTACTTGGGGTGGCACGTGGTCAAGGTCAGCTCGCTGCGTGCCGGGTCGCCGAAGAGCACCGTGAAGTCCGTCGGGGCGACGATCTTCGACCCGGTCACGGTGTAGGTGAACGTCCCCTCCAACGTCTCGACCTTGATCTCGTCGCCGGGGGCGAGCTTGTCCAGGTCGAAGAATGGCTGGCCGTGGGTCGTGCGGTGCCCGGCGATCGCCACGTTGCCGGTGTGCCCGGGCAACGGCGTGTACGGGTAGTGGCCGACGCCCTTGTCCAGGTCCGCGGCACGCACCCCGTCGACGATCCATTCGGTGAGCCCGATCCGCTCGATCGTCATCAACCCGAGCACGTCGCCGAGACCTACGGTGAGTTGCACGCTGGGGATCGGCGCCGCGGTCGTGGGGATCGCCGGGGTGCTCGTCGTGCTCCCGGGGAGCGACGACGCGGCCGGTGCCGGGGACGTCGCCACCGTCACCGGCGCGGCGGTGGTCGTCGTTGCTCGTTCGAGGACGGCGCGCTGTTCGGCGAAGCGATCGGCGAGTTGGCTCTGGGCCCGGGCGTGCTGGATGCCGGTGCCCCACAACTGGTAGCCGGCGAAGGCGAAGATCAGCAGCCCGATCGTGACCAGCGACTTGCCCAGACCGCGCACGGCCCACCGCCAGTCACGTGGCTCCCTCCCGGGCGGCGCGGGGAACGGGATCCGCGGATCGTCGGCCAGGTGGTGCAGCGTGTGTCCCGGCGGCGGAGCCCACATCGAGGGGTGCCGGGGGTCGACGGTGCTCACGGGTGATGACCCTACGGGTCGCGCCCGGTTGGCGTTGGTCGCTGGAAGGCCCAATCGGTACGGTCGGGCCCGCATGGAGCCGATTGTCGAGTTGGTCGACGCGGTCGCCCTGATCGGCCGGTTCCCCGCCCTGGCGGGTGTCACCCTGCGCGTCGACGACGGTGAGATCGTGCTCCTCGAAGGACCGAACGGGGCGGGGAAGACGACGCTGCTGCGCCTCTGCGCCGGATTGTTGCCGCTTGCCCGGGGGATCGCCCGGGTGTGTTCCGTCGACCTAGCTGGCGAGCGCGCTGCGGTCGCCGGGCGGGTCGGCATGCTCGGCCATGCCAACGGCCTCTACCTCGAGCTGACCGTCGCCGAGAACGTCACGTTCTGGGGTCGCAGCGCGGGGGCGAGCGGCGACGAGATCGAGGGCGGGTTGACCCGGATGCGGCTCGCCGACCGGCTCCGTGAGGTTCCCGTGGGCAAACTCTCCGCCGGGCAGCGGCGGCGGGTCGCACTGGCCTGCCTGATCGCCCGCCGGGCACGGTTGTGGCTCCTCGACGAACCGCATGCGGGGCTCGACGCGGCCAGCCGGGACGAGCTCGACGCGGTGCTGCGCGAGGCGGCCGGGGCGGGTGCGACCGTGCTCGTCGCCTCCCACGAGCACGAGCGCGCCGGAGCCCTCGCCGACCGGATCGTGACGATCGTCGGTGGCCGGGTGACCAAGGAGCGTTCGTGCTGAGGCTCGCCTGGCTCGTCGCCACCAAGGACCTGCGCATCGAGCGCCGGGCGCGCATCTTGACGTATCAGGTGCTGCCCTTCGCTGCGCTCGTGCTCGTCATGTTCGCCTTCGCCCTGGACAACGGCGGGCAGGTCACCGACGGCGAGCGGACGGTGGCGATCACCGCCTACGTCGCTCCCGGCCTGCTCTGGCTGACGGTGCTGCTCAGCTTGCTGCTCGTCATCCAGCGTTCGTTCGCGATCGAGACCGCCGACGGCGCGCTCGACTCGCTGCGCGCCGCGGGGATCGACCCGGCGGCGATCTTCCTCGGCAAGTCCACGGCCCTTCTCGTCGAGCTCCTCGGACTGGAGCTGGTCGTGACGTTCGGCATAGTGGTCCTCTACGGGACCCGGGTCCGCCCCGCCGGGGCGGTGCTCCTCGTCGCCACGCTCCTCGCCGGCACCGCCGGGCTGGCCTTCGTCGGCACGATCTACGGCGGCCTCACCGCTGGGGCCAAGGGTCGGGAGACCCTGCTCCCGCTGCTCGTGTTCCCCATCGTCGCCCCCGTCCTGCTCGGCGCGGCACGGGCCACGGAGGCCGCCCTCGGCACCGGAGGGGCGGCGATCTCCGAGGGGTGGCCGTGGGTCGGCCTGCTCGCCGTGTTCGGCGCGGCGTTCGGCGCCGCGGGGACCGTAGCCTTTGGGCCGTTGATGGAGGACTGAGGCAGCGATGAACACGACGCACAAGCAGGCGAGCGCGCTCACCACCACCGCCGCCGGGCCCGCCGCCCGCCGGGTTCGCAGCGCGACGGCGACGCCGTTCACCCGTGGCCTGGGGATCGCGACGATCGCCGGGATGGTCTGGCTCGCCGGCTTCGGGCTGCTCGTCTCCCCGCCGGACCAGATCCAGAAGGACTCGGTCCGGCTGATGTACATGCACGTGCCGACCGTGTACCTCGCCTACCTCGCCTTCGTCGTCACCGCGGTCGCCTCGGTCGGCTACCTGTGGCCGCGCACCCGCTCGCTGACCTGGGACCGGATCGCCGGGGCGAGCGCCGAGATCGGCATCGTGTTCATGGCCATCGCCCTGATCACCGGTTCGATCTGGGGCTCAATCTCGTGGGGTACGTACTGGGTGTGGGACGCCCGGTTGACCTCGACCGCGTTCTTGTTCGTCACCTACGTCGGCTACCTCGCCGTGCGCCGCCTGGGTGGCAGCCTCGCGGCGCGGGGCCGCCGCTCGGCGATCGTCGCCCTCCTCGCCGTGCTCGAGGTGCCGATCGTGCACTACTCGGTCGAGTGGTGGCGCCCCTTGCACCAGGGCCAGACGGTGGCCAGCAAGGAGATCGACGGGCTGATGGCGTTCAGCCTGTTCATCGGGATCGTCACCTTCACCCTGTTGTACGTGTGGTTGCTCCTTCACCGTCAGCGCGTCCTGTACTTGGAGGACACCGCCGAGACGACCGGTCTGGAGGCGGCGCTCGAAGCCCGCCGGCAGGAGGAGGCGTGATGCTCGCGATGCAGTACGCAGCGAAGATCTACGGCTGCTACGCGCTGACCTTGGCGACCGTGGTCGGCTATGCGGCCTACACGATCCGCCGTGGGCGGCAACTCGGCCGGGAGCTGACGCCCGAGGACCGACCGTGGACCTGAAGCCACGCGAGCTCGCCGAGGCGAAGGCCGGGGCACGGCGCAAGCGCCGCTGGGGACCACTGCTGCTCCTGGCCGGTGTCCTCGTCGCCGGCGGGATCGTCGTCACCAAGTTCCTCACCTCGGCGATCGACTACTACTGCAACGCCGACGAGATCGGGGTGAAGGCCAGCTGCAGCGGGGAGCGCCGCTTGCGGGTGCAGGGGATCGTCGACCAGCACTCGATCGTCGAAGCGCCGAACGGCGGCGTGGCCAGCTTCACGATCACGTTCAACGACCGCTCCGTGCCTGTCGACTACGCCGGTGGGGCGGCCCTGCCCGACCTGTTCCAGGCCTGCATCCCCGTCGTCGTCGAGGGGCGTCTGCGTGACGGTGAACTGATCGGGACGAACGTCGAGGTCAAGCACACGTCGAACTACGAAGCGGACAACCCCGGCCGGGTCACCGGTGCCGAGGAGGAGAGCGCGGCGTGCTCGCAACGAGCCTGAACGCGTTCAGCGGCAACGCCGCGCTCGTCATCGGTCTCGTCGCCGCGATCTTCGCCATCGTCCAGATCGTCGCCGGCATCCGCACCCACGAGGGACGGATGATCGCCGCCGGGACCCGCTACGCGTACGTCGTCGGGCTCGCCGCGCTGGCCGCGTTCGCCGTGATGGAGCGGGCGCTGATCACCCGTGACTTCTCCTTGGCCTACGTTCAGCAGGTCGGCTCGACGCGCACGCCGCCGCTGTTCAACGTGACCGCGTTGTGGACCGCCCTGGAGGGCTCGATCCTGCTCTGGTTGGTGATCCTCGGGGGCTACGTCGTCGCCGTCGCCTGGCGCTTCCGTGCCCGGCGGTCCGACGCCCTGGTCGGCTGGGCGATGGTCGTGCTGTTCGTGATCATCGGCTTCTTCTTCGCCCTGTGCTTGTTCGCCGCCCACCCCTTCGCCGTCGCGGCCAGCCCGGCGACCGACGGCGCCGGCCCGAACCCGCTGCTCCAGAACCACGTGCTCGTCCTGTTCCACCCGCCGACGCTGTACCTCGGCTACGTCGGGATGAGCGTCCCGTTCGCCTTCGCCATCGCCGCGCTGATCACCGGGCGGGTCGGCGAAGGGTGGCTGTTGGAGACCCGCCGCTGGACGCTGTTCGCCTGGGGCTTCCTGACGCTCGGGATCATCTTCGGGGGGTGGTGGAGCTACGAGGTGCTCGGTTGGGGCGGCGTGTGGGCCTGGGACCCCGTGGAGAACGTCTCCTTCCTGCCCTGGCTGACCGGTACCGCCTACCTCCACTCCGTGCTCGTCCAGGAGCGGCGGGGGATGCTCCGGGTGTGGAACCTGGCCCTCCTCGTGGCCACGTTCAGCTTGACCATCCTCGGCACGTTCCTCACCCGCTCCGGTGTCGTGGCCAGCGTCCACGCCTTCTCCGAGAGCGACATCGGCCCTGTGCTGCTCGCCTTCTTCGGGGTGATTGTCGCCGTCAGCCTTGCCCTCATCGCCTGGCGGGGGGACCGCCTGCGCGCCCCGGGGATCATCGACTCGCCCGCCTCCCGGGAAGGCGCGTTCTTGGCCAACAACGTGGTCTTCTCCCTGTTCGCCTTCGTCGTCCTCCTCGGCACGGTCTTCCCCCTGTTCGTCGAGGCGTTCCAGGGCCGCGACGTGAAGGTCGGGGCCCCGTTCTTCGACCGCCTCGGCGTGCCGATCGGGATCGCCATCTTGTTCCTGATGGCCGTCGCCCCCGTCCTTCCGTGGCGCAAGGCGACGGGCGAGGTGCTGCGCGACCGCTTGTTCTGGCCCGCCTGGATGGGGGTCGCGGCGATCGCGGCCGCGCTCGTGTTCGGCGCCGACGGGCTCGCCCCGCTCGTCGCCTTCGGACTCGCCGGGTTCGCCGCCGGAGCCGCGGGGCGCCAACTCGTCCTGGCGACCCGCCGTCAGGGAGTGCGCGGCCTGATCGGGCGGACCAACGGGGGGATGGTCGTCCACCTCGGGGTGATCCTCATCGCTGTCGGGTTGACCGCTTCGAACACCTACACCCGTACCCAGCAGTTCCAGCTCTCCCCGGGCGAGACGGTCAGCTTCGCCGGGCGCAGCTTCACCTACGACCGCTTCGAGCAGTTCGACACCCGGGCGACGTTCGGCACGAAGGCGATCGTCACCGTCGACGGCAAGCAGGCCTATGCCCCGGCGCGCACGACGTACAAGGGCCGTGGGCAGGCGGTGCCGACACCGTCGGTGGCGACGGGGCTCACCCGGGACATCTACCTGACCCTCGGTGACCCGGTACCGACGGAGAGCTCCGACGTCGCCCGGCTGAGCGTGTCGATCAAGCCGATGGTCGCCTGGATGTGGGCCGGTGGCGCGCTGATGGCGGTGGGCACGCTGCTCGCCGCGTTCCCCGGCCGGCGTCGGCGCCGGCCGACGGCGCCGACGTCGGAACTCGCCGTGCCCGAGGACAGCGGACCCCCGCCGGCGGGGGAACTGGTCACCAGCCGTGGGTGAGCCGCTCACCGATGCGTCCCCTGCCCCGGCCGGCGCCGGGAACCCGGGGGGAAGGCCACGCCGCGTCGCGCCGTTCGTCGTCCTCGGCGTGACGATCGCCGTCGGCGTCTTGTTCGCCGTCCTCGCCGGATCGAAGGCGCAGGTCAACCGGGAGACGGCGGCCAGCCCGCTGATCGGCAAGGCGGCGCCACCGATCGTCGACCGGACGATCGACGGGGAGCCGTTCGACCTGTCCCGCGTGCGTGGCTCGTGGGTCGTGCTCAACTTCTTCCAGACGACGTGCCGCCCGTGCGTCGCCGAGCATCCCGAGCTCGTCGAGTTCGCCCGCCAGCAAGCGGCCCTACCCGACGGAGCGAAGCTGATCTCGATCGTCTGGAACGACAACAACGCGGCGGTGAAGAAGTTCTTCACGGACAACGGCGGCGGGTGGCCCGTCGTCGAGGACCCCGACGGGAGCACCGCGTTCGACTACGGCGTCGCCAAGGTCCCCGAGACGTGGGTGATCGATCCCCAGGGACGGGTCACGGTGCACTACATCTCCCAGATCACCGCCTCGGAGCTGTCCGCCCGCCTGCAACAGATGCGCGATCTCGCCGCCGGAGCGGGATGAGCAGGCGGTCGTCCGTCGCGCCCTACAAGGGATGGCTCGGCTGGTTGGCCGTGGCGATGGTCGCCGCCGGCCTGCTCGCCGTGGGCGTGTCCCGTTCCCATGCGCCACGCACCGCCGACGAGCGGGTCGAGTCGATCGCCAGACGCGTCGCCTGCCCGGTGTGCAACGGGGAGAGCGTCGCCGACTCGCAGGCCCCCGCGTCGGTGCAGATCCGGACGAACATCGCCAACCTCGTCGCCGACGGCAAGCTCAGCGATGCCGAGATCATCGCCGCGATCGACGCCCGCTACGAAGGGAACCTGTCCCTCCTGCCGGGCCGCAGCGGGTTCGACGCGCTGATCTGGGTGCTCCCGGCGATGGCCGCGGTGGGCGGCGCGGGGGGCCTCGTCGTCGCCTTCGCCCACTGGCGGCGGCGTGCCGGCGACGGAGGGCCTTCGGCCGCCGATCGGGCGCTCGTCGCCGCCGCGCTGGGTGAGGAGCCCGTTCCCGACCCTGACCACGATCCGGCACCCGCCGAGGACCCGGTGTGAACCCCGACCAACTCGCCGAACTGGAAGAGGAGCGTGACTTCCTCCTCCGCTCGATCACCGACCTGGAGCGCGAGCACACCGCCGGCGACGTCACCGACGACGACTTTGCGACACTGCGCGACGGCTACACGAGCCGTGCCGCGGAGGTCATCCGGGCAATCGCCGAGGGACGCGACGCGCTGCCTGCACGGCGCCCGATCGCCACCCGCAGCTGGCTGATCGGCGGACTCGTCGCCGTCGTCGCGGTCATCGTGATCGGCCTCGTGCTGCGCGCCGGGACGACCGACGACGCCGCGTCCGCCCCGTCCAGTGCGGCGAGTGCCTCGTTCTGCCCGCCCCAGACCGACGACGTGAACACGCTCCTCGTCGACGCCCGCTCGTCGATCGTTGCCGATGCGTCGTGCGCGCTGGACCTGTTCCAGCGTGTTCTTGCCCAGCAACCGGACAACGTCGAGGCGCGCACGTACCTCGGTTGGACGATCGCCCTCGACGCGATGCGCGCCGGGCTGACCGGCCCGGAGCTCACCCGCCGGGGGGAGACCGCCCTCGGCCTGATCGACTCCGCCCGGCAACTCGACCCTTCCTACGTCGACGCCCAGTGCTTCACCGCGATCATCCGTTTCCGCTTCCTCGGTGATGCCGCGGGCGCGGCCGAGCCGCTCGCCGTGTGCCGTGGGGGCCAGCTCCCGGTGGAGGTTGCACCGCTCATCGAGCAACTCGCCGCGGCGATCGACGCCGGCGCTGCGGCGAGCACCGCTCCGTAGTAGGGCACCCGGACCATTCACCCGCGGGGCTCACGCAGCGCGTTATCCTGCGCGCTCATGAGCAGCACGCCGCCGCCGCCGCCCGGGTACCCACCGGTCCCGCCGCCTCCCGGGCAGCCTCCGACCCCGCCGCCGTACCAGCCCTACGGCGGCCCGGTGAACGGCGGCCCGCAGCGCACGAACGGGATGAGCATTGCCAGCTTGGTGCTCAGCCTCGTCGGGTTGATCCCCTGCTTCTGGGCGTTCCCGATCACCGCCGTGCTCGGCGTGATCTTCGGCGCCGTCGGTCGCCGTCAGATCGCCAACTCGCACGGAGCGCAGAAGGGCCACGGCCTGGCCTTGGCGGGGTTGATCATCGGGATCATCCTCCTCGTCCTCGCGGTCGTGTTCTGGATCGCGATCGCCGTCGACAAGGATCACTGCATCTCCTTCGGCAACGGAACCTGCTGGAACGACTAGCCCGGCTCGCTCGCGCCGGACTGGTGTACTCCGGCGGAGTCGTCGGGATCGGTGGCCTCGACGGAGGCGATCGCCGAGTCACCCGCGGCGCGGGTCAGCGTCCAGATCACCCCCTTGCGCCAACTCGGCTCACCGATCAGGTGTGCGCCGCGGCGCACCAGGGCGTCGATCACGGCGGGGATCACGTCGCCGTGGCTGCACATCACCGTCCCGTCGGGAAGCGTGCCGAGGAGATCGAGGAGAGGACCGAACCCTGCTCCTTCGGTCAGCGCGGGGCACTCCTCGATCGGCTGCCCAAGGCGCGTCGCGAGCGGCTCGAGCGTCTGGCGGCAGCGCAGGTAGGGGCTCGTGTGCAGTTCCCCGGCGACCGTGCCGAGCCGGTCGGCGATCGCTCGCGCCTGGGTCCAGCCGGTCGGCGTCAGTGGCCGCAGGCGATCCTCGCCGGACCACTCCGAACGGCTCCCGGCTTTCGCGTGGCGGACGAGGAACAACGCCATCAGGTGCCGAGCAACGCTCGCTGGCGAGCGGTCAGGCCGCGCACGACGAGGAGGTACAGCGCCGCCCCGGCGACGGTGAGCAGCGTCGTGCCGACGGTCGCGGCGATGCTCGTGTCGAATCGCTCGGCGATGTCCCGCGCCGAGGAGCCAACGGTCGCCGAACCGATCTGGGCGGAGAAGCTGAGCACGCCGCCGAGGCCGAACACGACCCACCAGGCGTGGACCACGGGACTGATCCGGTTGCGCTTCCATCCGGGGTCGTTGGCCACCGTCCCGGGGGCCGACCCCCGCCACAGCTCGCCGAACATCAACCAGGGGATGACGTAGAGCACCGGCGGGAGGAACCAACCGAACACGCCCCACAACGGCGACCACGTCGATCCCGGCCGGCCGAGGGCCCGGTGGTTGACCGCCAGGCGGTACATCCAGATCATCGTCAACACCGCGGTGGTGAGGAAGGCGAGAGCGACCGGCAATGAGGCCACGGAGATGCGCGCCGCGGCGTGGGTGATGTCGTCGGCGCTGATCGAAGCGTCCCCAGCGAGGTAGCCGGCGAAGCGTGACCGTTCGCCGAGGGTGACGGCGAGGGTGATCAGGTTGCCGACGATCCCGACGGCGAGGAGCACGGTGATCGCCTGGGCGAGACCGCCGATCGGCAGTGCTCGATCGGCCGCCGGATTGGTGTGGTAGCCGATCACGCCGGGAGGTGGCGCGCCGAAGTACGTCGGCAGAGGGGGAGGCGGAGACGAGCCCGTCGGAGGGGTCGACCCGGTGGACGGCGGCAGGTCGCTCATCGAGGGCGAGCCTAACGGTCACCCACCGGCTCAGCCCCGGGCCTGCTGCCGGGCGCGGAGCAACGCCTCGATGTAGGCGATGCGTGTCCGCGGTGGGGGGTGCGAACCCGCCAACCGGTCCCGCCACCCCGCCGTACCGGCGCCGTCACCGGCCGCGACGAAGCGGCGCAGGGCGGCGGCCAGTTCCCGGCCGAACCCGCCGTCGACGACGCGTCGGTCGGCCTGCAGCTCGGCGGCCCGGCCGACGAGGTTGGCGATCGCGCTGGAGGCGAGGAGGCTGAACTGGAACACCCAGGCGACCATCGTCAGCACGACGCTGACGGCGCGCCCGGCGAACGTCAACCCCGTCGAGCCCTGGGCGAACGTGTCGGTCGCTGCCGTGGCGACCCGCTCCAACCAGAACCCGACGCGGGCGAGGATCACGATCGGTAGGGAGATCCACTGCCCGGCGGTGAGGGCGACGGTGTGCAATCCGAGGTGGTGGCTGAGCTCGTGGGCGAGGACCCCGCTCAGTTCCCGCTCGCTGAGAGTGTCGATCGCGTAGCTCGTGACGACGACGAGGTGCCCGCCGGAAGCGAACGCGTTGACCTCCTCGGCGTCGAGCACGGCGAGCAGGAACCGCTGGGGAGGAACGCCCATTGCCTGGGCGACGCGCTCCCAGGGGCGCTGCAGCGCGCCGCGTTCGGCGAGTGTCGGTGGCCGGGCACCGAGCAGGCGAGAGAGCACGAGGCGTTGCACGGGGCGGAGGAAGAAGAGCACCGTGCCCGCCGCGTAGCAGGCGGCGAACAGCCAGAACGGGACGGGCCACACGGCGCGCACCGGCAGCCAGAACACCGTGAGGGCCAAGACGGCGACCGGGAGCAGGGCGAGCACGGGCAGGACAGCGGTCAGCGCGCTCGTCTCGACGTGTCGACCCGACCTGTGGCGGGAGGGCATCGCGATCCCCGATCGTTCGCTGGGTGGCGGTCCGCCCGGCCCACGATAGGGCGCGTTGCCGGGCACCGCGGCGGTCGCCTTCAGCACCCGCCGAGGCCGCGCACGACCCACTGCCCGACAAACTGGGCGACCTGCTCGACGGGGAGATCGATGCGCCCGGCGCGGTGGAAGTGGGTGTAGTGGGACACCGAGCCGAGCACTCCGAGGGCGAGGAGGTCGATGTCGTCGGGGGGGATCAGGCCCTCGGCGATCGCCTCGGCGATGACCTTCTTCGCGTCGGAGAGGTACAGCGCGCTGGACTCGTCGAGCACCTCGGCGAGGGCCGCATCGGTTCCCTCGACCTCGAGCAGGGCGAAGAACGCACGATGATCGGCCATGTACCGCACGCTTGCCTCGGTGCCTTGGCGGAGCCGGGTCAGCGCGTCGGCATCCGGGTCCATCGCCGTCGCCTGAGCACGGCGGAGCTGCTGTCGGGTGGAGCGGACGAGCTCGGCGAACAAGCTCTCCTTGGTGTCGAAGTACCAGTAGAGCAGGCCCTTGGCGACGCCCGCGGCGTCGCAGATGTCGATGATCCTGGTCTGGCCGTAGCCGCGGGCAGCGAACAACGCCTCCGCCGCGTCGAGGATCTGCTGCTTGCGCTCCCGACCCTGCTCGGTCAGGTGACGTTGCGGGAGGGAGGCCATCGCGGCCATTCTTGACCCCCTGCTCGCACGGCGTGCAGTCGTGCGCGCCGCGCCGCCGAGGGCTGGTTCGATTCCCGTCCGCCTCCGCCAAGAACTACCTGGTCAGCAGCCTGAATCCGTCCGGGATTCAGGCCGTTGGTCACAGAATGGTCACAGTTCCTGAACGAACTGCCGTCGAGCGTTGTTCGCGAGGTGCCCGTGCGACCTCGGAGCGATCGTTGGGACACATAGGCTCTGACCATGTCGATGACCGTGAACGTTCCCGACGAAGTGGCCCGGCGATTCGCCGTAGCGGCTGCTGCGCGCGGGGTGACGGCGGAGGAACTGGCCGCCGAAGTTCTGGCGGAGAACGCTCCCGAGATCGACGAGGTGCCTCGCCGACGTCACCTCAGCTTCGGAGCCATCGGCGCGAGCAAGCACGGCATCAGTCACCAGGTCGACGAGCTTCTGGCCGACGGCTTCGGGCGCGACTGACCTGTGCTCATCGTCGACACCGGCCCGCTCGTCGCGGCCGCCGACCGGACCGACCGGCACCACGAGGTCTGCCTCGAC
>CAZQEJ010000032.1:0-4186 GCA_964592165.1 uncultured Ilumatobacteraceae bacterium | reverse complement strand
TTCATCATCGCCAGGCATGACGTGGGCGTACACGCTCAGGGTGACCCCGACGTCAGCGTGGCCAACACGAGTCAACACGGACTTCGGCGGGTTCGATTCCCGTCTGTGGTCGTCAGGCGGTAGACATCTCCCGATGAGCGTGGCGATCCTTCCCGGTGCCGAGGCGCGTTCGTACCCGGGTGGACCGCTCGGTGTGCTCTGCCTGCACGGGTTCACCGGCAGCCCGACGTCGGTGCTCCCCCTCGCCGAGGCGTTCGCCGCCGCCGGTCACTCCGTGGAGGTACCCCTCCTGCCGGGGCACGGGACGACGATCGAGGACATGATCGCGACCGGCTTCGCCGACTGGTCGGCGGCCGCGACGGACGCCTTCGAGCGTCTCGCAGCGCGCAGCGCGGCGGTCGCCGTGGCCGGCTTGTCGATGGGCGGGCTGCTCGCCGCGTGGCTCGCCGTGGAGCGCGACGACGTCGCTGCCCTGATCTGCATCAACCCCCTCACCGTCGCGCCCGAGGAGGAGATCCTGGAGATGGCCCGGGGAATGCTCGACGAGGGCACCGAGGTGCTCCCCGGGGGCAGTTCGGACATCGCCAAGCCGGACGCGGTCGAGGTCTCCTACCGGGGCACCCCGCTGCGCCCGCTGCTGGACATGATCGACAACGGTGTCGTCCCCCTCACCGGGCGCCTCGATCGGATCACCGCCCCGCTGTTGCTGTTCAGCTCCGCCGAGGATCACGTCGTCGACCCGGTCAGCTCCGATCATCTCGCCGCGGCGAGCGGTGGCCCGGTCGAGCGGGTCCTGCTCACCCGCAGCTACCACGTCGCCACCTTGGACTACGACCAGGCGTTGATCGTCGAACGCAGCGTCGGGTTCCTCGCCGGGCTCGGCGTGCGCTGAGCGGCCCGCCGTGATCTTCGCCTCGATCCCCAGCCCGAGCGACGGTTCGCTGCACATCGGCCCGCTGCAACTGCGCGCCTACGGCCTGATGATCGCCCTCGGGGTCATCGCCGCGGTCTACCTGTTCGGCCGGCGCCTGGAGGCCAAGGGGATCGGGACGCGCGACGACGCGGCGTCGATCGCCACCTGGGGGGTCGTCGCCGGGATCCTCGGGGCGCGCCTGTACCACGTCGTCACCAGCTGGCAGCACGACTTCGTCAACCCGTTGAACTGGCTGAAGATCTGGGAAGGCGGCCTGGGGATCCCCGGCGGCCTCGCCGCGGGGATCGTCGTCGGGATCTACCAAGCGCGCAAGCGAGGGATCCCGATCCCCGAGGGGCTGAGCGCGATGACCCCGTCGTTGCCGTTGGCCCAGGCGATCGGGCGGTGGGGGAACTGGTGGAACCAGGAGCTGTTCGGCAAGCCGACGACCCTGCCCTGGGGCCTGCGGGTCAGTCCCGCCAAGACGATCGCCGCCGGCTACCCGCCGGGGACGTTGTTCCAGCCGACGTTCCTCTACGAGTCGCTCGGCAACTTCGTGATCTGCGGCTTGTTGCTGGTCATCGACAAGCGTGCCCGGCTGCGTCCCGGATCGTTGCTCGCGGTGTACCTCGCCGCCTATGCCGCGCTCCGCTTCTGGGTGGAGAGCCTGCGCATCGATCCCGCCCACCGCTTCTTCGGGATGCGGCTCAACGACTGGGTCTCCCTCGTCGTGTTCCTCGCCGCCGTCGGGTACCTCGCCTGGTCGTCCCGCCGGCCGTGGCCGGTCGCCGCGCCCAGCGATCCCCCGGCCGTGGAGGACGACGGCCCGTAGACTGGGCGATCGTGCCCGGACGCATCCACACTGCCGACGTCGTCAAGGTCGCTCAGCTCGCCCGCCTGCGCCTCGACGCCGCCGAGCTCGAGCGCTACACCGACCAGCTCGCCGACATGCTCGAGCACTTCGCCGACATCGACGCCCTCGACCTCGACGGTGTCGAACCGATGACCCAGCCGCTGCCGCTGGACAACGTGCTGCGTGACGACGTCGTGCGCCCTTCACTCGACCGAGCCGAGGTGCTCGCCGCTGCACCGGCAGCCGAGGAGGGGATGTTCCGCGTCCCCCCGATGCTCGGGGAGCAGGAGTGACCCCCCCGTTCGCCACCGCCGCGTCGATCGCCGGCGACGTGCGCGCCGGGCGGCGAACGGCGCGCGCCGTGATCGAGGAGCACCTGGCCCGGATCGACGCCCGGGAGGCGGAGATCCACGCGTTCAACCTCGTCACCCGCGACGCGGCGTTCGCCGCCGCGGACGCGGTCGACGCGGCGGTCGCCGCCGGCCGTGACCCCGGGCCACTCGCCGGGGTCCCTGTCGCCCTCAAGGACAACCTGTGCACGCGGGGCATCCCGACCACCGCCTCGTCGCGCATCCTCGCCGGGTGGAAGCCGCCGTACACGGCGACCGTCGTCGAACGGCTCGTCGCCGCCGGGGCGGTCCCGATCGGCAAGACGAACCTCGACGAGTTCGCCATGGGTTCCTCGACGGAGAACTCCGCGTTCGGGCCGACGCGCAACCCGCACGACCCGTCACGGGTCCCCGGCGGTTCGAGCGGGGGGAGCGCGGCCGCCGTCGCCGCCGGGTTCGCCCCCATCTCCCTCGGGTCGGACACCGGTGGCTCGATCCGCCAGCCGGCCGCCCTGTGCGGCGTCGTCGGCGTCAAGCCGACGTACGGCGGCGTCTCCCGCCACGGGGTGATCGCCTTCGCCTCCAGCCTCGACCAGGTCGGCCCGTTCGGGCACACGGTGGAGGACGCGGCGCTCGTGCTGGAGGTCATCGGCGGGCACGATCCGCTCGACTCGACGTCGATCCCCGAACCGGCACCCGCGCTGCGCGCCGTGCTCACCGAGGGCGTCGACGGTCTGCGCATCGGGCGGATCAGCGACCTCCCCGCCGGTGCCGACCCAGACGTCGTCGCCCGCCTGGACAGCGCGTTCGACGCGCTGGAGGCGGCCGGGGCGAAGATCGTCGACGTCTCCGTTCCCGCGTTCGGATACGGCCTGACCGCCTACTACCTCGTCGCCCCGGCGGAAGCGTCGAGCAACCTGGCCCGCTACGACGGGGTTCGCTACGGGCCGCGCGTCGACGGCCCGACGACGGTGGAGATGATGATCGCCACCCGCTCCGCCGGCTTCGGGGAGGAGGTCAAGCGGCGGATCATGCTCGGCACCTACGCCCTGTCCGCCGGGTACTACGACGCCTACTACGGCAAGGCGTTGAAGGTCCGCCGGCTGATCGCCGAGGACTTCGCCCGGGCCTACGAGCACGCCGACGTGCTGCTCACCCCGACGACACCGACGGTCGCCTTCCCCATCGGTTCCAAGGGCGACACCCCGATGGCGATGTACCT
The DNA here is from genome assembly GCA_964592165.1 of uncultured Ilumatobacteraceae bacterium. GTDB lineage: Bacteria > Actinomycetota > Acidimicrobiia > Acidimicrobiales > Ilumatobacteraceae > JAWKHV01. The sequence continues at coordinate 869 of CAZQEJ010000032.1, read as the reverse complement.
GTGCGACACGTACACGATCCCCAGCCCGCTCGCCGGCCACCCGGCGATGAGCGTCCCGTTCGGCACCGGGGCCGAGGGTCTGCCCGTCGGGGTCCAGGTGCTCGCCCCCGCTCTCGGCGAACCGGTCATGTTCCGTGTCGCCGCCGCACTGGAAAGGGCCCGATCCCGATGAGTCCCTCCGCGACGGATCAGGTGTTCATGGTCGGCGACTACGAGCTCGTCGTCGGGCTCGAGGTGCACGTCGAGCTGGCCACGGCGACGAAGCTGTTCTCCGCCAGTGCGAACCGCTTCGGTGACGAGCCGAACACGAACATCGACCCGGTCACCCTCGGACTTCCCGGTGCCCTGCCGGTGCTCAACCGCCACGCGGTCGAGCTGGCCATGCGCATCGGTCTCGCGCTGAACTGCACCGTCCAGCGCAGCGTGTTCCACCGCAAGAACTACTTCTATCCTGACCTTCCCAAGGCGTACCAGATCTCCCAGTACGACCAGCCGTTGAACGTCGACGGCTGGCTGGAGCTCCCCGATGGGACGCGCATCGGCATCGAGCGGGCGCACATGGAAGAAGACACGGGCAAGTCGACCCACGTCGGCGGGGCCGGCGGGCGGATCCATGGCAGCGACTACTCGCTGATCGACTTCAACCGGGCCGGCGTGCCGCTGGTGGAGATCGTCTCCCGCCCGGACATCCGCACCCCGGAGCAGGCGCGCGCCTACGTCACCGAGCTGCGGCACATCCTCGTCGCCATCGGGGCGTCCGACGCGAAGATGGAAGAGGGCTCGATGCGCGTCGACGCAAACGTCTCCGTGCACCTCCCGGGGACGCCGTTCGGGACCCGATGCGAGATCAAGAACGTGAACTCGGTCCG
>CAZQEJ010000031.1:20777-23560 GCA_964592165.1 uncultured Ilumatobacteraceae bacterium | reverse complement strand
TGCGGCACGAATCTGGTCTACTTCGGCGGCGATGTGAGCGCTGGTTGGCACGGCGCCGGCCACGGTGAGGGGGATCAGGCGATCGACGAAGGTGGTCACCTCTTGGCGAGCCGCCTCTATCCGGCGCTGGGCCTCGGCGAGCGCGCCACTCGCCTCGTGCCCGGCGGCGAGCTCACGTTCGACCCGCTCTCGCCACGCGTCATCGAGGACGCCCCGCGCACATACGGGGCACGGGCCGTCGCCCGAATCGTCGTGAACCGCCAGCGCAAGGCGGAGCAGCTCCTGGTGGCGCGCCACGGTGGCCGGCAGCGCCGCCAAGCAGCGCGCCTCGTCGGTATGCGCGGATTCCCATTCGTCGACCAAGCGCGACACCGCTTCGTCGGTCGGCGGATCGAGTCTCTGGAACGCCGCGACCTCGGCGGGCAAGGCGCTGTCGACCAGTGCGCCGAGCCGTACGCGCGCCGATCGCGGATCGTCGAGCCCTCGCAACTCAGCGACGGCCGCCTCGTGCCCGGGCGCATCGCTGCCGGCAGTCGCGTCGATCGCATCGAGCGCCGACTCCCAACGACCACGGGTCGTCTTGCCCTCCTTGATCGCTGCCTCGAGTGAAGTGATCTCGGTGCCCAGCCGCCGGTCGAGCGCGTCGACGTCTTCAAGACCGACGAGACGGTTGATCTCGTCGAACATCTCCGACGGCTTGCCCGACAACATCCCCCCGAGTGCCTCATAGGGCAGCACCGGCGGGAACACGTCCGTGGCGATCGCGCGGAGACCAGCGAGCTCCGCACCCGTTGGAGTGCCGTCGACGAAGTCGTCGTCACCACCCCATTCGACCCCGACGTGCGACGGTGTCGCTCCACCAGCGGCGTGGAGCTCGACCGTGACCGCGCAGCGCTCGCGGTGAGCAAGGTTGCGCCAGTTCTCCTTGCCGTCGGTCTCCGCGCCGGCGAACCTGCGGGTCGCTCCGGTGAGCACGCGTTCGACAGCCTCGGAGAAGCTCGATTTGCCCGTGCCGTTCTGGCCGACGACGAGCGTCAGCCCCGGACCGGCCCGGACCGGCAAGACGCTGGGTGGACCAATCCCACGAAACCCTTCGACGGTCACGCGCCCGAGTGTGATCGAGCCCGCTGCGAACGATGGTGCCCCCGTCATTGCGTCCGGCTCGACGATCGCACTCGAAGCTTCGTGCACCTCACCGATGAAGCGCTCGAGCACCCGGCGTGCTCCACGTGGAGCACGATCGAGTTCGGAACGCACTGCCGCCAATCCGCCGGAGGTCATCAGCGTCTCCCCGTCACCGCCGCTGGAACCGACGGCCCCGATCGCGGCGCCGCCCGGAGCCGGTCAGTGTCCACCACATGTCGCGTCGGTGTCAAGGCCCTGTGTGGGATTCAGGTCGTTGAACAGCGCCCACACAGCCGCGCTCCCACCGTTTCATCAAGATTCAATCAATATCGAACATCAGTTCGTGACTTGTGTTACGATGCCCACATGTCCCTCGCCTCGGTCCTTCAGCGCCTCGAAGCGCTCGACGTGCCAGGGCTTGGCCCGGGGGGCATTGCTCTCGCGGGGCACGACGTGCGCGAGCTCGAGCGTTATCTGGACGGGGTCAAGGTCGCGCTCGCCCACCGTCTCGCCGAGTTGGGCGAACCCGTCGCCGATGTCCTGCGCGGCCAAGGATGTTCGTCCCCACAGGCAGCGGCGATCGAGCGCGCCGAGCAAACCATCGCGCTCGTCCCCCAGCTCGCAGCAGCACTCGCCCGACGACAGATCGGGATCGATCACGTCAACGGCTACCGCCGGGTCGAAGAGACGCTGTCCGCCGATCAACAGACGCGCTTGCGCGACCGTGTCGACGAAGCACTGGACTCGACGTGGTCGACGCCCGAGCAGTTCACCCGGCGCGTCGCGACCATCGCTCGCCAACTGCGCAACGACGACGGGGAAGCGCAGGCGGCGCGCCAGCGCGCCGACCGGGCGGCGAGCTGGGGTTACCGCCGCGACGGTATGGGGTATCTACGCGGCACGCTCGACCCGGAGACGGCCTCGCGGGTCTTCTCCATGCTCGACGCCGAGCGCGATCGCGTCCTCCACGACGACCCGGCGCTGACCTCCGAGCAGGCCGGGTGCGATGCGCTGACCAACCTCGTGCTCAACGCCGGCCGAGTGATGCACCACGGACGGACCGAGGTCGTCGTCTTCATCGACGGGGACTCGCTCCTCCACGGTGCTCATCAGGGCGGCGTGTCTTTCCTCTCCAACGGTACGCACCTCCCGGTGTCGACGGTGCGCCGGCTGTGCTGCGAGGCGCACATCATCCCGATGGTCCTCGGCGGTGATGGCCAGCCCCTCGACGTCGGCCGCGACCAACGCTTGGCGACCCGCGCTCAGCGACGCGCGCTGCGGGCGATGTACGCGACGTGCGCCCACCCCAGTTGTGAGGTCCGCTTCGACGACTGTCACATCCACCACGTCCGGCTGTGGGAGCACAACGGACCGACCGACCTCGGCAACCTGCTCCCGCTCTGCAGCCGGCATCACCACCTCGTCCACGAGGGCGGATGGCAGGTGGCCATCGACTCCCGGCGCACGCTGACCTGGAGTCGGCCCGACGGCTCCGTCGATCGCACCGTGTTCTGGGAACCGCCCGACGGGGAACGGCCCGAGGTCCACCGCTGGCGACCACCGGACACGACGTCCGCTGCTGCCTGACGCCGACCGCATCCCTGCCCGGTACACCGCCGGGCGGGGCGCTGCAGCGCACCTTGACAACTGAACGGCCG
>CAZQEJ010000031.1:4288-20677 GCA_964592165.1 uncultured Ilumatobacteraceae bacterium | reverse complement strand
GTGTTCCCGCCCCGCTCGACCGACTGCCCGAACCCCGCGTGCGAGGGCACCGAGCTCCTCCCCACGCCGCTGTCCCGCCGGGGCAAGGTGTGGAGCTACACCGAGAACCGCTACGCCCCTCCCCCGCCGTACACGGCGACAGAGCCGTTCGAGCCGTTCGCCCTCGCCGCCGTCGAGTTGGAGGCCGAGGGCCTGATCGTGCTCGGTCAGGTCTCCCGGGGGGTCCTCGCCCAGGATCTCCGGGTGGGGATGGAGATGGTCCTCGAGATCGGCAACCTCAACGGACCCGACGGCGCCGGGACCGGCGACCAGATCTACATGTGGAGCCCGGCGTGAGCATCACGAACAACGATCGCGACCTTGTCGTCCTCGGTGTGGGGATGCACCCGTGGGGCAAGTGGGGCCGGGACTTCACCGAGTACGGGATGGTCGCGGCACGCGCCGCGCTGGCCGACGCCGGGCTGGCCTGGACCGACATCGAGTACGTCGCCGGGGCGGACACGATCCGCAATGGCTACCCCGGCTTCATCGCCGGGGCCACGTTCGCCCAGAAGCTCGGCTGGCAGGGCGTGCGGATCAGCTCGAACTACGCCGCGTGCGCGAGCGGGGCGCAGGCGCTGCAGTCGGCGCGGGCATCGATCCTCGCCGGGTTCTGCGACGTCGCGCTGGTGATCGGTGCCGACACCACGCCGAAGGGCTTCTTCGCCCCCGTCGGCGGCGAGCGCCGCACCGACCCGGACTGGCTGCGGTTCAACCTCCTCGGCGCGACGAACCCCGTCTACTTCGCTCTCTTCGCCCGCCGGCGGATGGACCTCTACGGCGCCACGGTCGAGGACTTCGCCCAGGTCAAGGTGAAGAACTCACGCCACGGGCTGGAGAACCCGAACGCCCGGTTCCGCAAGCTGAACGTCGTCGAGGACGTGCTCACCTCCCCGGTCGTCGCCGACCCGTTGCGCCTGCTCGACATCTGCGCCACGTCCGACGGGGCGGCCGCGGCGGTCGTCGCCAGCGCCGACTTCGCCCGCCGCCACCTCGGCGGTTCGCTGGACGGCGCGGTTCGGGTCAAGGCCGTGTCCACCGTGACACCGACGTACCCGCAGACGATCCTCGAGCTCCCCGACTTCGCCACCGACTCGAGCGCGGTCGTCGCGCCCCCGGCCCGTGGCTACAAGGACTCGATCGCCTGGGCCGCCTACGAGGAGGCCGGGATCGGGCCGGAGGACCTCAGCCTGGCCGAGGTCTACGACCTGTCCACCGCGCTCGAGCTCGACTGGTACGAGCACATCGGGCTGTGCGCCCCCGGCGAGGCCGAAGGCCTGCTGCGCAGCGGGGCGACGACGATCGGGGGACGGATCCCGGTCAACGCGTCGGGCGGGCTGGCCTGCTTCGGGGAGGCGATCCCCGCCCAGGCGATCGCCCAGGTGTGCGAGCTCACCTGGCAGCTGCGCGGCCAGGCCGGCGCCCGCCAGGTGGAGGGCGCGACCGTCGGGATCACGGCCAACCAGGGTCTCTTCGGTCACGGATCGGCGGTGCTCCTCGCTCGCTGAGCACCCGGCTGGGTAACGTCGTCCCATGCCCGAGGCCTACATCGTCGAAGCAGTCCGCACCCCCGTCGGCCGCCGGGGCGGCGGACTGTCCCAGGTCCACCCCGCCGATCTGGGGGCGCACGCGATCAACGCGCTGATCGAGCGCACCGGGATCGACCCCGCCGCGGTCGACGACGTCGTGTTCGGCAACGTCGACTCGATCGGCCCGCAGTCCGGGTGCATCGCCCGCACGTGCTGGCTGGCCGCCGGCCTGCCCGAGCACGTCCCCGGGGTGACGATCGACCGCCAGTGCGGATCGTCGCAACAGGCGGTGCACTTCGCCGCCCAGGCGGTGATGTCGAACACGATGGACCTCGTCGTCGCCGGTGGCGTGCAGAACATGTCGATGATCCCGATCTCCTCGGCGATGACCGCCGGCCAGGCGTTGGGCTTCGACGATCCGTTCAGCGGTTCGACCGGCTGGACGACGCGCTACGGCACCGACGAGGTCTCCCAGTTCGTCGGCGCGGAGATGATCGCCAAGCGGTGGGACATCAGCCGCGAGGACATGGAAGCGTTCGCCGTCGAGTCCCACGAACGGGCGATCCGGGCCCGCGCCGAAGGCCGCTTCGAGGCGGAGATCGCCCCCCTCGCCGGGATCAGCGCCGACGAAGGTCCGCGCGAACCGAACTGGGACAAGATCCGCTCCCTGCCCACCCTCGTGCCCGACGGGCGCCTGACCGCGGCGGTCGCCAGCCAGATCTCCGACGGCGCGAGCGCCTTGCTGATCGCGGGTGAGCAGGCGGTGAAGACCCACAACCTCACCCCCCGGGCGCGCATCCACCACATCTCGGTCCTCGCCGACGACCCGATCATGATGCTCTCCGCGCCGATCCCGGCGACCAAGCGGGCGCTGGCCAAGGCGGGGATGTCCGTCGGCGACATCGACCTGGTGGAGATCAACGAGGCGTTCGCCTCGGTCGTCCTCGCCTGGATCAAGGAGACCGGCTTCGACCACGCCAAGGTCAACGTCAACGGGGGGGCGATCGCCCTCGGCCATCCACTCGGCGCGACCGGCGGGCGGCTGATGACGACGCTGCTCCACGAGCTCGAGCGCACCGGCGGCCGGTACGGGCTGCAGACGATGTGCGAGGGCGGCGGCCAGGCCAACGTGACGATCATCGAACGCCTCTGAGCTGCGCATGGTCCAGCTCCGCGAGGCGAGCGCCGGCGACGAGGCGCTGATCGTCTCCACGTCCCGGCAAGCGTTCCGTGCCGATCCGCAGCTCCGCTACGTGATCGACGACGACGCGCGCTGGGACGGCGAAGCCGGCGACGCCTTCTTCGGGGTCGCCGCGGCGTGGTTCGCCGGGATCGGCACCCGCACCGTCACCGACGACGTCGTCTCGATCTGCTTGTGGGCGATGCCCGACCACCGCGAACCACCGGCGGAGACGCTGATCACCCTGGGAACGCTCAACGAACGGCTGACACCCGCAGAGCAGGCCCGGGCGTCGATCCTCGTCGAGTCGTTCAACGCGCACAAGCCCGACGAGCCGTTCGTCTACGTCGGCGTGCTCGCCACCCATCCCGACTGGCAGCGACGCGGTCTCGGCCGGCTCCTGATGGCGCCCGCTCTCGCCGCCGCCGACGCGGCGGGCATCGGTACGTACCTGGAGACCGGCACCGCGGCGAACGTCGCCTTCTACCGTGGCTGCGGCTTCGAGGTGCGCGCTGAGTGGGACGTCGCCGACGGGCCACACAACTGGGGCCTGTGGCGTCCACCCGGCTGAACCACCGATGATCCGGCGCCAACGGCTCAGAACGCCGTGCGCACCTCACCCGTGACCACACCACCGTCGTCGACGAGCAGCAGCCGTGACCAGCGGTCGAACGTCGTGCACGGGTGGGAGATGCCCAGGCCGACCAGATCACCGGGGCGCAGCGGGCTGGCCGGGGGCACCTCGACGAACGCGTGCTGGTCGCTCAGCGCGCCGACGATCCACCCGTCGACCGCGCGGCGCGATCCGTCGCGTGTGCTCCATCCGACGGGAACGGGCAGGCCGGCATCGTGGGAGAGATCCCGCCTCCCGGCGTTGAGCAGGGCGAGGCCGGGCTCCGGGCGGGAGACGACCTGGGCCCAGACCTCGAGCGCGGCGGTGAACGGTGGCAGCGTCCAGCCGGGTTGGGTGCTCGGAGACGAGCCCGCGTAGAGGCGGTGATCGTGGGTCAGGTAGCAGCCGCTGCGGAGCACGAACCGCGCCCCGATCGCCGTCACCGCCGGCCCGACGACGGTGACCGCCTGATCGAACCAGGTGCTGCCCCCGGCGGTGACGATCGGCGGAGCACCGGCGCAGAACCCGTCGAACAGCCCCCGGCGCGCCGCTCGCCGGGCAAGCTCGGCCAGCGAGGCGAGATAGCCGGTGACCGCGACCGAGGACTCCGCCGACCGGCTCGCCCCGAGGGTGCCTTCGTAGCCGGCGATGCCGGCAAGGCATAACCCCTCGGTGGCGCGGACCTGCTCGGCGAGCGCGATCGCCCGAGCGACCCCCCGCACGCCGCTGCGGCCACCGGCGTGCCCGAGCTCGACGAGGACCGTCGCTGGCGAGGCACGAGGGTCGAGCCCCGCGAGAGCCACCGCGTCGGCGGCGATCTCGACCCCGATCGGGTCGTCGACGTAGAACCACAGCTCACGACCGGGTACCGCGGCACGCCGCCGGAGCAGTTCGGCGAGGTCACGCCGATCGACGACCTCGTTGGCGAGGAGAACGCGCTCGACGCCCCACTCCCACAGCGTGGCTGCCTGCCACGGGAGTGCGGCGGTCATCGCCCAGGCGCCGTGCCGTTGCTGGAGGGCGACCAACTCCGGGGACATCGACGTCTTCGCGTGCGGGGCGAGCAACGCACCGTGCGCCGCGCACCAGCGGGCCATCGTCGCCGCGTTGTGCTCCAGCGCCGAAGCGTGGAGCACAGCGACCGGCGCGGCCAGCTCACCGGCGTACAGCCGGGACCCGGTCTCGTCGTCATCCCCACCGTCGAGGAACCGCCCTTTGGCGGCGATCACCTCGCCGCGGGTCGGAGATCGCGGATGAGCGCGTCGAGAGCGTCGATCGAGTACTTCGTGGAGAACCGGTCGAGCGCAGCCCGCCGGGCCCGTCGACCGAGTTCGGCCGCCTCGTGCGGGTTGGCCAGCAGCTTCTCCACCGCGGCACGCAAGGCGCCCGGATCCTGGGCGGGGACGGTGACGACCGCCCCTTCCCCGGCGAGCTCTTCGGGTAGGCCGGTGGCCTCGGTGACGATCACGGGCCGCCCGCAGGCCATCGCCTCAACCATCGTCGTCAGGCCCGCACCGTACCGGTTGGGCAACAAGGGGACGACGACGACGTCGGCCTCGGAGAACATCCGCCGGTAGTCGACCCATTCGTAGGGGTGCAAGCGCATGTTCTCCGGCAGCCGGTCGGGGAACGTGCAGCGGGTCCGCATCGACGCGTTGGGCGACTTGGCACACACCTCGACCTCCACGTCGAGGTCACCGAGCGCATCGGCCAGGGTCTGGTAGTCGCGCTGCTCGAGGCCCGCGGAGTACACGAGCGGGCGATCGTGGTAGCGCTCCCGTTCCACCGGGCGGAAGAAGTCGACGTCGGTCTCCATCGGGAACATCGACAGCTTCTCCGCCGGGACCCCGATCTCGTCGCGCAGGATCTCCAACGGAACGGGGACCAACGAGGCCAGCCGGTCGATCCGCTTCGACGCGTTGAACGCACGGAAGAGGACCTTCATCCGCTTGCGCCCCGGGTTCATCACCTGGGTGACGACCCGTGTCGAGCGGCGGCGAAGCTGCAGCCAGGCGACGAGCGGGAGCGTCGCGTCCTCCGACACCGAGTAGACGACGTCGTCGCCCGTCAGTCGCTTGGAGGCCAGGCGCGCTCTGGCCCAACTCGCCGGGGTGTCGCAGAGGGTGGCGAGGAGCTTGTCCAACACCGTCACCCGATCGGCACGCAGAGGCAGCGTGCGAGCCCCGAACGCGTCGCGCAACTCGACCATCAAGTGATGCGGTTGGCGATCGGCGGTGCTCGCCAACCTCCACTCGTCGAGATCCTCATCGGTCGTCAGCAGGAGATGAACGGCCACGGCTTCGATGATGGAGCGGACCTTCGAGGACGTCCCTAGGCCATTGGCCCTAAAGGCGCTCCCGAGCTACGCACCGTGTTCGCGGAACTTCAAGGGGGGCACACGCAGATGGGTCAGAAGGCCCGGAAGCTCACTCATAGCGCGAGCCGAGGGTCTTGAGCAGATCGACGAAGCGATCCCCGGAATCGGGGGTCAACTCCCCCGGCTCGTAGCGCGCCCAGCGGATCGCGCCGCTGAAGGGGAACGACCCTTCCCGCTCGTACAGCTCCCAACTGACCGGGGAACGGCGGTCGATGCCCAGATCGATGCCTTCGAAGGGCGCCATCGGGAACAGCATCGGGACGTCGTCGCAGCGGGCGCGGGGTTCCTCGTCGACGGCCACGGCAATGTTCCACCGCCAGCGGGCCTGGGCCTCGATCTCGATCCGCACCTCGTGATCGCCGGGACGATCGCCGAGCGGACCCGCGTCGAGGGTGTGCACCTCGCCCTGCCCGCTGTTGTACACAACCCACACCCGCCCGCCATCGAGGTAGGCGACGTACCCTCCGCCCTGACCCCCGTGGGCGAGGAGCACCCCGCGATCGCCCGCCGCGGCGGCAAAGACGATGCGGATCGTGCAGCTCCGCTGCCAGATCAGGCGCGACGAGCGCCAGCGTTCGAGGGTCGGTGTCCCCGGCCAGATCGTCACCGGCTCGGAGAACGCCGCGTCGTACGGCGGTCTCACCACCCACCGCCACCCGGAGCCCTCGTCGAGGGGGAACACCTGATTCTCCCGGGCGAGTTCGTCGAAGCGGCGAGCCATCGCGTCGCGCCGCTGAGGGTCGAGCCCGGCAAGATCGCGGAGCTCGGTCGGATCGGCACGCAGGTCGTAGAGCTCCCACTCGGAATCATCGAAGCCGGTGTTCGGCCGGTGGAACGTCGCCGCCTCCCACCCCTCGCGGTACAGGCCCCGGTTCCCGGCGAGCTCGTAGTACTGCTCGGCGCGGACCTCACCGTGGCCGGCGTCGCGCAGCACACCGGCGAGCGACGTGCCGTTCATCTCCTTCACCGGCTCCCCGTGGCGCATCCCGCTCGGGCGGACCCCGATCAGATCCAACACGGTGGGCAGGACGTCGACGCAGTGGCCGTAGTGGGTGCGTTGCGTGCCGGCGACGTTGCCGAGCCCCTTCGGCCAGGACCAGATGCACGGCACCTGATGACCACCGGCGTGGGTGTGGGTCTTGTAGAAGCGGAACGGGGTGTTCGAGGCCATCGCCCAGCCGCGCGGATAGTGGCTCATCGCCCGGGGGGAGCCGATGTCGTCGATCCGCGCCAGATCGGCGGCGATCTCCCCGCTCTCCTGCCCGGCGGTGGTCATCGCCAGGAGGTGGGTGTAGTAGCTCGACGTTCCCGTCGCCCCGCCTTCCCGGCTGGCCCCGTTGTCGGAGAGGAACACGACGAGCGTGTCCTCCCACTCCCCCATCTCCTCCAACGCGCGGCGCAAGCGGCCGATGTTCTGGTCGACGCGGTCGATCATCGCCGCGTAGACCGCCATGTAGCGGGCGTACAGGCGCTGCTCGTCGGCGGACAGCTCGTCCCAGGCGGCGACCTCCGTGCCGGGGACGGAGTTGCGCGGCGGGAGCTCGGTGCCCGGCGGGAGGATCCCCAGCTCGAGTTGGCGTTGGTGCCGGCGGCGGCGGATCTCGTCCCAGCCGACGCGGTAGACGTCGTCGTAGCGGGCGATGTCGTCGGGCCTGGCGACGAGCGGCGCGTGCGCGGCAGGGTGGGCGAGGTACAAGAAGAACGGCTGGCCCGGCCGGGACGCCTTGCGCTCCCGGATCATCGTGATCGCCTTCGTCGTCAGCTCGTCGGTCAGGTAGTAACCCTCCGGGTAGGAGTCGATCTCCACGGCGTGGTTGTCCTCGACCAGCCGGTGAGGGTGATGGAGGTTGGTGAACGCGTCGAGGATCCCGTAGAAGCGCTCGAAACCGCGCTGGCACGGCCAGGAATCCATCGGCCCGTGGGCGGACACGTCGGCGTCGCGGCACAGGTGCCACTTGCCGGCCATCAACGTCGCGTATCCCGCGTCACGCAGGATCTCCGCCGCGGTCGCGACGTTCGCCGCCAGCTCGCCGCGGTAACCGGGGAACCCGGGATCGTCCTGGGCGACGTGGCCGATACCGGTCGCATGGGCGTTGACCCCGGTGAGCAACGAGGCGCGCGTCGGCGAGCACATCGGGTTGACGTGGAAGTTGGTGAAACGGATCCCCTGCGCCGCGAGGCGGTCGATCTCTGGGGTGAGGATCTCCCCGCCGTAGCAGCCGATGTCGCTGAACCCGACGTCGTCGAGGAGGACGACGATCACGTTCGGCGAACCGTCGGGCGGCTCGGGCCGCCTCGGCCACGACGGCTCGGACCCGGCCATCGTCGTCCCCACCGTCCCGTTGAACCCTGCGTAGGCGCTGCGCTGATCCCCCATCGGGGCGAATCTACGCAGCGCGCCCCGCCCGGGACCGACCGGACCGCGGCGCGCTACGGCTGGGTGCAGGTGGCCAGATCGACCCCGCCGAATCGTTCCCGTTCGCAGTGGGCCCCGTTCAGGCGGAGCTGCTCGACCGCCTCGGAAACCTCCGGATCGGCGGCCTCGATCCACACCAGGCGGCTGGCATGCCCGGGTTCGAGGTGGAGGAGATCCGCCTCCGTCGGGCGCTGGCCGAACCACAACCCGCGTGGGTCCTCGTAACGATCGCCGCTCAGCGCGGGGACGGTGACGCCTCGTTCGAGGACCGGCCGGGCCTCCGGACCGAGGCAGGCGATGGTCGGGGACTGATAGCTGCTCACGGCGAAGGTCAGCCGGTCACCGGGCTCGATCCGCCGGGCGAGCGTGTCCGCCACGTCGCACCACGTCGAGCCGTAGCCGTAGGCCGTGTCCAGCCGCTCGATCCCCCCGAGCAGGGTCACCGCGAGGATCAGGGCCGCCATCGGCGCGGCCCAGCGCTCGATCCGGGCGAAGGCGACGGCGATGACGACGAGGACCATCGCCGCGGCGAAGTAGCGCGGCACCCACAGGTTGCGCACCGGGAGGACCGCCAGGTTCAACCCGAACCAGGCGAGCCCGGCGCCCCCGAACCAGCGGATCACCGGCTCGGTGTCGAAGCACAGCCCGGCGAGCAGGACGAGTGCGCTGAGCAACAGCGCGAGGCCGGCGACGACCCGGCCACCGGGAAGCTGCCCGAGCACCTCGCCCATCCCCTGCAGCCCAGGCTTGGCCACGGTCGTCACACCGGACTTGATCGCCGCGCTGGCCGTGCCGACGATGGCCAGCGCTCCCGCGACGAGGGCCAGGCGGCGTTCGGTGCCGAGCCCAGCACGGCGCGCCGCCCTCCAGGCGAAGACGATCCCCGCGGCGCCGAGGAACAGCGTCGAAGGGTGGGTGAAGGCGAGCAGCAGCGACCCGGCGATGCCGATCCGCAACCGGCGGGGGTGGGCCACGCCGTTGACGACGTCGTCGAAGGCGACGAGCAGCCACACCGCGCCGGCGATGCCGAGGGTCGCGGCGCGGGCGTCACTCAGTGCCTCGCGAGCGATCGGCGAGAGCACCGCGGCAACGAGTGCCGCGGCGACCGGCAGCGGCCGGCTCCGGCGCACACCGAGCCAGGCGGCGCCGAGGCAAGCGGCGACGAAGGCGACGACGGAGAACGCACGGAGCTCCGCGAGCGAGGTGCCGACGACGAGGCCCCACAGCTTGAGCAGCACGTAGTAGACGGACATCCCTGGATCGGACATGCAGCCGCGGACCAGCGACCACCACGAGCGGGTGACGGTGAGCACGGTGAACGACTCGTCCATCGTCATCGGGCGGTCGGCGGCGCGCCCGGCAAGCCACACCGACAGGATCGACGCCGGAGCGGCGCAGAGCACGACCCCGCCGAGCGTCGCCGCCCGGGACGGCACCTTGGCCCCAACCGGGACTCGGTCGGCTTCGGCCGGTTCCGCGGCGAGCGCGGTCAACGCGTTCACCGGCGACCCGCCGCGGTGAACTCCCGGAGCGGCTCCGCGGCGGGCGGCGCGTCCAACGGCCGGGTCCCCGGCACCAACCGGTTGACCTTGCGCAGGAGAGCGGTCTGGAGGTGGAACAGCTCCTCGAAGTACCGCTTGGCTTGCGTCGCGAGCACCCCGAGGCTGATCAACTGGACGGCGACCATGAAGGCGATACCGCCGATCACGAAGGACTGCGGTCGCTGATTCCATGCTTCGGCGAAGGCGATCGTCATCCGGTGGTCGAACCCACCAGTGGCGTCGGCGAAGCGCTCCACGACGGTGATGAAGACTGAGGACAGCGTCCACAGCGCGACGGCGAGGAGGACCAGACCGGGGATGACGAAGAAGATCAGCGGGCGGAACAGGAAGCTGGCGAAGAGGAACAGGCGCGAGGTGGTCGACACCTTCAGCGAGACCTTGCGCGTCGCCAGGCGCTCACGCTGCTCGCTCCAATCGAGATGGGCAGGAACCTCGATCACCCGGGCGCGCAGCACCTGAGCCTTGTACAGGATCTCGGCGTTGATCTCCGGGCCCATCGCCTTCAGGTTCAACGAACGCACGAAGGGCCCGTCGTAGGCGCGGACCATCCCGGTCACCGTCGTCACCGGGTGGCTGGAGGAGACGGCGAGGATCTTGTTCGCGGCGCGGCTCATCAACTCACGACGCCAGGGGACCGCGGTCGTCCGCCCCTGCTTCGCGTAGGGCGAGGCGACGACGACGCGGGCGTGCTCGTCACGCAGGGCGTCGACCATCTGGGCGATGTGCTCGGGCGCATAGGACAAGTCCGAGTCGAAGGTGACGACGTAGTCGCCGCGCGATGCGTTGATCCCTCGCCGCAGCGCCTCACCGAGGCGGAAGTTGACCGGGTTGTGCAGGACGTGCACCTCGGGACGGGAAGCGGCGAACGCGTCGGCGATCGCTCCGGTCTCGTCCTGGGAGCCGTCGTTGACCACGAGCATCTCGAATCCGTACCGGTCGTTCAGCCCGGCCATGTACTCGTACAGCGTCGTCAGCGAGCGCATCAGCATGAGCGCCTCGTTGTACGCCGGCACGACGAGGGTGATCAGTGGCAGCGGTTCACTGAGCGGGTCGGGCAGTACACCCACGACGCCGGTTCCCGCCACCGGCGTGGTGGTGCCCAGGGCGGTCACCGGACACCAGCGACCGCGGCCGGGGCGGTGGATTCCGCCGTCGATCCGGCGCGCCGCAGCGGGCGCGTCGGGAGATCCGGGCGACCTCGCAGCCGGCGCGCGTGCTCACCGATCGTGCACACGTCGAAGCGCTCGGCGAGCAGCGCCAGGCAACGCCCGACGACCCTCCGCTTGAGCACCCCGGGTAGGCCCATCGCAGGGAAGAAGCGCAGTGCGTCGACGTCGTCGGCGCCGACGAAGTCGAGGGGATGGAGAAGGATGCTCGGCTCGATCCGGGCCACCCGGCAGGCGCGCAGGCCGGCGGCGAAGTAGCGCACGGCGAGATCCTCGGAACGCCCGGCGAGGTACAAGACGTAGGAGAGGTGGAACGGGACGCGCACGTAGGGGAGCACGGTCACCGGCAACTCGAGGAGGTCGACGTCACCGGTGCTGCCGCCACTCTCCACCCAGCGGTATGCGCCGAGCGGCTGCAGCGCGTCGCGGGCATGGCCGAAGAGGTGGGCCCGCTCTTCGCGCTGGGCCGCGTCGAGCTTGGCCGTGCGGAAGTAGAACCGGCGGGCCAGCGGACCGATCACCGTCGGCAGCGTGGAGCAGTCGGCCACGTAGCCGAGTCCGGCGAGGGTGCGCACCACGCTCGGCGACAAGCTGTAGCCCGGACCGCGGAAGACCCGTGGCCGTTGCCCGGTCGCCGTGCAGATCGCCTCCTCGGCGTCACTGAGCTCCCGGTGCAACTCATCGGCGGCGTAGCGGTGCAACCAGGGTTGGTGACGGAAGGAGTGGTTACCGACCTCGTGCCCGGCGGAGGTGATCAACGCCAGCGCGTCACGGTTGACGTCCATCGCCGCGTCCTGACCGACGACGAACACGGTGATCCGCACGCCCACCTCCTCGACGAGGCGGGCGAAGATCGGCACGACCTCGGGGAGATACGTCGGGTGATCCTCCCAGCCGGGGTCCCCGTGGGTCATCTGGTACGCCCACAGGTTGTCCAGGTCCAGCGACAGCGACGCGCTCGGTTTCATCGCACCTCCTCGACGAGCGACAATGTGTCGTCGATGTTCAGCGTGGAGAACGGCAAGTTGGCCGAGCCGATCAGCTGCAGCGAGCGGATCGTCGTCGTCGTCGGCGGCATCGTGCGCGAGTAGCCGAGAGTCGGGATCGCATACACGTGCTTGACCCGGGAGACCTTGAACGCCTCCACGTCGGCCGGGTCGAAGTGCGGGTACAGCCGGCGCAGGTAGCCGAGCCACGCGTCGCGCAGTTCGCTGTCGGACGCGTCGAACAGCGGATCCTCGGGGGAGACGTACTTCGGCAGGTAGACGAGGCTCTTACCGCCGAACTGCTCACGGTCGACGAGCGCGGACATCTCCACCACCGCGGTGAACGGGCAGCCGGGATCGGTGATGTACGTCAGGTAGTAGTCGGCGAGCGGCTTGGGCAGGACCATCGAGGCGCAGATCACGCCCTGATAGCGCACCCGGCGCAGACGATCTCGCTCGGCGTCGGTGAGATCCAGGCAGAGCCGCGCGGCGAGTGGCGCGGCAGTCGTCACGACGACCCGGTCGAAGGTCTCCGACCCCTGCTCGGTGACGACGACCTGCTGACGGCCGGAGGACTGCACGGCGACGACCGGCGTCCCGCCGAGGATCTTCACGCCCTCGTCGATCAGCCGGTGGGCGAGGAGGTCGAAGATCCGCGCCGCTCCGCCGGGGACGTAGCCGAAGCGCTCCTCGCTCAACCCGGCACGGCGGGCCTGGGTCAGCCGGCGCATCGTCGCCCAGATGAACGCGGCCGACGTGTCGACCCACGCCGCACCGAGCTTGGCGCGCAGCAGCGGGACCCAGAAGCGGTCGAAGGCCCGGCCCCCGCTGCGCGCCCGCAACCAGTCGGCGACGGGGATGTCCTCCAGACGCGAGCCGTCTTCGATGCGCGAGCCGCGCACGATCGTCGCCCCGATCCGGGCCGTGTCCAGCGGGCTCAAGGTGGGCAAGCGGAACAGCTCCCAGGGGGTCGTCGCCGAGCGCAACCCGTGGGTCTGCCCCGCGTAGAACCCGGTGCGCGTCGTGCGCCACTGGATCTCCTCGTCGAGCCCGATCCAGTCGAGCAGCTCCCGCGTCCGCCGATCGCTGGCCAGGGTGACGTGGTAGTGCTTGTCCCAGGTGATGTCACCGACCCGCCACGCGGCGGCCAGGCCGCCGAGCTCCGGGGCGGCCTCGAACACGGTGACCTCCTCGCCGCGGGCGCGCAGCTCGCGAGCGATGGCCAAGCCGAGGACCCCGGCACCGACGACGGCTGCGCGTCCCATCACCCCTCCTCGCCGCCGAGCTCGATCACCTGCTGATCCACGATCCGATAGGACGCTCCACTGCGCGGGCATATGACGTCGCCATCGGCCAGACGCCCGTCCACGGCCCGGGCGATCGGGTGACCGTCACGCCCAACGGCGGCGATCGTGCGCGCCGGGAAGCCGGCGACGAGGTGGAAATCGGGGACGTCGCGGGTGACCACCGCGCCCATCCCGACCATCGACCACCGCCCGAGCGTCAGGCCCGGCCCGATCACGGCCCGGGCGCCGATCGTCGCCCCTTCCCCGACGAGCGTCGCGAGGGTGTCCTCGTCGGGCTCGGCGGAGCGGAGCTCGCTCAGGTCGGGGGTCGTCGCCCGTGGATAGCGGTCGTTGGTGAAGGTGACCCCGGCAGAGAGCATCACACCGTTCTCGATCGTCACAGCCGTACAGATGTAGACAAAAGCGTTCACCTTTACCAAGTCGCCGATGCAGACGCCATAGGCTATATGACTCTTCTCACCGACGTTACACGAACGACCAATGACGGTTCCCGGCCCGCGCACATGGACGCCGTCCCAGATCGCGGTGCCGTCTCCGATCTGCACTCCGTCTTCGATCAGCGCCGTCGGGTGGATCCTGACGTTCACGCGTCACCCCAGCTCAGAGGTGTCGACCTTGGCCCAGTTGCCGATGGCGAGCGACTCATACGCCGCGTCGACGACGGCGGCCGAGCGGACTCCCTCGGGAGCGTCGACCACGGGGGCTTCGATTCCTCTGATCGCTCTACAGAACTGAGCGAGAGCACCACCCATAGCGTCCAACTTTGAATATCCGCTACCGATCGTGATCCATTCACCACCAAGAGGCCGCCAAGCAGAATGTTTCCAGCCAACTCGCGCTTCACCTTCGGTGCCGTACACCTTGACGAAGTCGTCCATCGACTTGTCGATCGACCAGGACAGATCGACGGTCGCATCTGCTCCACTCTCCGTGGTCAGGTGCAGTCGTGCGGTGTCTTCGACATCGAACCCGTCGGGGCGAGCCTGCTCCACGGCGAGCACCGCCGTCACCGGACCGGCCATCCATCCGACGAGATCGACGGAGTGCGTGCCGTTGTCGATGATCACCCCGCCACCGGAGACCGGCCGGTGGCTGTTCCACCGGTTGCGCATGTCGACCCGGGAGGTGAACGTGTTCTCCACGAGCCGCACGCGGCCGAAGTTGCCTGCGCCCATCAACTCGGCGACGGCGACGAGATCGGCGCAGAAGCGGAACTTGGCGGCCATCCCGAGCAGTACACCGTGCCGTTCGGCGCTGTCGACCATCATCAGCGCACTCGCCTTGTCCACGGCGAGAGGCTTCTCCGAGAGGACGTTCACGCCGTGGGCGGCGAACGTTTCAGCCATCTCCGGGTGGGTCGACGGCGGCGTGCAGACGACGACCAGCTCGGGATCGAGCTCGAGCAGGTCGCGCGGGTCGTCGGTGTACGCACAGCCGACGCGCCGGCCCCAGGTCTCGGCCTGCTCGTAGCGAATGTCGGCGACGCCGACGGCGGTCGCGTAGGTGGCGCCGGCGAGGAGGTCGGCGTAGGCCTGGGCGATGCCTCCGGCCCCGACGACGACCACCCGCACCGGGGCGTGGGGAACGCTGCTCATCGTCGTCACGCCGCCCACAGCTCGGCCATCGCGTCGCGGATCGCCTCGGCCAGGCGGTCGACGTGCGACGAGTCGATCTTGTCGTTCCAGGGCAGGACGAGGACCTGCTCCAGACCGGCGAACGTGCCCGGGAAGCGTTCCTCGGAGTAGTCCAGCGCTTCGGGCCGGGCGAGATCGAACGGCCAGTGGCTGGAACCGAACGTCACCTGCTCGGCGATCACCTTGCAGCGGAACGCCGGCTTGTTGATGTACCGCGGCGCGGAGGCGACGTCGTAGAACTTGAGCCGATCGGCGAGCGTCGCCGGCCCCCCGGGGATCACGTGGGAGTCGACGCGCAACGCGTAGCGCCAGTAGGAGTGGACGTCGCCGGGCCCTGCAGCCGGGGTGGAGAGCCCGGTGACCCCGGACAGCGCCTCGGACAGCGCCTCGGACAGCGCCTCGGCGGCGGCGATCCGGCGGGCGACAGCAGCGGGGAGCTTGGGCAGCTGGGCGAGGAGCACCGCGCTGTGCAGCTCGGTGATCCGGTAGTTGGGGGCGAGGAACTCGTGGTCCGGCTTGGGTTCCCCATAGGGCCAGGCCTTGTTCACGAACGTGCGCATCCGCCGGGCGAGGGCCGCATCGTGGGTGACCACGAAACCCCCCTCACCGGAGGTGATGTGCTTGCCCTGCTGGGCAGAGAAGCAGCCGATGGCTCCGATCGTCCCCACCGGGCGCCCCGCCGACATCGCCCCGTAGGCCTGCGCCGCGTCCTCGATGATCGGCAGGCCATGGCGCCCGGCGAGCTCCTCGATCGGGGCCATCAGGCACGGATTGCCGAACAGGTGGGTGACGATGATCCCCCGCGTCCGATCCGACAGGCACGCCTCGATCGTCGCCGCGGTGACGTTCAGGGTCACCGGATCGACATCGGCGAACACCGGGATGCCGCCTTGATAGAGGATCGCGCTCAACGCCCCCATGTCGGTGACCGACGTCGTGATCACCTCTTCCCCGGGCTCGATGTCCAGCGCGGCGACCGCGGTGTGCACCGCTGCCGACCCCGAGGAGCACGGCACGACGTGCTCGACGCCGAGCATCTCGCCGATCGCGGCCTCCAGACGAGGGGTGAACGCGCCCTTCGTCGCCGTCATCGTTCCGCTGCGGAGGACCTCGATCAGGTTCTCCAGCTCGTCAAGGCCGAACGAACGCCCGGAAGCGTCCTGGTCTGACGGCAGCCATGTTCCGCTCACGCTCGCCTGCCCTTTGTGTTCTCGTGCGGGCTCGCACCGTGGATCACCGGTGTGCCTCCCACTATGTCGTGTCCGATCGCCGATCCGTCGGGCGGAGCTGCTCTGGTCTGCTGAACGACGGTTGCTCGCCCCACCGGATCGTCAAGACGCCTGAGACAACGAAAACCGACGCGCGACATCGCGATCCGCCGAACGACCGCCTCCCGGCCCGGGGCGCCATCCCCCACCGGCCGGGCTGGCTGCCCATCGCGCTACCGTCGCGGTCCGTGATCGAGGTTCCTCCCGGCCGGCGCGTCTACGGCATCCAGCTCCCCGTCCAGTCCCAGAGCGCGACCTTCGTCGCCGAGTGGGAGCTGTCCGCCGGCCCGGCCGAACTGGCCCGGATGACCA
>CAZQEJ010000031.1:3122-4188 GCA_964592165.1 uncultured Ilumatobacteraceae bacterium | reverse complement strand
GCATCGATCGCCGAGCAGATCCTGGCGGGCACCGCCGAGGGGGTCAACCAGCTCCAGGTCCGCTTCAAGTCGCGCTCGTGCGACGAGCAGTGCGACCAGATGGCCGCCTTCGCCACCGACGTCGCGCCCCTGCTGACGACGATCTGAGCTGTCCCCCGGAGGAACCCCGGCAGGGGTCTCTCAGCGCAGCAGGCCTTCCCACGTCGGCGGATCGGCGATCCCCCGTTCGGCGTAGCGCATCCGGACGAAGACCGGGGCGACCGACGGTCGCTCGCCGCGCCGGACGCGGGCGACGAGCTCGCCGTCTTCGGCCCACATGTGGCACGTGTTGACGCTGTAGGCGAGGTTGCGCTCCATCGCCTCCGGATCGTTGCGCCGGCCGGGGGTACCCGCCGGCGAGGCCGCGGCCTGCTGGCGAGCGGCGACGACCTGCATCGAGAACGTCGCCTGGACGACCGCCGGAGCGAGGGCCTGGAGCAAGGCCGTCGTGTGCGTGCACCCGAGCGGCCCGCCGAACAGCTCACGCACCTTGCGGGTGAACCCGCGAGCGATCGACACGCCGGCAAGGTCGCCGTAGTGCTCGACGATGTCCGGGCACCCGTCGTGGGGATGGACGCGGAATTCCGCCTGCGCAGAGAGGATCTCCAGCGACGGGTAGGCGACGCGCAGCTCGAGGACCATGTGGTGCACGGGCAGCGGATCGGGGTCGTCGGTGAGGTACAGGCCGCCGGGCTTGAGGTCGCGCACCGCACCCCGGGCGAGCATCTCGTGGTCCGAGACGCGCAGGACCTGGATCTCGTAGTTCCGGGTGTGGATCAGCTGGTGACCGGTGTCGTCGTCGATCGGGGGGACCAGGGGAGCGAGCTCGGGCATCGTCCCAGGATCGCGTGCCCCCGGCCGGCGCGCTTCACCGGGCGAGGCTCGGAGTCGTTCAGCCGGCGGCAGCCGCCGTCGCCTGCGTGGCGATCATCCGCCCGAGGCGGGCCAGCGTCGGCGTTCCCGAGCCGAACTTGAGCTCCAGGCGGCGGGCGAGTTGTGAGTAGCGGTGCAGCGGGTAGTCGCGGTC
>CAZQEJ010000031.1:0-3022 GCA_964592165.1 uncultured Ilumatobacteraceae bacterium | reverse complement strand
CAGCGCGTCGAGCGCCTCCGGCCCGGCGAGGCGGGTGCCCGGCGCGCCGTCGAAGCTGACCATCGCCTCCGGGATCCCCAAGCCGCTGGCGATCGGCTGGGCGGCGACCGTCACGCCCGGTGCCGACGCGTCGACCAGGTACAGGCCGTCGGTCGTGCTGACGACGAACGCGTCGGCGCGCGTCCCACCGTCGACGTTCGACTTCGTGCCCCGGAGGGTCCCGCCGGTCGCCGTGACGGTCGGGATGCGCACGTCGCCGGTCGGCTCGTGCAGTGCGGCGGCGACGAAGCGCTCGCCGGTGGCCAACCCGGAGGTGTCCCCGCCGGCGACGAGCAGCGCCTGCTGGCCGAGGGCAGCAGCGAGGGCGGGTACGGGGGCCGCGGCGCGGGCCACCTCGTGGAGCACGAGGCATGTCTCGATCAGGCCGAGGCCGGCGCCACCGTCGGCCTCGGGCACCGAGATGCCGACGAGCCCGGCGTCGATCATCGCCTGCCACAGGTCGTCGTCGGTCTTCGACTCGCTCTGGGCGACGGCCTTCAGCTGCTCGGGCGTGCAGCGGTCGGTGAGCAGCTTGCGGGCCAGATCGCGCAGCGCTTCCTGGTCGGAGTTGAAGGAGAAGTCCATGTCACCGGCTCGCTCTCGGGAATCCCAGTTCGAACATCGAGATCAGGTCGCGTTGGACCTCGTTGACCCCACCGCCGAAGGTCAAGATGATCTGGCCGCGGATCATCGACTCCAGCCGGGAGCGGAGCACCGCGCCCGGCGCATGGCGGTCGACATAGGCGATCGGGCCGATGATCTCCATCAGCAGGCGGTAGGCCTCCAGGTTCAGCTCCGTGCCGTAGACCTTGATCGCCGAGCAGTGCCCGACGTTGAGCACGCCCTGCGTCGCTTCCCAGGCGACCTGCCAGTTGAACAGGCGGAGGACCTCCCACTTGGCCCGCACCCGGGCCAGGTTGAGCTGCACCCACGGCTCGTCGATGAGCATCCCACCAGCGGATGCAGGGGTCTGCGCGGCCCACTCGGTGACCTCGGCCAGCGCCCGCTCGATCGTCCCCGAGGCGCACAGCGTGACCCGCTCGTGGTTGAGCTGGTTGGTGATCATCCCCCAGCCGCCGTTCTCCTCGCCGACGAGCGTCGTCGCCGGGACGCGCACGTCGTCGAAGTAGACCTGGTTGATGTCGTGCTCGCCGAGCAGGTGGAGGGGGGAGACGGTGATCCCCGGCGTGTCCATCGGCACGAGGAGCAAGGAGATCCCCTTGTGCTTCTTCACGTCGGGGTTCGTCCGCACGGCGAGCCAGATGTAGTCGGCGTCGCTGGACAGCGACGTCCACATCTTCTGCCCGTTGATCACGAACTCGTCGCCGTCGCGCACGGCGCGGGTCTGCAGGGCGGCGAGGTCGGTCCCCGCCCCGGGCTCGGAGTAGCCGATGCAGAAGTGGACGTCGCCGGAGAGGATCTTGGGGATGAAGAAGGCGCGCTGCTCATCGGAGCCGTACTTCATGATCGTCGGGCCGACGGTGTTCAAGGTGAGCATCGGCACCGGGGCGCCGGCGCGCATCGCCTCGTCGAAGAAGATGAACTGCTCGATCGCCGACATCCCCTGGCCGCCCCACTCCTTGGGCCAGCCGACACCGACCCAACCGTCGGCGCACATCTGCTTCCACACCTTGCGCATCTCCGGTCCGACGGCATGCGCGTTGGCCAGCTTCTCGACCGTGTCGTCGTCGAGCAGTCTGTCGAAGTAGGCGCGCAGGTCGGCGCGCATCTTCTCGTGCTCTGCCGTGTAGCCGATCTCCATCGGGCTCCCTCGCAGCTCGGGTGGGGGGTCGGCCGGGGAGCGTAACGGCACGCGCTGGCGGGCGCCGAGCCGGGGCGCCGTTCGCTGACCTGCCCCCTACGATCGGGGTGTGAGCGACGATCGGCTGTACTTCCGCCAGCTGCTGTCCGGGCGCGACTTCGCCACCGGCGACGGCCTGGCCCGCCAGATGGTCAACTTCGTCTACGCGATCGGCGACCGCACGACCGGGGAGTGCGTGCTCGTCGACCCGGCGTATTCCGCGGCAGAGCTCGTCGAGCTCGTCGGCGCCGACGGGATGACCGTCACCGGGGCGTTGGCCACGCATTACCACCCGGACCACATCGGTGGATCGATGATGGGCTACGCGATCGACGGCGTCGCCGAACTGATCGGCATCGCCCCGGTCAAGGTCCACTGCCAGGCGGTGGAGGCGGAGTTCGTCCGCAAGGTGACCGGCATCTCGGCGAGCGACGTCGTCACCCACGATGCGGGGGACACGATCACCGTCGGGGCGATCGAGATCCGCCTCGTCGCCACCCCGGGGCACACCCCCGGCTCGCAGTGCTTCTTGCTCGACGACAAGCTGGTCAGCGGGGACACGCTGTTCCTCGACGGCTGCGGGCGCACCGACTTCCCCGGTTCCAGTCCCGAGCAGATGTACGAGAGCCTGCAGGCGCTGGCCAAGCTCCCCGGGCAGACCGTGGTCTACCCCGGCCACCAGTACCACCCGGCGGCGTCCGCCTCCCTGGAGGCGGTGAAGGCGAACAACTACGTCTACCGGCCGCGCACCAAGGAGCAGTGGCTGGCGATGTTCGGCAGCTGACCGCGCGTCTCGACGAACGGGCACGTCACGGATCGCGGCGACGGCGATCGCCCACGGCGTTCCCGTCGTCGCCCCGGACGCGCACTGCGACTCGATCCCCGGGCTGGAGGTGCTCCGGCTCTCAGCCGGGGCCGGCCGGGACCAGCGGTGCGGCGGGCTCAGCGAGAAGGTCGGGCGCGGTGCCGGTCGAGCTCGTGGCAGGTCTCCGCGGCGTGGCGCGCCTCGTCGGCGGAGCCGGACTCGGCCCCCAGGCGCACGCCACGATCGGCGACGACCTCGATCAACGCCTCGACGACGAGCGGATCGAAGTGCGTGCCGCTGGCGGCGATGACGTGGGCCAGCGCCCGCTCCGCGGGCCACCCCGGGCGGTAGGCGCGGTCGGTGGTCAGCGCGTCCCA
>CAZQEJ010000030.1:0-23713 GCA_964592165.1 uncultured Ilumatobacteraceae bacterium | reverse complement strand
GATCGCCCCGCTGATCGCCGTCGACATCGACCCCACCGACCAGCGTCTCGTGGCCCACGCCCTGACCGGCATCGCCGAGGGGATGAGCAGGGCGTTGGCCGGGACCGACTTCGACCCCGAGGCCGTCGGCCGCCTGGCCTCCGACCTCGCCTGGGCTGGACTGCGCTCGCTGCCCCGGACCTGAACGGGCGCCGCCCGGGGCGAGCCATCGCCCGGTCAGAGGTCGGCGATTTGTGACGAACGCTACAATCTGGCGGTGCGCAGGCTTCACTCACGGGGGACGTTCGAGCATCTCCTGTCGCCGATCCGCCTCGGGCCGATCGAGTTGACCAACAGGGTCGTGCTCTCCCCGATGGACATGAACATGTGCGACGACGGGGAGATCACCGACTCCGAGATCGCCCACTACGTGACCCGCGCCGCGGGCGGGACTGCGATGGTGATCACCGGGACCGGTGCCGTCGCCTATCCGATCGGGGCCACGTCGCACACCCAACCGGGGTTCTCCGACGACCGGTTCATCCCCGGGTTGCGCCGCCTCGCCGACGGCGTGCACGCCGCCGGTGGCCGGCTGTGCCTGCAGATCTGCCACCACGGCAAGACGGCGCGGGTCGACACCGCCGAAGGCCGCGCCCTCCTCGTGCCGTCGATCCCGACGGCCGAGTACGACACGTCCGCGCTGCGCGACTGCACGCCCGACGAGTTGCGCCGCCTCGCCGCCGCGTCGGGCAACCGGCGCCCGACGTACACCGAGGCGAGCGACGAGGACCTGCTGTGGGTGATCGACCAGTTCGCCCAGGCGACGCGCCGGATCCGCGCCGCCGGGGCCGACGCGGTGGAGATCCACGCCGCCCACGGATACCTGCTCTCCGGGTTCCTCAGCGCGGCGGACAACCGGCGCACCGACCGCTGGGGCGGTTCGCTGGAGAACCGGGCCCGGCTGACGTGCGAGGTGATCGCCGCGGTGCGCGAGGCGGCCGGCGCGCAGATGGCCGTCACGGTGCGCGTCAGCGGGCGCGAGTACGGCGAGGCGGGCGCACTGAGCACCGACGAGGCGGCCGGTGCGGCCCGCATGTTCGAGGCCGCCGGCGCGGAAGCGATCCACGTCACCGGGTGGGGACGGAACCCGTTCGACAACTTCACCGACGGACCGGTCCCCGATCAGCTCGGGCAGTACCGGGAGCTGGCCCGGGCGGTAAAGGCGGCGGTGCGCGTCCCGGTGATCGCCGTCGGGCGGATCCTGCCGGAGATGGCCGAAGAGATGATCGCCGGTGATGAGTGCGATCTCGTGGCCATGGGCCGCCAGCTGCTCGCCGACCCCGAGCTCGTCAACCGGCTGCGCGCCGGCAGGCGGGAGTCGATCCGCCCGTGCATCAACTGCTACGTCTGCGTCGAGCAGAACTTCTTCGACGCCTCGCCACGCTGCGCGGTCAACCCGGCGTTGGGCAACGAACCGGCCGGCCGCTTCTCGCCGGTCACCTCGCCCCGCCACGTCGTCGTCGTCGGCGGAGGTCCGGCCGGGATGGAGACGGCCCGCATCGCCCGCCGGCGCGGCCACCGGGTGACGCTCGTCGAGGCGTCCGACCGCCTCGGCGGGACGGTGTGGTTCTCCCAGCTGACGACACCGGCGAACGGCCCGCTGATCGACTGGCTGGTCCACGAGCTCGACCGCCTGGACGTCGTCACCCTGCTGCAGGCGCGAGCGACCGTGTCCTCGGTGCGTGCGCTGGCCCCCGACGTCGTCGTCGTCGCCACCGGCGCCTCCCGGGGCCGTCCACCCCTGCCGGGAGCCGATCTCCCCCACGTGCACACGGGCGACAGCCTGCGCGCCCTCGTCGCCGGCGGTGAGGTCGGCGCCGGCGATGCGGCGTCCGGGCAACCGGTGTGGCAGCGAGCCGCGCTGCGCGTCGGGCGCTCGCTACACCTGACGAGCAACCCCGGCGTCGTGCGTGCCATCTCCCAACGGTGGATGCCCCTCGGAGAGCGGGTCGTCGTCGTCGGAGGTGGTCTCGTCGGTGTGGAGCTCGCCGAGTTCCTCGCCGAGCGCGGTCGCCAGGTGACCGTCGTCGAGCGCGGCCCGGCGATCGGCCTGCCGATGGCCATGCCCCGCCGGTGGACCGCGGTGCGCCACGCCCGCGAGCACGGGGTGACCCTCGTGCGCGGCGCGGAGGTCATCGAGATCACCGCCTCCGACGTCGCCTACCGGCGCGGCGAGGAGCTCGTCCGCGTCCCGGCCGACACCGTCGTGATCGCTGAGGAGGTCACCGGCGGCGGCTCGCTTGCCGACGAGCTGCGTGACGCCGGCCTCGAGGTCCACGTCGTCGGCGATGCCGGAGGCGTCGGCTACATCGAGGGGGCGATCCACTCCGCCTGGCCGGTCGCGGCCTCCGTGTGAGCGATCTACGCTGACCGGGATGGTCGTCCGTCACATCACCCTCGCCGACATCTTGGAAGTGGTCGCCGACGCCGTTCCTGACCGGCTGGCCTTGATCACCAACGGCACCGAGACGACCTACCGCGTCCTCGACGAGCGCGCCACGCGCCTGGCCAACCACCTCCACGCGCAGGGCATCGGCCCTGGGGATCACATCGGGATCCACGCCACGAACTGCCCCGAGTGGGTCGAGGCGTTCTACGCCGCGTTCAAGATCCGCGCCGTCCCGATCAACATCAACTACCGCTACGTGGCCAACGAGCTCCGCCACCTGTACGGCAACAGCGAGTGCGCGGCGGTGATCGTCGCCCCCGAATTCGGCGCCGCACTGGACGAGGTGAGCGACTCACTGCCCCGCCTCCGCCACCGCCTCGCGCTCGGCGAGGAATACGAGGCGGCCCTCGCCGCGGCCTCCCCCGAGCGCGACTTCCCCGAACGCTCCGGCGACGATCTGTACATCGTCTACACCGGGGGGACGACGGGGCTGCCCAAGGGCGTGATGTGGCGCCAGGAGGACATCATCCTCGGGGCGAGCAACGCGCTGCGCGGCGGCCGGCCGATCGAGAGCGTCGAGCAGCTCGGCACGGAGGCGGCGGTGAACGAGGCCCCGCTGCGGATCATGACGGCGGGGCCGATGATGCACGGCGGCAGCCAGTGGGTGCTGACCAACGCGCACATCGCCGGGGGCACGCTCGTGCTGTACACCGGGGCGCGCTTCGACGCGCACGAGGTGCTCGCCTTGGCCGCGCGCTCGGGAGTCAACTCGTTGAGCACGCTCGGTGACGCGATGGCCCGGCCGCTCGCCGAGGCGCTGCTCGCGCCGGACCGCCCGGACTACGACCTGTCCCGTCTGGGGGCGATCGCCAACGGCGCCGCGCCGTTGTCCAACGCGGTGCGCGACCAGCTCCGCCGGGCCCTGCCGAACGTGCTGATCCTCGACAGCTACGGCTCCTCGGAGACCGGCACGACGGGCTCGCAGGTCGACGACGGCAGCGCCCACGAGGCGCCGCGCTTCGCTGTCGGGGAGGACACGACGGTGCTCGACGCCGAGTTTCACCGCTGCCCGGTGGGCGAGGTGGGGATGCTCGCCCGCAGCGGGAACATCCCCCTCGGCTACTACAACGACCCGGACAAGACGGCGGCGACGTTCCCCGTCGTCGACGGCAAGCGGTGGGTGATCGCCGGCGACTACGCGCGCATCGAAGCGGACGGGACGATCAGCGTGCTCGGGCGCGGCTCGGTGTCGATCAACTCCGGCGGGGAGAAGATCTTCCCCGAGGAAGTCGAAGCCGCACTCGTCGATCACCCGGCGATCTTCGACGCGGCGGTCGTCGGCACGCCGAGCGAGCGCTGGGGGCAGCAGGTGACCGCGCTCGTCCAGGTGCGCGACGGCGCGCAGGTCTGCCTCGACGAGGTGCGCGCCCACTGCAAGACGCTGATCGCCGACTACAAGGCACCGAAGGCCGTGCTCGTCGTCGACGCCGTGCCGCGCACCCCGGTCGGCAAGGTCGACTACAAGGCGGCTGCAGCCCTCGCCGCCGAACTGCTCGGCGGCGTCTCCGACGGTTGAGAGAAGGTGAGCATGGAGCTCCACGACCTGATCGAGATCCACGAGATCTGCCGGTTGAAGTACCGCTACCTGCGCGCCCTCGACCAGAAGCTGTGGGACGTGCTCGCCGGTTGCCTGACCGAGGACGCGACGGCGAGCTACGGCGGGGGCAGCTACACCTTCGGCTCACGTGCCGAGATCCTCGCCTTCCTCACCGAGACGATGGACTCGACGAAGGTCCTCTCCAGCCACCGCTGCGGCCAGCCGGAGATCGATCTCCTCGGGCCGGACGAGGCGACCGGAACCTGGGCACTGCAGGACGTCGTCGTCCGCCTCGACTTCGACATCACGATCGCCGGGGCGGCGTTCTACAGCGACCGCTACCGGCGCGTCGATGGCCAGTGGCTGATCGCGCACACCGGCTACAGGCGCACCTACGAAGAGATCTTCCCCCGCGCCAGCATCTCCGGGTTGCAGGTCACCGCCGACTGGTGGGCGACCGACGGTCGCTCCACGCTGCGCGCATGAACGCTCGTCCGGCTCGGGGGCCCGGCCCCGTGCGGCGCATCCGCCTCTGGGCGGGTGCGCGGCGCGGTGAGCGGGCACCGGGACCGCCCCATCCCACGCCGGACACGATCCGGGCCGAGATCTTCGCCCAACCGCGCTTCCAGAACGGCATCGACGCGTTCGCCTCGGAGAGCCGGCGCCCCCGCGCCGACGTCAGCGACGACGCCGAGCGCTACCTGGCGGAGATGGTCACCAGCTTCAACCGCTTCGCCATCGACGTGACGACGGAGATGTCCCGCCTCTACCACCGGCGCGGCTACGCCGGCCGGATCCACGTCGACCCGGCGCAGATCGAGGCGTTGCGCGCCGTGTGCGCCGAACACCCCGTCGTGTTCCTCCCCAGCCACCGCTCGTACATGGACTCGACGATCCTCGGCGTGGTCCTCAAGGACAACGGGTTCCCCCCGAACTATCGCCTCGGCGGGATCAACATGGCTCTCGGTCCCGTCGGCGCGATCGGGCGGCGCGGTGGGATCATCTACATCCGCCGCAACTTCCGGGACAACGAGCTGTACAAGTGGGTGCTGCGTGAGTACCTCGGCTACCTCGCCGAGAAGCGGCACAGCCTGGAGTGGAACATCGAAGGGACGCGCAGCCGGACCGGCAAGATGGGCAAACCGAAGCTCGGGCTGCTCGCCTACGTCGCCGACGCGTACACCCAGGGCCGGTGCACCGACTACCAGCTGATCCCGGTGTCGATCGTCTACGACGAGCTGATCGACGTCGAGCAGTTCTCCAGCTACGCGGCGGGCAAGGCGAAGTCGGCGGAAAGCTTGCGCTGGCTGTTCACGTACGTTGCCCGCCAACGCCGGCGCTACGGCGAGGGCGACATCCACGTCCGCTTCGGCACACCGGTGTCCCTGCGCGACCGGCTCGGTCCCCCGGCGCCGACCGGGGCGCTGGCCAGCGACCGGCCGCTCGACGTGCACAAGCTCGCTTTCGAGGTCGCCGTGCAGATCAACAAGGCGACGCCGATCACCCCCAGCGCGCTCGTCGCCCTCGTCCTCCTCGCCGTCGACCGCGCCCTGACCCTGCCCGAGCTCCGCCTCGCGCTCGACTACCTCGCCGAAGACGTTCGCCGGCGCGGGGCACCGCTCGTCGCTCCCGGACTGTTGACCACCGACGACGGGGTCGAGCAGGCACTGGCCCCCCTGCTCCGCCAGGACGCGGCGACGCGCTTCGTCGACGGGGCGACCGCGGTGTACGCGATCGCTCCCAGCCAACGCATCGCCGCGTCGTACTACCGGAACACGATCCTGCACCACTTCCTCGACCAGGCGATCGCGTCGACCGCGCTGGTCACCGCCGTGACGCTCGGGGAGGCTACGCCCTCGACGGTGATCGGCGAAGCGCTCCGCATGCGCGACCTGCTCAAGTTCGAGTTCTTCTTCGCCGACAAGGACGTCTTCGTCGCCGAGATCTCCGGCGCCCTCGCCCGCTACGACGCACGTTGGGACGAACTCCCCGGGCGCGGCCCGACCGCGGTCGCCGGCGCTTTGCGCGGCTGGAGCCCGCTCGTCGCTGCCGTCGTGTTGCGCCCGTTCCTCGACGCCTACCTCGTCGTCGCCCTGGCCCTCGAGCGCAAGGGCTCCGAGCCCGCCGAAGATCGCGCCGGCCTGCGTGGGGAATGCCTCACCTACGGCAAGCAACTCCTCCTCCAACGGCGGATCCGCAGCGCGGATTCGGTGTCGGCCACGCTGTTCGACAACGCGATCGACCTCGCTGCGCACCGCGGGCTGCTCAGCGGCGAGCCGGCCGCGCTCGCCGCCGGGCGGGCCGAGTTGCGCGCCGAGATCGGGCGGGCGATCAGCGCCGTGGCCCAGATCGAACAGACGGCGATCGCCCAGTTCGACGCCCAGGGACGCCGGATCCTGCCCGTCTCCTCGGCGGGCTGAGCGGATCTCAGCCCGGCCAGTCGGCCAGCGTCTCCAGGTACAGGGCACGCACCTCGGCGATCCGCTCGTCGAGGTCGTTCAACGACCAGTCGTCGACGGGGATCGGGGGAAGCACGGCGGCGTCGACCGAACCGGGGTTCATCGTGCGCGCGTTGCGACCACCGATCATCTGCGCGTTGCGGATCACGATCGGCACGATCGGGATGCCAGCGGCCATCGCGATGCGGAACGCACCCTTCTTGAACGGCCCGACCTCGGCGGTGTCCAAGCGTGTCCCTTCCGGGGCGATGATCACCGACAACCCCTTGGCCGCCATCTCCTCGATCGGCTTGAGCGCGGCGACCGCCGAGGCGGAGTCCCCCCGGTCGACGAAGGCGATGTCGAGGAACCGGCCCATCGTGCCGACGATCGGATCCTTGCGCAGCTCGCCTTTGCCGACGGCGGTGAAGTCCTTGCGCACGATGCGTGTCGCGATCAGCGGGTCGAAGTTGTTGCGGTGGTTGAAGATGAACACCGCCGGGCGCTGGACCCAGGCGTTGTCCTCCCCGACGATGTTCACCGTCACCCCGTTGACAGCGAACGTGGTACGGATCCAGTTCTCCGAGACGAAGTTCAGCGCGGCGCGCTTGTTGCGCGTCAGCAACCCGACACCGAGCCCGGCCCAGGCGATCGGGAGCAACGATCCGAGGCCGGCGACCGAGCGGAGCATCGATCCCTGGCCGCGGCTGCGCAGGCGGAGGACCGGCCACCCCCGGCGGGAGGCGACGGCGGCGAGCTGCTTGCCCGGGTTGACCGGGCGTGGCTCGCCGACGAGATGCATCAGCGCCGTGTCCTCGTCCCCGTCGGCGTAGAAGTAGCTGCGCGCCAGGTCGACGCCGTGGTGGGCGCAGAACTCCTGCACCGCGTCCGCCTTGCCCGGACCCCACAGGACCGGTTGAGCGACCTCCCCGGTGAGCACCCCGCCGTCGTCGGCGAAGCGGTTGCACAGGACGTGGTCGATGCCGAGGTAGGCGGCGATCGGGGCGACCTGGAAACTCGTCGCCGACGAGGTGAGGACCACCGTGTGGCCGCGGAGCTGATGGGCGCGCACGATCTCGCGCATCTCCGGGTAGATCAGGTCGGCGATCTTCTTCTCGAACAAGCGCAGGCCCATCTCGTCGAGGTCCCCGACGGCGCGGCCCCGCCACGACTGCGCCCCGAGGCGGAGCATCTCGGCGAACGTGTCCGGGTTGAGCCCCCCTCCGCCGACGACGACGCCGACCGTCTTGACCAGCTCACCGACGCGCACCTGGCGCGTGCGCAACTGCTCCTCACCGAAGTGGCGGACCGAGTAGCCGGCGATCAGCGTGCCGTCGAGATCGAAGAACGCCCCGACCTTGGCACCGCGGGGGCTGGCCTCGATCTCGGCGATCGACCCGGGAAGGCGGACCTCGCCTCCGGCCGTCACGATGTCCTGCCTGAACGTCGGGGCGCGCCTGGCTGGCGTGACGTGGCTGCCGCGGACGGCCTCTTCGGTCTTCTGGGCTTCGTCGATCCGGCGGCGATCACGTCGTCGAACGCGGCGCGCAGGCACCGCAGGAGCAGGTCGTGGTCGCTGATCGCGGCCGAGTCGAAGTTGATCCCGACGAAGCACCGCCCGGCCTGGGAGACCATCGTGATCATCATCGCCACCCCGGGGATGGGCCCGAGAGGGATCGTGCGCAGGATCCGGGCTCCGGCGATGTAGCGCACTCCCGGGTGCCCGGGGACGTTGCTCACCTGAACGTCGACACCGGGAGACCCGCGGCCGGCGAGCAGCGGCTGGGGAAGCCAGGCGAGGACGGAGGCGACGAGGTCGATCACGCCGGCGCCGGTGTTCGTGCGCGCCCTGATCATCTGTTCGCGCAGCAGCGTCATCGCCGCGACCGGGTCGCGCTCACCGGTCGGTGCGGCGATCGTCACTCCCGCCCAACGATTGGCGGTACTCGACGTGTCCCCCGCCGGGCGGACGTTGATCGGCACCCCGATCGGCAGCGCATCGAGGGGGACGCCGAGTTCGGTGTGATACCGGCCCAGTCCGAGAGTGACCGCGGCGAGGTAGGCGTCGTTGACCGAGCAGCCGTGGGCCTTGGCCGCGCCGCGCAGATCGGCGAGAGGTACGTCGAACGTTTCGAACCGGCGGTTGAGGCTGCGCCGGCGGAGCAGGGGGGACGGTGGGGCGACCGGCTGGCTCAGCGCGCCAAGCGAGCGGATCGCACGCGCCACCCCACCGACGGCCGGGCCAGGATCGCGGACGATGCGCCGGGCCGTGCCGAATCGGTGAACGGCATCGGTGACGAGTGCTGCGGGCAGTCTCCGTGCCGCGGAACGAGTCAGCTCGACCGGGGAGAGATCCTCGGGCACGGGCAACGGCGGCATCGGCCCGGCGGCCGGATCACGCTCGTCAGTGCGCAGCATCTGCTCGAGGATCATCCCCCCGATCCCGTCCGTTGTGCTGTGGCTCAGCTTCCAGATCAGCGCGGCGACGCCATCGCCGTCGCGCAATCCCTCGGCGAGGGTCACCTCCCACAACGGCCGGCTCGGATCGAGCGGGGTCTCGTAGAGCACCGCGGCCGTGTCCAACAAGCAGCGCAGGTCGGCGGGCTCGGGCAGGACGAGCCGCCGGACGTGGTAGGCGAGGTCGAAGTCCGCGTCGACGACCCAGCGCGGGTTGGTCAGCGGCAGGATCGGGGCAACGACCTTGTGGCGCAGGCGGAGGGCGACCCGGCTGACCCGGTCGATCTCCTCCCACAGTCGGTCCCACCGGGGAACGAGGTCGAGGGTCTCGATGTACATCATCGACGTGCGCGACCGGGGGTCGAGGTCGGCGCGGTACATCATGAAGTCGAACGGGGAGAGCTCCTCGCTCCACCGCACGACGTCGGTCCGTCCGTTCTCCATCACGTTCCTCCGGCGAGCATGTCCGGAACTTCGTCCGATGGGACGCGAGCATAGACACCGTCTGGAATGTGCCCGATACCACCTCTGGTGCCGCGCGTCACTCCGCAGCCCCGCCCGCGCGAAGATCCTTTCGTGCACGACCAGACGACGACCGAGACCCAGGCCTACGAGCAGTTCGCCGAGCCGCCGCGGGAGGTCATCCCCCAGATCTCCCGCGCCCATGTCACAGCGATGGAGGCGGATGCGGACGCGATGGAGTGGGAGGTCGCCGGGATGCGTCAGCTCGTGCTGCGCACCGTCGGGCGCCGTTCGGGCAACGAGCACAAAGTGGCCCTCCCGTTCTGGCTCGACGACCGGGGCGACCGCATCGTCGCCGCCTCCTTCTCCGGGGCCCCGCAGCACCCGGCGTGGTACATCAACCTGACCGACCGGGCGGCGAACCCGCGTGTCCGCATCCACGTCCAGCACGAGGCGCCGGCGTGGGTCGACGCGGTGGTCCTCCAGGGCGAGGAGTACGAAGCGACGTGGTCTGCGCTGTGTGCCGATCGCCCGTTCTACGCCGTCTACCAGACCCGCACGGACCGGCAGATCCCGCTCGTCCGCTTCGTCGACAGGACGACCGGCTGAGCAGATCAGCGGGACGGTCAATCGCTGGCGTCCCCCCGGGCCGCGACGACGAACCCGACGCCACAATGACCGACCCGGCCGACGCGCTGGGCAACGAGATCGGGGCGCCGCTCGAGCATCTCGTGCAAGGCGCGCACCTGGCCGATCTCGGGTGATTCGTCGGAGTTGTACGCGTACCAATCGTCGAAGATGACGACTGCCGAGAGCGCGAGGAGCGGTTCGGTGAAGCGCAACGCGGTGTCCGTCGCGCTGTACAGGTCGCAGTCGAGCATCACGACCCGCACCGACCCGATCCGGGCGGCCATCGGCTCGGTGCAGGTGTCGTCGAACCAGCCTTCGACGAGCTCGACGGCATCGTCGACCTTCTGCCGGCGCAGGTGCCATTCCGTGACGGAGCGACTCACTGCGAACCAGCCTTTGCCCCATCCCTGACGGTCTGCGTCGACGGGCAGACCCTCGAAGGAATCGAAACCGAAGCAGCGCATGCCGGTCAACCCGCAACGGCGCAGAGCGCGCACGGCAGCGGCGAGCGTCGCGCCCTGGTAGACGCCGAACTCGACATAGGCACTGCTCTCCGCGGTGGGCAGGTCCAAGTCGGCGAGCACGCCGACGAGGAACCGCTCGAACTCGTCGGGCTTGCCAAGCGGGTTGCGGCCTGCGCGCAGCAGGGTCCGGTGGTACGCGTCACGCAACGGCCGGTGGACAGCGGGGGGGATGGACCCGGTGAGCCTGCTCTTGACCGACTTGGCCATACTGCGCAGCGTGCCCCGATCGTCCATCGATCCTCCGTCCGTCGTCCGTGCCGCGACCGTCTGGTGCGGACTCCCACCATACCCTCACGTAAAGGTAGGGTTGATCCTAGGAGCCGGTCGGAGATGATCGACGGTCACTACACGATCGGGGAGCTGGCCGCCGCGCTGGACCTCTCCTTGCGCACGATCCGTCACTACGACGAGTTGGGGATCGTCGTTCCCTCGGCACGCAGCGTCGGCGGGTTCCGCCTGTACACCGAGGACGATCTCGTCCGCTTCCGCTTCGTCAAGAAGCTCAAGCCGCTGGGGTTCCCGTTGGAGGAGGTCCAGCAGATGATGGCTGCACTCGATCGGGCGACGCGCGGCGAACTCGCCGACGGCACACGTGAGCGGCTGGAGCACTTCGCCACGAGCGCCGAGCAGCGCTGCGCCGCGCTGCGCGAACAGCTCGACGAAGCGATGTCGGTGGCCAGCGAGCTGCGCCGCCCCCTGCAGCGGGATCGGCACGCTGCGGCGGGTGATGGACGCGTCGCCACCGAACCCCGCGGGGCGGGTCAGTCGGCAGGTCGGAGGTCGAGGGCGACCGAGTTCATGCAGTAGCGCAGCCCGCTCGGCGCCGGGCCGTCGGGGAACTGGTGGCCGAGATGCGAGCCGCAACGCCGGCAGCGCACCTCGACGCGGACCATCCCGTGGCCGCGGTCCTCGACGAGCTCCACGGCGTCGGATGCCTTCGTCGCCCAGAAGCTCGGCCACCCGCTGCCAGACTCGTACTTCGTCGCCGAGTCGAACAGCTCGGCTCCGCACGCCGCGCAGTGGTACGTCCCGTCGCTGTGCTCGTTGACGTACTTCCCCGCCCAGGCGCGTTCGGTGCCGGCCTCGCGCAGCACCGCGTACTGCTCCTCGGTGAGCAACTCACGCCATTCGGCATCGGTCCGTTCGATCTCCGGCATGAGCCCATCCTGCCAGCGTCACGACGTCATCCCACCGAGCCCGACCAGGCCCCGGGCGAGCTCGATCTCCCCCATGTGGCGCAGCCCGTGCTGGTAGAGCCAGCACTCGAACGCATCGAGGACGGTCACCCCCTGCTCACCGGCGACACGGGCGCTGAACGTCGAGGCGATCGCCGGCGGGAACGGGCGGGGGATCACCACCCGCTCGAGATCGTCGGGATCGAGGTCCACCAGATACGCCTCGGTCCGCTCGAAGACCGCCCGCTGGTAGGCCTTGAACGCGTCGTAGTTGCCGATCCGTTGGTGGACCATCTCCTCCACCGTGCGGTGCTTGCCGTGGTCGTCGATCGTCAACTGGACCATCGCCTGCCAGCGCTCGTTCCAGATCACCTGATCGGCGGTGATCAAGCAGAACGACACATCTTGCATGTTCGTGTAGTGGAAGAGGCTGAACGCGATCGGCAACACCCCGGCCCGTTCGAAGTGGTTGACGTGTTCAGGACCCATCGTGGCCACCGCGTCGTAGTAGAGCGAGTGCATCGCCGCCATCCGCCGGCGGAGGGAGTCGAGGATCAGGTCTGCGCTCATTCGGGTTCTCCTCCGTTCGGGCCAGGTGGCCACGGCCACGCCTGGGTTCGGCTCGCCGGGCGCCACCGATTGGATCACATCACCTGGGGGACACAAGGCCCTGGCCGGCGACGACGGTCGAGGCGATGCTGGCCCGATGGGCGCCCACGACCACGACAGGCGGGGACGGGTTCCGACGCTGCAGTTCCTCGGCGGCACCGGGACAGTCACCGGCTCCAAGTACCTGGTGCACAGTGACGGCTCGTCGATCCTCGTCGACTGCGGGTTGTATCAGGGGCTGCGCGAACTGCGCGGGCGGAACTGGGAGCCGTTGCCCGTCGACCCCACACAGATCGACGCGGTGCTCCTGACTCACGCGCACATCGATCACTGCGGGTACCTACCCCGGCTCGTCGCTTCGGGCTTCGACGGGCCGGTGTACACCAGCGCGAACACCGCCGCGCTGGCCCGCATCGTGCTTCCCGATTGCGCCCACCTGCTCGAGGAGGAGGCCGCCTATGCCAATCGCAAGGGGTTCTCCCGCCACGACCCGGCGCTCCCCCTGTACACCGAGGAACAAGCCTGGCAGGCCCTCGGCCACCTCCGCCCGTTGCCCTTCGGCGAGGACCACGAGCTCGCCCCGGGAGTCACCGCCCGGCTGAATCGAGCGGGACACATCCTCGGCGCGTCGAGCATCCATCTGCGGGTCGGCGAGGCCGGATCGACGATCGGCTTCAGCGGCGACCTCGGGCGGGAGAACCACCCGTTCCTCGTCCCTCCCGACCCTGCCGGGGATGTCGACGTCCTGCTCGTCGAGTCCACCTATGGGGACCGAGAACACCTCGACGGCGAACCGACCGAGGCGCTCGGCGAAGCGATCACGCGCACCTTGGACCGCGGCGGCAGCGTGCTCATCCCCGCGTTCGCCGTCGACCGCACCGAGGTGATCCTCCACCACCTCTCGCTCCTCGTCGCCGCCGGCCGCCTGCCCGCCTCGGTGCCGATCTACGTCGACAGCCCGATGGCACTGAGCGCCCTGGAGGTGTACCGCAGCGCGCTCGAGCGAGCTGATCCGGAGATCCGTGCCGCACGGGTGGGCACCGAGATGTTCGGCCTGCCCGCGCTGCGCGAGGTCCGCGATGTCGAGGGATCCAAGGCGCTGAACACCCCGAGCCGCCCGTGCATCGTCGTCTCCGCCTCGGGAATGGCAACCGGTGGGCGGGTCGTCCACCACCTCGCCCATTGGCTCCCCGACCGACGCAACACCGTCATCCTCGTCGGCTACCAGGCCCAAGGGACCCGTGGCCGGCAGCTCGTCGACGGGGCCGGCGAGCTGAAGATGCTCGGCCGCTACGTGCGCGTCCGCGCCGAGGTCGTCGACCTTCCCCAGTTCTCCGTGCACGCCGACCAGAGCGAACTGCTCGACTGGGTGGCCACGGCGTCGCCCGCACCCGACGTCGTCTACGTCGTCCACGGCGAACCGGCGGCGAGCAGCACGCTGGCCCGGCAGATCGAGTCGCGCTTCGACATCACCGCCGTGGTGCCCCGTTACGGCGAGCGGGTCCGCCTCGACCGGCTGCGCTGAGCGGTGGGGGCCGAGCCATGCCGCGCACCGGTCCCCGCCAGGGGTGGTGTGACAACCTGGGACGATGGAACCTGACGGGACGCAGTACCTGATCCGGGGCGACATCGTCACGATGGACGCCGACCGCCGCCTCGTCCCCCGAGGCGCGGTGCTCGTCGACGGGCCGTGGATCACAGCCGTCGGCGCCTACGCCGAGTTGCACGCCGCCCACCCCCGGGCGACCGTCATCGGCGGCGCGCACCACCTGGTCACCCCCGGATTGATCAACGCCCACCAACACCTCACCGGCGACCGCTTGATCCAGTCGTGCATCCCCGAAGCGATCGACTCCCAAGAGGCGATCTTCGGCTGGTCGGTACCGATCCACGGAGCGCACACCGGCGACGACGACGAGCTCTCGGCAAGCCTCGCGGCGGCCGCCGCGCTGAGCAACGGGATCACCTGCACCGTCGAGGCGGGTACCGTCGCCCACCCCGACCGGGTCGCCGCTGCAGCCCGCCGCGCCGGCCTCCGGCTGAGCCTCGGGCAGTGGGGCTGGGACGTCGACGGAGCACCGTTCGCCGCCCCGGCGGAGGAGGTCCTCTCCCGTCACGAAGCCCTGCTCGATCGCTTTCCGCCGGGTGATCTCGTCGAGGGATGGGTGACCCTCGTCGGCCACGACCTGATGAGCGACGAGCTCGTCGCCGGGGCGAGTGAGCTGGCCCGCCGTCACGGTGTGGGGATGACGTTCCACCTCTCGCCCCATGGCGGTGATCCGGCGAGCTACCTGGCCCGTACCGGGCGACGCCCGTTCATCCACCTCGACGGCCTCGGCGTGCTCGGCCGGCATGTCGTCGTCGCGCACGCGGTGCACCTCGACGACGCGGAGATCGACGTCGTGCTGCGCACCGGGACGGCGATCGCCTCCTGCCCCTGGGCCTACCTCCGCCTCGCCCAGGGGTACATCGGAGCAGGGCGGCACGGGGAACTGCTCCACCGAGGGGGGCGCGTCGCCCTCGGATGCGACTCGGAGAACGCCGGCGACGCGGTCGACGTCCTGCGCGCCGGAGCGCTGCTCGTCGGCATCGAGCGGGACCGGGCGCTCGATCCGTTCGCCTTCACCGCCGACGATGCGATGACGATGGCGACGTGCGGCGGTGCGGAGGCGATCGGCAAGGGCGCCTTGGTCGGCTCGATCGAGGTCGGCAAGCAGGCCGACCTCGTCGTCCACGACACGGGCGGTGCGGCGTGGACGCCGCGGGCCCCCGATCCCGTGCGCCAACTCGTGTGGGGTCCG
The DNA here is from genome assembly GCA_964592165.1 of uncultured Ilumatobacteraceae bacterium. Taxonomy (GTDB): domain Bacteria; phylum Actinomycetota; class Acidimicrobiia; order Acidimicrobiales; family Ilumatobacteraceae; genus JAWKHV01. The sequence goes on along the minus strand of CAZQEJ010000030.1, from coordinate 8,592 downwards.
GGCAGCCGGGCGGTGCGCGACGTGCTCGTCGCCGGCCGCCACGTCGTACGCGACGGTCGCTGCGTGAGCGTCGATCTCGACGCGCTACATGCCGAGGCCGAGGCCCGCCGCGACCACTTCCTCTCCCTTCACGGCTGAACCGGTCCGTCCGACGGTCGGACCATCAGGCCGCGGTGGTAGGTTGCGCCGGTGACCTTCCCCTCCCGGACCCTCGGGCACAGCGGCATCGAGGTCAGCTCGCTCGCCCTCGGCACGATGATGTTCGGCAGTTGGGGGAACCCCGACGCGGCGCAATGCCGGGCGATGTTCCACCGGGCCCGGGAAGCGGGGATCACGTTGTTCGACACGGCCGACATGTACGACGCGGGTACCTCGGAGACGATCCTCGGCGAAGCGATGGCCGATCACCGCGACGAGATCGTCGTGGCGACCAAGGTCGGCAACCCGATGGACGGCGATCTGCATCGCTCCGGGCTGTCCCGGCGCTGGATCGTGCAGGCCTGCGAGGACAGCCTGCGACGGCTGAGAACCGACCGGATCGACCTCTACCAGATGCACCGCCCCGACCCGGCAACCCCGATCGACGAGACGCTCGCGGCGATGGACGAGTTGGTCGCCTCGGGCAAGGTGCGCGCGATCGGCACGTCGACGTTCTCCCCCGCGCAGATCGACGAGGTCGGCGCACGCGCCGCCGCGCTCGGCACCGTGCGGTCGACGAGCGAGCAGCCGCCCTACTCGGCGCTCGCCCGCGGCATCGAGACCGATGTCCTGCCCGCCTGCCGGCGCAACGAGCTCGGGGTGATCGTCTGGGCGCCGCTCAACGGAGGCTGGCTGACCGGCAAGTACCAGAGCGGAGCGAGCGGCGACCCGACCGACCGGGCGACGCGTCAACCCGAGCACTTCGACCACGGCGAGGGGGCGATCCGCGCCGCGAAGCTGGCCGCCGTCGCCGCGCTGAGCACGATCGCCGCCGAGGCGGGGATGACGATCACCCAACTCGCACTGGCCTTCGTCCTCGATGACCCGACGATCACCGCGGCGATCATCGGCCCGCGCACGCCGGCCCAACTCGACGACCTGCTCGACCTCGGAGAGCTCGCCCTGCCGACCGGGGTCCGCGAGCAGATCGATGCCGTCGTCGCCCCCGGCGTGAACCTCAACCCGGCGAACGCGAGCTGAGCCGGGAACCGGATCGCCTCCGGCCGGCGCGGCCCGATTGGTGCCGGGCCGCTCGGCCGGAGGTCACCCGGTGATCACCAGGTGGGGAACTTGGCCTTGTCCGGCAACCCGGAGCGGGCGGTGATCGCCTCGCCCATCTGTTGCGCATCGGCCCACAGCTTGGCTTCGTCGATCGTCGTGCAGTGCCCGTCCTCGACGACGATCTTGCCGTCGACGAGCACGGTGTGCACGCCGCCGCCGGTGGCCGACCAGACGAGTTGGTTGATCACGTTGAGCAACGGCCGCCACTCGGGCCGGTCGGTGTCGTGGAGGACGACGTCGGCCTTGAGTCCGGGGACGAGCGCCCCGATCTGATCCTCGAGGAGCATCGTCCGCGCTCCGCCGAGGGTCGCCATCTCGTAGGCCTTCTCCGCGGGGAACATCTCCGGGTCGGTGCGCGCGTCCTTGAACAGGCCGGCGACGAGATACGTGGCGCGCATCAGGTCGCTGTAGTTCGAGGCGTTGTTCCCGTCCGTGCCGATCGAGACGTTGATCCCGTTCTGGACCATCTCCGGGAACTTGCCGACCTGGGTGATCCCGTAGCTGACCTTCAGCGCGGTCGTCGGGCAGTGGGCGACGTTGACCCCGTGCGCGGCAAGGGTCTCCAGCTCGGCGTCATCGATGCGTACCACGTGGGTGATCGCCACGTTGCGGTCGAGCACCCCGAGCTCGGCGAGGTGGATCATCGGGCGTTGGCCGAACTCGGCGATGAACCCGTCGGGGTCGAGTTGGGCGGGTGACATGTGGAAGGAGAACCCGACGCCGTGCTCGTCGGCGAGGGCCTTGCCCGCCTTCCACAGCGGGTCGCTGCACGTCGTGTGGCCGACGACGGTGCTCCACGCCCCGATCCGCCCATCGGCGTAGGAACGGTGATGTTCGAGTTGGTGCTGGAGGTGGGCGATCGCCTCGTCTGTCGACTGGCGGTACACACCCGGCTCGGGAGGAAGGTCCCACACCCACCGGCCGACGCGACCGCGGATCCCGACCTCGACGAGCCCGTCGATGACCTCGTCGAGGAAGCGGATCGTTCCCGCTTCGAGAAAGCTCGTCGTGCCGCTGCGGAGCATCTCCACCGCGGCGAGCTGACCGGATGTGCGTTCCTCCGCGGCGTTGAACACCGCGTACAAGGGGCACAGCCATTCGAAGACGTTGGCCACGAACGGTGTGTCGTCGGGGACGTACCCACGGGTCAGCGGCTCACCGGTGATGTGGATGTGGCTGTTGACCATCCCCGGGGTGACGACGAACCGGTCGCCCCCGATCGTCCGGCGCGCCCGGAAGCGGGCGCGCAGGTCGGCGGCCTTGCCGACATCGACGATCCGGTCGCCGGTGATCGCCACCGCGCCGTCGCAGATGATGTCCCGGGCCGCGTTCATCGTCACCACCTGGGTGCCGAACACGAGCAGGTCGACGTCGGTGATCGTCGCAGCGGAAGCGGTGTCGGTCATCTCACCCTCCAACAGGTGTGCGCTTGTCGGCCACGTAGACGTGGTTGAAGCCGATCGGTTCGACAAGGCGGATGCGGGCGAACCCGGCGTCGCGCAGCCAGCCGCTGACCTGGGTCGTGGTCAGCCGGCCGCCGCGTTCGGTGTTGGCCAGCATCGTCAGGCCCATCAGCACCCCGAACCGGTTCATCTTGCGTTCGTCGTCGGCGAAGTAGTCGGCGATGACGATCTGCCCGCCGGGCCGGAGCGCGTCGTAGGCGCGCCGCACGAGAGCCTGCGACCGTTCGTCACCTTCGGTGCGGCAGATGTGGCCGAGGACGACGACGTCGAAGCCTTGCGCGTCGAGCTCGAGGGCGTGGAAGTCACCAGGAACGAGCGTCACCCGTTCGGAGAGACCGCGCTCGGCGAGCATCGACTCGGCGAGGGGGAGCACTTCGGGGAGGTCGTTGACGACTGCCGTGCTCCCCGCCGATTGCTCGAGCACGGCGATCGCCCACGGCGCCCGCCCAGCTCCCAGGTCGAGGACGCGCAATCCCGGGCGGCGAGGCCAGCCGACACGCAGCCCGAGGCGTGTCGCGGCGCGCAACTGGGTGGGGAACGTGGCCGACACGAGCGGCCCGTAGAACGCCGCCGGATCGTCTTCGATCGGCTCGGCGACCGATCCGTGGCGCACGGTACCGGCCAGCGTGCGCCAGTTGGCCAGCGGGCCGGGGGCGACGGCGACGAGGCCGGCCATCGATGCCGCGCCGCCGGTGCACAGGTAGCGCTCGGCGGTCTCGGTCAGCTCGTAGACGTCGTCCAGTTGGTCGAGGAATCCGAGGGCGACGAGCGCGTCGCAGAGATGCTCGAGGTGCACCGCCGACGCACCGAGCTGTCCGGCGAGCACATCGATCGGCGCCGGCCCGAGCCGGTCGAGCGCGTCGAACACCCCGAGCTCGATCGCCGCGCACAGCGCGTAGTAGTTGCCCACGCCCTGGATCACGCCCCACACCGGTGCGGCGGGCGGTGGCTTGTGGTCGCGCCACGGCCTACCGGTGTGCGCCATCGTGTGGCGCTTCTTCAGTTCGGGGTACGGGGAATCCCGGGACATCGTCACGGCTCGAGCAGGAGCTTGCCGAAGAAGTCGCTGCGCAGCAGCTTCTCCTGCGCCGCGGCGCCCTCGGCAAGGGGGAACACGGTGTCGATCGCCGAGTGGAAGCGCCCGAAGCGGAACATGTTCCACGCCTCGCCGAACTCGTGCGGCCGGTATGGGTCGGCGCCGATGATCCGGATGCCCATGTGGAACATGTGCCCGAGGGACGGGATCGACACGCTGTCCCCGGTCGTGTTCCCGCAGCTGATCAGCCGCCCGCGCGGCTTGAGGGCGAAGAACGACTGCTCCCACAACGCCGGACCGACATGGTCGAACACGACGTCGACTCCCGCCCCCCCAGTGACTTCCCTGGCCCAGGCGGTGATGTCCGTCGTGCGGTTGTTGGCGGCGAAGTCGGCGCCGAGGAACATCGCCCCTTCGCACTTCTCCTCGCTCCCCGCCGTCGCCAGCACCGTCGCCCCGGCGTGTTTGGCGAGTTGGATCGCGGCGGTGCTCACCCCGCTCCCCGCGGCGTGGATCAGAACGGTCTCCCCCGACGTCAGGCCCCCGCTGGCAAACAGGGCGTGGTGGGCGGTGAGGAACACCGTGGGGAACGCTGCGGCCTGATGCCAGCTCATCTCGTCAGGGATCGCGTAGACGTGAGTGTCGGGGACCAGGCAGCGCTCGGCGTAGCCACCCGCCACGGTGCCCCCGATGACCCCCAAGTCGCCGTACAGGTCGCCCATCCCGGCCAGGCTGGAACCCTCCGGCACACCAGCCAGCGAAGGATCGACGACGACCCGCTGCCCGACATGGACGCTGCCGACCTCGCTGCCGACCTCGACGATCGTCCCGGCGACGTCCATCCCCGCGATGTGCGGGAGGGTGAACCCGGGGAGCTGGTACCAACCGTTGCGCTGGACGACATCGAGCCGGTTGAGGGCGGTGGCGGCAACCTCGACGACGACGTCACGGGCCGCCGGGTGGGGGTCGTCGACGTCGAGGTACTCGAGCACCTCCGGCCCACCTGGCTCGCGGTACAGCAACGCCTTCACCACGGACCTCCCGCTGGCACGACGATCACTGGAGTCGCTCCACCATCCGCCGCTCGACTTCGTCCAGGTGAGCGGCGACCGCGGCGACTGCCTCCTCGGGGCGGCCCGCGGCGACCGCCTCGGCGATCGCTTGGTGGGCGGCCGTCGAGGTGGTGATGATCTCGTGCACCTCGTCGCGGTTGCCCCGGTCGTAGAGCAGCGACCCCAGCTCGCCGGAGTCGAACAGCGACCCGAGGACCTTCGTCTGCAGCTCGTCGAGCGTCGGGTTGCCACAGGCCCGGGCGAGCAGGAGATGGAACCGGTGGTCGATCTCACGGAACTCGGCAAGATCTTGCGGCGTCTGCGCGGCGAGCTCGATCAACTCGGCGCGCTGATCGTCGGTCGCTCGCCGGGTGGCCATCTCGACGACCGCCGGCTCGATCACCTGACGCACCTCGAACAGTTCGGTGATGAACACCTTGCGATCGTCACCGGTGAAGCTGACATCGGGGAGACGCTCGGCGACGACGGCCCGGTTGCCCCGGCGCTCCAGGTAACCGGCGATCACCAGTCCTTGGATCGCCTCCCGCACCGACGTGCGCGACACCCCGAACTGCTGACACATCGTTCGCTCCGCGGGGAGCGGCTCACCTGGGGCGAACTCACCGGCCCGGATCGCCTCCGCGAGGCGTTGGCGGATCTCGGCCGACAACGTGTGCCGGGCGACCGGTTCGAACGTCGAGGTGGTCACCGCTCGGCGCCGCCGGCGGTGGCGAAGCGCCGCTTGTCCGCCTCGATGTCGAGCGGCTCGATCACCGCCTCGTGCGCGGCGTGGCCCCAGTGCTCGGCCGGGACGAGCCACATCACCTCGAACTCCTGGCCGTCGGGGTCTCGTGCGTAGAGGCTCTTGTTCGTCCCGTGATCGCTCGATCCGACGAGGGCACCGGCGGCCGCAAGCCGCTCGCGCAACTCCGCCAGGTCGTCCAAGGTCGGAACCTGCCAGGCGACGTGGTACAGGCCAAGCGTACGCCGTCCCGCTTCGCTGGAGGGCACGTCGCCGACCGTGAACAGGGCGAGGTCGTGGTGGTTCGTCGACGCCGGTGCACGCATGAACACGTAGGCACCCTGCGGGTGCTCGATCATCGTCTCGAAGCCGAGCACGTCGGCATAGAACCTCTGCGTGCGCCGGGCGTCCTTGACGTAGAACACGGCGTGGTTCAGGTTCGTAATCGGCACGCCTGCCTCCTTGGTAGCGGCGTCGCCGCCCACTTGGACTGATGGTCCGACCATATCGCGATTCGCGGATCGGGCACCACTCGATCGGTGCGCGGACACGTGGTCAGCGGATGATCATCACCCCGGCGACGATGACGCCGAGGACGATCACCGCCCAGCGCAGCAGCGTCGGGTGCATCCGCAGGGCGAGGCGGACCCCTGCCGCACCGCCGGTCCACGACCCGATCGCCAGCCACAGCGCCGCCCACCAGCGCACCGCGCCGAAGACGATGAAGACCGTCACGCCGATCACGCTGACGATCAGGGAGAGCACCCCTTTGAGAGCGTTCAGCCGCTGCAGGTCGTCCTCGATGAAGATCCCCAACACGGCGAGTAGCAGAGCCCCCAGACCAGCTCCGAAATAGGTGCCGTACACAGAACTGGCGAGCACTCCGCCCCACTCCCCGGCCACCGCCAATCCCGAGGGGTTCACCGCTCGCCGGCGGGCGACGGCACGACCGATGCGCGGCTGGAACCCAAGGAGAACGCAAGAGAGCAGGATCAGGTGGGGCACGACGACGCGGAACGCGGCCTCGGAGGTGACGAGGAGGATCAGCGCGCCGAGCACCGCACCGATCACGGCGAACACCCCGAGCACGTAGATCCGCCGGCGTTGCCCGGCGAGTTGGCGCCGATAGGCGACCGAACCCCCCGCGTAGCCGGGCAGCAGGCCGACGGCGGACGTGATCGTCGCGGTCCGCGCCGGGATGCCGGTGGCGACGAGCACCGGGAAGGAGATCAGTGTCCCCCCACCGGCCATCGCGTTGACCGCCCCGGCACCGAACCCGGCGGCGAGGAAGGCGAATGTCTGGCCGACGGTCAAGACTTGGCGTGCGCCTTGAGCTGGCGGATGAGGAACTCGAGGATCAGCACGTGCTTCTGCGTGTCGAGGTCCATCAACTCGACGAGCAGATGCCAGTGGCCGACGTGGGCTGGCTTGAGCTCCTTCTTCAGCTCACGCAGCTTGAGCCGGTCGTCACGCTCGGCCTGCAAGAAGCGCTCCGTCGCCTCCAGGATCTGGTCGATCTCGGCCCGGCTCGGCGCCGGGTTGGGAGGCAGCGCGTCGGGGTCACCGCGCGCTGCCTCTGCCAGACGGTTGAACAGTTCGTGGTGGTGGCGTTCGTCCTCGAGGATCAAGTCGATGAGGAACCGCGTGCCGCGATCCTCGACGTCTTCGACGAGCTTCTCGTAGCGGTCGAGGAAGTAGCTCTCCTCGCGGACGTGGGCCGAGAACGCATGGGTGATGCGTGCCCACCATTGGCTGTCCGGCCGCGGCGCCATCGGGTCAGCCGAGGACCTGTTCGACGGAGAACTCGATGTTGTTGCCGTCGGGGTCGCGGATCAGGCAGATGTACCCGACGACCGCGTTGCGGTACATCGGACCGAGGACCAAACAGCCCTCCTCCTTGGCCAACTCGGCCACGGCATCGACCTCCTCGCGGCTGTTCAGGGAGAAGCCGAGGTGGCTGAACGAGGTCAGGAAGCCGTACTGCTCGACGATCTCGTTGCCGACGATGTTGCGCGGCGGCGCACCTTGGATGAGGACGACGACGAACCGGGCAGCGGCGTCGGTGATGTCACGCTCGTTGGCCAACCAGACCGTGCGCAGGCCGGTGTCCGGGTCCTGGCGCTCGTGGATCTTGACCATCGTCGTGTAGCGCTCGTAGAAGCGCATCATCGCGTCGAGATCCTTGACAGGGAGCGCGATGTGCGTGAGCAGGGTGGGCGGTGCGGATGTCATCGTCACTGGTGGCCTTCCTTTCGTGGCAGCAGCGTTGTCGGTCAGCGGCGCGGACGTCCGCGCGATGCGGGAGTCGGGGGTGGTGGGCACCAACGGCGCCCACCACCCCCGTCCGGACGGATCAGCCGGCGGCGGCGGCGATCTCCTTCTTCACGTCGATCTCACCGGAGACGACCTTGGCGATCTCGGCCTTGACATCGGTGTTGAGCTTGTCCGCGTTGGGGACGTTGTCGCAGACGATGACGGTCGGGACCGGGTCGACACCGATGTTGAACGTACGCGTCACGCCGAGAGCGACCTTGCCGGCCTCGAAGTCCTGGAGCACAGCAGCGAAGTAGTCACCAGGGCTGAACACCGAGGAGATGGCGAAGTTCTTCTCCGCGCAGCGGTCGGTGCCCGGCGTGATGCTCAGGATCTTGCTCTCCGCGCCGACCTCGGCCACTGCATCGGTCGCCCCACCGAGGTAGGGGTAGAGGAGCTGCGCGCCCTTGGAGATCTGCGCCCGTGCGGCTTCCTGGCCGAGACCGGAGTCGTTGAAGTCACCGGTGTAGGTAACGAAGACGTCGCCGTCCGCGATCACCGACTTGAGCCCGGCAGTGACAGCGGCGAGCGTGGCCTTGGCGAAGTCGAGCTCCGGCCCGGTGATGTAACCGAGCTTGGATCCGCTGAGCTCCTTGAGCACCAGTCCCGCGGCGTAGCCGGTGATGTACTGCGTCGGGCCGACCGGCTCGTTGGACTGGAAGAAGTAGGGGGTCTGGGTGATCCCCTGACCGCCGGCGACGTACCACACCGTGCCCTTGCAGACAT
>CAZQEJ010000029.1:0-23840 GCA_964592165.1 uncultured Ilumatobacteraceae bacterium | reverse complement strand
CCGACGTCGGCCGCTTCGGGGGGAACATCGTCGAGGTCGTCCATCAGCGGCTCGACCCGACGATCCACGCCCGCTCGACGGCGGTCCAGCTGACCGTGGAGACCGCGGATGCCGATCACCTCCGGCGGTTGCTCGACGCGCTCGCCGATCGCGGTCACCGGGTGCGGACCACCGACGGCTGGCACCACCACCCGGCCTGAGGTTCCCCCGGGCGGGCTACCGTCGGGTCCGTGGCCTCCACATCGCCGTCGGTCGAGTTGGACGTCGGGGGCAGGACGGTCCGGCTGACCAACCCGGACCGGATCTACTTCCCCGACCTCGGCCTGACCAAGCGGGACCTCGCCGACTACTACCTCGCCGTCGGCCCGGGGGTCGTCAACGCGCTGCGCGAGCGCCCGTGCATGCTCCACCGATACCCGGACGGTCTGGCGGGGGAGAAGGTGTACCAGAAACGGGTGCCGGGCGGGGCGCCTCCGTGGGTGGAGACCGTCCGCCTGCACTTCCCCCGCTTCGGGCTCCACGCTGACGAGCTGTGCGTCACCGAACTGGCCCAGGTGATCTGGGCGGTGCAGATGTCGACCGTCGAGTTCCACCCGTGGAACTCGCGCCGGGCCGACGCCGAACGTCCCGACGAGTGGCGGATCGACCTCGACCCGATGCCGCAGTGCCCGTTCTCCCGCGTCCGGCGGGTGGCCGGCGTCGTCGGGGAGATCCTCTCCGAACTGGGGGCGACGGGCTACCCGAAGACGTCGGGTGGATCGGGACTGCACGTCTACGTGCGCATTCCGCCCACCCACTCCTTCGGCGACGTGCGGCGCGCCGCTCTCGCCTTCGCCCGGGAGGTCGAACGGCGCTGCCCGGCCGATGCGACGACGACCTGGTGGCGCAAGGACCGCGACCCCGCTGCGGTGTTCATCGACTACAACCAGAACGCGCGGGACCACACGATGGCCGCGGCGTATTCGGTGCGCGGCCGACCCGACGCTCGGGTCTCGACCCCCATCCGCTGGGAGGAGATCGCCGATGTGGAACCGGGGGAGTTGACGATGCGCACCGTCCCCGCCCGCTTCGCCGTCCTCGGCGACCTGCATGCCACGATCGACGAGCACGTGTTCGGTATCGAGCCGCTGCTCGAGTGGGACGCGCGCGACGAGCGCGACGGTCTGGACGATCCTCCGGCTGACGCCCAGCCACGTCGTCGCTGACCGCGGCGCGGCGCCCGCGCCCGGCCCGCCCGGTCCACATCCCTACCCAGATCCCGCGCTGGGAGGTCTCGTCTCGGTCGTCAAGCGCCGCGACGCGGATCTGGGCAGGGATGGTGCGCAGCGGGTGGGCGTGGCATGCGAGACGCACGTCGCGCGCGACCCGTGTGACGTGCGAAGCTCAGCGGATGCAGCTCGGAGCTTTCTTCTTCGGTGGGGTCGAGATGAGTGATGTCGGCGCCGGCCCGCCAGCACCGGTCGACCGCCGGTACACCGCAGAGCAGGTCTGGTCGGCGACCGAGGCCTACGTCGCTTCTGCCGTCGTCGCCGACGAGCTCGGCTTCGATTCGTTCTGGACGACGGAGCACCACTTCCAGTACGAGGGCTACGAGGTGATCCCCAACGGGATCCAGATCTCCACCTGGATCGCCGCCCAGACCAAGCGGATCAAGTTGGGGACGATGTTCAACGTCGTGCCTCAGTGGAACCCGCTGCGCCTGGCGGAGGACTTCGCCACCTTGCTCAACCTGGCCCGAGGACGGGCGATCCTCGGGGTCGGGCGGGGCACGGTACCCCGGGAGGTGCTCCACCTCAACGAAAAGGGCGTCTCCATCGGCTCCCACGACAACCCCGACCAGGCCGCGGCCGACGAGCTCAACCGGGAGGTGTTCGAAGAGTCGATGGAGGTGATCCGCCTCGCCCTCTCCCAGGAGACGTTCAGCTACCGGGGCAAGCACTTCTGCTATCCGGCCCCGGGGATCCCCGACCGGGGGGCGACGGTGGAGACCCTCACCTTGGTCCCCAGCCCGCTGCACCCGTTCGACATCTGGCAGGCGGTGACCAGCCCGCCGACGCTCGACTACGTCCCTGTCGTCGGGCATGGGGCGGTGTTCTGGAACCAGCACTACTCGTTCCTGGCCCGCTTCTGGGAGACCTACGCGGCGAAGTACGAAGCCTCCCACGGCAGCGCGCTCGCACCGGGGGAGAAGCGGATGCTCGTCGTCAACGTGCGCGTCGAGGACACCCACGAGGCGGCGATCGACTCGGCCCGCGACGGGCACGACGAGTTCTGGAAGTTCCTCGGACCGTACGGATGGAGCCGCGGCTACATGGGGCCGGACGGCAAGCCGGCCAAGCCGGGACTGATCCCCACGCTGGAGGAGTCGATCGAGAACAAGACGATCCTCGTCGGCACCGCCGAGGAGGTCGCCGAGCAGGTCCAGTTCTACCGCGAGCTGATCGGGGTGGAGAACCTGACGATCTTCCCTCTTCTCCCCGGCGACACGTACAAGAAGGCCGACGAGCAGATGGAGCGGTTCATCACCGAAGTGATGCCCCTCGTGCACTGACCGGACCGCACCTGCCCGCGTCGGCGAGGCCGGGCAGGTGCACCCGGTCAGGCGGTCGCTGCGCTGCCCGGCTCCGCGGCTTCGGGGATCCCTGCTTGGCGGTGCCAGGCGGAGACCTGATCGGCGGGCAGGTTCGTGTAGACGAGTTCGGCGCCCTCGAACCGCTCCAGTTCGGAACTGAGGGCGGGCACGTCGGGATGCTCGACGAGTAGGGCGAGCACCGTCTTTTCGTCGGTGACGGCGAGGCGGAACCATTGCACCCATTCGTCGGGGACGCCGTGATCGATGACCTTCGCCGCGACCGCGCCACCCGCGGCCCCGATCCCGAGACCAGCGATCCAGCCGACCGGCCCGCCGACGATCAGGCCGATCAGGCCGCTCCACATCGCTCCGCCGAGCGCGGCGCGTCCGGGGGTCGGGTCGGTCGTCTCCTCGACCGCCGTCGAACCGTCGGGGCGCCGGGTGATGAACACCGCGTCGCGCAAGACGAGCTGCTTGGTCGACGCGAGGCGCAGGGTGGCGGTGAAGAACTCCTGGGCACGGAAGCGGTCCGGGAAGCTGACCCCGATGAGAAACTGGTCGTCGGCCTGCTCGGTCATCTGCGCTCCTGACGGCTGGGGCCGGTCGTCGCGGCCGTTGGGCCATCCTACCTATCGGTCCTCGGGGGAACCCGTCCGGCGGCGTGTGCCGCCGCCTCCGCGGCGGTGAGCTGCTCGTCGACGATGCGCAGGCCCGCGTCCCAGAACCCCGGGTCGCCGAGATCGCAGCCGACGATCGCGGCCAGCTCTTCGGGCGGGCGCGAACCGCCGGCGCGCAGCAGCTCGAGGTAGGAGGGGACGAAGCCGTCGCCCTCGGCTTCGTAGCGGGCGTAGACCGACAGGGCGAGGAGCTGCCCGTAGGCGTAGGCATAGACGTAACCCGGGCTGCCGATGAAGTGAGGGATGTAGCTCCACCAGCTCCGGTACCCATCGGTGCCCTCGACCGCGTCGCCGAGCATCGCCTCCTGGGTCTGGGCCCACAGCTCGCCGAAGCGGTCGACGGACAGTTCACCCTCGCCTCGCCGGGCGGTGTGCACGGCGTCCTCGAAGCGGTTCATCGCCACCTGGCGGAACACGGTGGCGATCGAGTCGTCGACGGAGGAGGCGAGCAGGGCGAAGCGTTCTCCGGGATCGTCGAGCATCGACAGCAGCCGTCCGTTGGTCACCGTCTCGCCGAACACCGACGCGGTCTCGGCGAGGGTCAGCGGCGTGGACTGATGGAAGATCCCCTGCCCGCGGGCGAGGTACCCGTGCACCCCGTGGCCGAGCTCGTGAGCCAAGGTGAGCACGTCCCGGTTCCGCCCCGTCCAGTTGAGAAGTACGTAGGGGTGCAGCTCGGGGACCGCGTAGGCGCAGAACGCCCCACCGCGCTTGTTCGGCCGGACCGGCGCATCGATCCACCGCTCGTCGATGAACCGGCCGACGATCCCGGCCAGCTCGGCGGAGAACGACCCGTATGCGTCGCGCACGATCTCCGTCGCCTCCCGCCAACCGACCCTGCGTTCGCTGGTGGCCACCGAGGCCATCCGGTCGTAGTCGGCGAGGCGGGGCACGCCGAGCACCTGGGCCTTCAACCGATACCAGCGCTGGGGGATGTCGTAGCGGGCCACGACGGCGGCGACGAGCGCCTCGACCGAGGAGTCGGAGGCCTCGTTGGCCAGGTTGCGGGAGGAGATCCAACTCGGGTAGCGGCGCAGGCGGTCGTCGATCGACTTGTCCAACAGCAGCGTGTTGTAGACGAAGGCGCGGGTTCGCAGCCCGGGGGCGAGACCGGCGGTGACTGCCTCGGCGGTCGTCCGGCGCGCGTCCCGATCGGGGTGGTGCAAACCGGCGAGCGCCTGCATCAGGGGAACGGTCCCGCCGAGCTCGGCGGGCAAGGCGACGGTGATCGCCGAACTCTGCTCCTCGAACAGGCGGACCCAGGCCGCCGCCCCGGCGACGGACGTCTCCGAGAGCACGGTCTCCTCTGCCTCGCTGAGTAGGTGGGGGCGGTAGCGCCTGATCGTGCGCAGGTGATGGCGGGCGAAGGCGAGGCGTTCGTCGCCGAGCAGGGCCTCGGCTACAGCGTCGTCGACCTCGGCCCATTCCAGCTCGACGAACAGCAGCGCGGTGGCCACCGTGGTCGATCGCTCGTTGACCGCTTGCATCGCCGCTCCCCGTTGCGGGTCGGCGGTGTCGACGGCGAAGCGCAACGACGTGTGATGGCCGGCGCGGCTCAGTGCGGTCTGGATCGCGGCGACGACGGTCATCAGCTCGGCCAGCCCGGCCGCGTCGAGGGAGGCGATCCGTCCCTTGAACGTGACCGCCCGGGCCGTCAGCTCGTCGGCCTCGTCGAGCAGAGCGCCGACGCTGCCCGCCGCGCCGAGCAACTCGTCGAGATCCCAAGCGACGTCCCGGGCTTCGAGATCGGCGGCGTCGGTCGTCGGCAAGGTCATCGCGCCAGGATGCCAGCCCGCGGCCGTTCCCCGGCGGCGGGCGGCGATAGCTTGCTCGGCCGTGAACCAGGCCAAGACCCGTCTCGCCGCGCTCGCGCTGCTCGACCGCGCTCTCGCCAACGTCGCCGACGAGGACATCGATCGGCTCGCTGCGGCGCTCAACCCGGAGCTGCGTGCCGCCTACGCGGAACTGATCGGCGAGCAGTGGCCTCGCCCTGCGGACACCCCGGAGGGGGAAGCGGCCCCCGTCGAGCTCGTCCCCGTCGCGGTGACGACCCGCGAAGCAGTGGGCCGGGGCCGGATCAGCGGGACGCTGGAGCGAGTTGCCGCGGTGCTGTCCGATACGTGCCTGGAGGACTGCGTCACCGTCTTGGGCGACGCGGCGGACAACCCGGACGAGGAGCAGCTCCTCGCCGTCACCGACGGCTTGATCGAACGGCATGGACTGAGCACCGTGCAGTTGATGCTCGCCTCCGCGGTCGCCGGCGAGGCGGCCGCCGCGCCGTTGTGCATCCGGCTGCTCAAGCATCACGAGGTGCTCGCCCTGCCCGCCCCGGCGGTGAGTGGTCCGCCGTTGCGCCAGCAGGCGTCCGGCGACGATCCGGCGCGGGCCGCGCTGCGGGACAAGCGCAAGCAGGACAAGGCGCGCAAGCAGGCCGAGCAGCGTGCCCGGCGGGAGCAGGCCAGCCGGGCCGGCCACCGCGGCTGAGGCGCCCCGCGGCGCCGGCGCCGGCCGGGGGCTTCGGTACAGTCGGCCGCGCCGTCGGAAAGGGGTGCCGGGCGATGTCGTTCTCCGAGCCGGTCAAGAAGATCACCGCCAGCGACGAGGAGATCCGTGGCGCGCTCGCCGACGCCCACCTCCCCCCGCTGCTCCCCGCGATCGCCCACGCGACCGGTGACCTGTCCCTGCTCCGCCCCGAACTGCGCGCTGATCCGCTTCTCGCCAGCTTGCCCAACAGCGGGCTGTCCGGCGAGCAGGCGGCGACGATCCGTCAGCTCGCGTTCGACGCGTTGCGCCGCTTCCGCGACGGTGGCAGCGTCGCAGTCCCACCTGCCGACGACATCCGCCTGCTCGAGCTGATGACGTTCACCGCCGGCGGGGCGCAGATGACCGACTACCTCGGCCTGCTGATCGAGGAGCTGTCCCCGACCGGGGAGGATCTGCGTGCCCCGCGCTGGTCGAAGGCCGACGTCGCCCCCGATCGTCCGTTCACCGTCGTCGTCATCGGAGCGGGGATGTCCGGCCTCCTCGCCGCCCACCGCCTGACCCAAGTCGGCGTCGACGTGCGCATCTTGGAGAAGAATGACTCGCTCGGGGGGACGTGGTCGGCGAACACGTATCCCGGGTGCCGGGTCGACAACCCGAACCACGTGTACAGCTACTCCTTCGCCCAGCGCGACGACTGGCCGTACCACCACTCGCCCCAGCCGGTGCTCCTCGAGTACTTCCGCGACTGCGCGAAGGCGTGGGACGTCGAGCGCCTCGTCGAGACCGGGGTCGAGGTCGACTCGGCGACGTGGGACGACGAGCGCGGCGTGTGGCGGCTCGCCGTCCGCCGTGGAGGAGCGAAGGAGACGATCGAGGCCAACGCGATCGTCTCCGCCGTCGGCCAGCTGAACCGCCCGAAGCTCCCCGACGTCCCCGGCATCGGATCCTTCGCCGGGCCGTCGTTCCATTCGGCGACCTGGGACCACGACGCCGACCTGGCCGGCAAGCGGGTCGCCGTCGTCGGCAACGCTGCGTCGGCGACGCAGTTCATCCCCTTCGTCGCCGAGCAGGCCGCGCAGCTGACGGTCTTCCAGCGCACGCCGAACTGGTTCTTCGCCTCCCCGGACTACCAGCAACCGGTGGCCCCCGGGCTGCGCTGGTTGTTCCAGCACGTCCCCTATTACAGCCAGTGGACACGGTTCTGGATGTTCTGGCGCCTCGCCGACGCGCTGCTCCCGACGGTCAGCGCGGAGGACGGCTGGTCGTCGCCGAACGGGACGATCAGCGCGGCGAACGACTTCCTCCGCTCCGTCGCCGAGGCGTACATCGTCGAGCAGTTCGCCGACCGGCCGGACCTGCTCGCCAAGGTCGTCCCCGATTACCCGATCGGGGCGAAGCGGATCCTCGTCGACGACGGGACGTGGGCCCGCACGTTGAAGCGGGACGACGTCGAACTGTGCACGGCGCCGATCGCCGAGGTGACCCCGACGGGGATCCGCACCGCCGACGGCACCGACCACGACGTCGACGTGATCATCTACGGGACCGGCTTCCAGGCGTCGGACTTCCTCGCCCCGATGACGATCACCGGCCGTGACGGTGTCGACCTGCACGAGCAGTGGGCCGGCGACGCCCGCGCCTACCTCGGGGTGACGATCCCCGGATTCCCCAACCTGTTCTGCCTGTACGGACCGAACACGAACATCGTCGTCCAGGGCTCGATCATCTACTTCTCCGAACTCGGGACGCGCTACCTGACCGGGCTCGTCGAGCTGATCCTGCGCGGCGGGCACCGCAGCGCGGAGATCCGCCGTGACGTGCACGACCGGTACAACGAACGCGTCGACGCGACGAACCGCCAACGGTCGTGGGGGATGTCCAGCGTCAACAGCTGGTACCGCAACGACCACGGGCGGGTCACCCAGAACTGGCCGCACACGCTGCTCGAGTACTGGCAGCGCACCCTCGAGCCGGACCCCGCCGAGTACGTGATCACCTGAGGCCGGACTTCCCCTGCGCCAGCCTCTCAGGAAGATCGGGACTCACAATGCCTCGAGAGAGGCTGCTTCGGAGGCGAGCGCCGTTTGAAGGGCCGCGATCTCGCTCGCGTGACGTTCTTGCCACGTCACGACCTTCGTTCTGATGCCTTGTAGGGTCCGACTGCGGTAGGAGACCGAGTCGCGGCATGCAAGGTCGGCAAGCGCCGTTCTGACCTCGTCCGCGCCCGGTGCTGAATCTCCAGGAGGGAACGCCGACATCGTAGAGCCTGGATCGGGCAGGTTGGCGAACCCTTTGGTGGCCATGCACGTGGCCCATTCCTTGTCGAGTGTGGCGATAGTCGCATCGTTGGTGGTGCTCAGGGCGTCCGCGAACTCGTCGCCGATCGTGCTCCAGATGTCCACCGACGTCGTGCCGACGGCGGCATCGATCGTGTCTTCTGTCTCGCCGAGACAGCCCCCGACGGCGTTCGGATCGTCTCCGAAGTAAGCCTTGGCAAAGACAGGATCAGCAATCAATCTTCCTTGTCGTGCCGATGCGACTTCCGTCGCGGCGGCGGCCCCCGCGGGTTCTGCCGCCGCCGGTGTGAAGGCGCGGTACCCGAGGTGTTCGACCTCTGCTGCCGACGGTAGCGGAGGGAACGCGATCGACGCCCGGGAGACGGTGTCCTCGTAGGTTACGTAGGGGATCGGCTCCAGGTCGAATCCTGCTTTGGCCATGCACGCCCCGAGGAGCCGTTCCTTGATCTCGTGGCGAGCGCGGTTGCCGTCGGGCCCATAGGGGATGAGGTCATAGACGCGGTCCAGAAGTGCGATCACTTCGGACGGAGAATCGGCGGTGGCCGCTTTCGCGTCCGTGTTGGGCGGTGCCCCCGCGGCCGTCGGGATCGACCCGGCAACTCCGTCGCCTGTTGTTCGTGAACCACAAGAGGTGAACACCGCGAGTGGTAGGAGTAGATACGAGGCGCGCTTGATCATGAGGTTCATCAGTAGACCACGATGCAGTAGCCGGGAACGTAGGTTGTTATCGAGGTCGTGTTCAAGCCGTTCACCGAGGCGTTCACCCACGTCTTATTGTCTTGAGGACGCGAACGACACAAAGAACTGTGGATTTCGTTGTAGTCGACATTGAAGTAGCCGGGCCATGTCTTGTTGCGGATCTTCTTCACATTGGCCAAGCCGCCGTCAACCCTGATTCTCCCCTGATCTCCGCCATACCACCAGTACCCATATTCGTATGAGCCTGGTGGTTCACCAATTCCGCCGAGTTGGAAATTGACACACCCCTGAAGGTAAGATGCGTAACAGCTTCCCTCGATCACCACACCGGCGCTCGCGAGCGACGGTAGAGAGATCATTCCGACGCTTAGAGCTAGGAACACGGCCAGCAAGCGCAACAACGATCGCCGATATGGGTGAACGCGCACGGAGTGCCCCCTCTCCGGCACTGTCTTTATACGCTATAGGCCGACGGGAGTCGTGTCAAGGATGATGTCGGACAGAGTGCGTGGGGTGTGCTCGGCGCGCCACACGAGTTGCTCGCGGGCGAGGTCGAACACCGCGGCCGCGTCGTCGAGCGGTGTCCGCCCGGTCGGGTCGGCGGCGAGGTCGAAGGCGAGCCAGTCCCCGTTGCCGAACTGGACGTAGGACGCCTCGGCCGTGCGGGTCACGGCCAGCTGGGCGCGAGCGACGCGCCGGTCGGTCGGTGAGTCGACGGCGCCGGAGCGGAGCAGCTGCTCGCGCCAGTCGAACTCCCAGTGCGCCGCGCTGCGCCAGCGCCGACCGGGAGCGCCGGTGAGCGCGGGACGCAGCGAGCGCCCGTCGCACTGCGCCGGAACGTCGAGGCCGAGCGCCTCGCAGATCGTCGGCAACACGTCGACGTTCTCGGTCGGCTCGTCGACGACCCGCCCGTGGCTCTCCGGGAGCGACGGGTCACGCACGATCCCGACGATGTGGTAGCTCGTCTCCCACCAGCCGAGCTTCTCCGTCAGACCGTGATCACCGAGGAGGTCGGCGTGGTC
Organism: uncultured Ilumatobacteraceae bacterium; assembly: GCA_964592165.1. Taxonomy (GTDB): domain Bacteria; phylum Actinomycetota; class Acidimicrobiia; order Acidimicrobiales; family Ilumatobacteraceae; genus JAWKHV01. The sequence goes on along the minus strand of CAZQEJ010000029.1, from coordinate 14,089 downwards.
GGCGGTGAGCATGATCAACGTGTCGTCCCATTGCCCGCTGGCGACGAGGTGGTCGAGCACCCGTCCGACCTGCGCGTCGACATCGCCGATCATCCCGTAGTACTGGGCGCGCAGACGGCGCAGAGCGTCGGGGTCCCGGGGGGCGCGCACCCACGGCAGGCTCAGCGCGTAGCGGTGCAACGGGTGCAACTCGGCGTCGTCGGGCAGGGGGATCCACGGCGGCACGTCGACCGGGTCATACGCGTGCGCCCAGTGACCGGCTGCGGCGTACGGCGGGTGGGGTCGCAGGTAGCTGGCATGAGCGAACCACGGCCCGTCCTGGCGATCGATCCACTCCACCAGACGGTCGGTGAGGAACGCCGAACACCCCGCCTCAGCGGGGCGCTCGGGCTCGCCGGCGAGAGCGACGAGCTCGTCGCTCCCCGGGTCGTAGCCCTTGGCTTCCAGCCAGGCGCGCCACGGGCGCATCCCCTGGCCGAGATCGAGCACCGGATCGAAGCCGGGGAGGACTCCCTCATAGGTGCGCAGCCGTGGGTCGTCCGGGCCGCTCGCCTGACGGGGATCGATCGACTGGTCGGTGTACCCGAACAGGGCAGGCGCGTAGCCGGCGCGGCGCGCGGCGCGGGCGACGTTGTCGAAGCGGTGGTCGAGCGGAGTCCCGTTCGTCACCACCCGGTGGTTGAACTGGTACATCCCCGTGTACAGGCTCGCCCGCCCCGGAGCGCAGGGGGCGCACTGGCTGTAGTGCCGGGCAAGGCGGGTCCCGGCGGCCGCGAGACGGTCCAGGTTCGGGGTGCGGACCAGCGGGTGGCCGGCGCAGGACAGGGAATCGGCGCGGAACTGGTCGAGTGTGACGAACAAGACGTTCACGGCGGCGGTGATCGCCTCGTCCGGCGGCGCTCAGACCTCCGGCTCGGCAAGCCGGGTGGCGACGGTGTGCAGCAGGCGCCGGGCGAAGCCGGGGATGTCGTCGAGCAGGGTGGCGAAGGCCCGGGCGTCGATCACGAGCAACTCGCAGTCGGTCTCGGCGACGACCGTCGCGTTGCGCTTGCGCTCGAGGACCACGGCCAGCTCCCCGACGAACGCCCCGGGCTGGAGAGTGGCGACCTGCTGCCCCCCGCGCTGCACGACGGCCGTGCCCTTCTCCAGGATCATCAACTCCCGGGCGAGCTCGCCCTCGTGGATGAACGCTTGGCCGGCGTGGACGGTGATCGGGGTCACCAGCCGGGCCAACTCGCGGAGCTCCTTCTTCGTGCAGTCGGCGAACAGAGGAACTCGGGCGAGGTGGTCGAGGTACTGGTCCCGGGGCGCCATGGCAGGAGCATAAGCGCTCCGCGCACCCGGGGTGAGGCGAGAGTGCCACCCGCCACGGAACGGTCTCCTACGATCCGGGTCCGATGAGGGACATACGAGTCGAGGTCGAACCCGGGACCGTCGGGTTCGACGGGGGACGGCTGGAGCGCATCGGTCGGCACTTTGCCCGGTACGTCGACGACGGGCGGCTGACCGGGTGGTCGGTGCTCGTCGCCCGGCGGGGGAAGGTCGCCTACCTCGAGCATCACGGGCTCGCCGACCGGGAGAGCTCCCACCCGGTCGCCGCGGACACGATCTGGCGGATCTACTCGATGACCAAGCCGATCACGACCGTCGCGGCGATGGCCCTCTACGAGCGAGGGGCGTTCGAGCTGAACGACCCGGTCGCCGCGTACCTGCCCGAGTTCGGCGAGACGCGGGTGTGGAAGGGCGGCACGGCGCAAGCCCCGCAGACCGTGCCGATGCTCGAACCGATGCGCATCTGGCACCTGCTCTCCCACACCGCCGGGTTGACCTACGGGTTCATGCGCGCCCATCCCGTCGACGAGATGTACCGCGCCAGCGGCTTCGAGCTCGGGTCCCCGTCCGGCGTCGATCTGGCCCGCGCCTGCCAGACGTGGGCGACGCTGCCGCTGCTCTTCCAACCGGGGACGCGCTGGAACTACTCGGTGGCCACCGACGTCGTCGGGCGGCTCGTCGAGGTGCTCACCGGCAAGCGTCTCGACGCGGCGATGGAGGAGCTCGTCCTCGGGCCGTTGGGGATGGACGACACCGGCTGGTCGGTGCCCCCCGGTGAGGTGGAACGGCTCGCCGCGCTGTACATCCCCAACCCGGCTGACGGCAGCGCGCTGCGCTGGGACCCGATCGGCAACAGCGTGCTCACCCGGCCGACGTTCCTCTCCGGGGGCGGGGGGCTGGTCTCCACCCTCGCCGACTACCACCGCTTCACCCAGATGCTCCTCGGTCGCGGCGCGTTCGGCGGGACGCGCATCTTGGGCCCGCGCACGCTCGCCTTCATGACCCGCAACCATCTCCCCGGTGGCGCCGATCTGGCCAGCTTCGGCAGCGGCCAGTTCTCCGAGGTGGCCTACTCCGGCGTCGGTTTCGGCCTCGGGTTCGGGGTCTCGATCGATCCCGTGCGTTCCGAGGTGCCAGCCAGCGTCGGCGAGTTCACCTGGGGCGGGGCCGCGTCGACGGCGTTCTTCGTCGACCCGGTCGAGGAGATCACGGCGATCTTCCTCACCCAGCTCCTGCCCTCGTCGACCCACCCGATCCGCACCCAGCTCCGCCAGCTGATCCACCAAGCGCTGATCGACTGATCCGATGCGCCGGATCTATCTCGACGGGAACTCGCTCGGGCCGCCGCAGCCCGGGGTGCTCGACGCGCTCAGGCGCCTCGTCGACGAGGAGTGGGGGCGGGACCTGATCGGCGGATGGAACGCGCACGGCTGGTGGGACGCCCCCGTGCGCGTCGGTGACCGCCTGGCACGCTTCGTCGGCGCAGCTCCTGGCCAGGTCGTCGTCGGCGACTCGACGACCGTGCTCTGGTACAAGCTGCTCGTCGCCGCTCTCCGCTTGCGCCCCGGCCGGCGGACGATCGTCACCGAGACCGGGAACTTCCCCACCGATCGGCACGTGATCGACGCCGTCGCCGCCGCCGAGGGATGCCGCGTCGTCGACGGGCCGGCCGAACGGATCGCCGGGCTGATCGACGACGACACGGCGGTCGTCGCCCTCACCCACGTCAACTACCGCACCGGCGCCCGTCACGACCTCGCCGCGCTCACCGCCGCGGCGCACGCCCACGGCGCGCTCGCCCTGTGGGACCTGTGCCACTCCGTCGGGGCGATGGACCTCCACCTCGATGTGGCCGCGGCCGACCTGGCCGTCGGCTGCACGTACAAGTACCTCAACGGCGGACCGGGAGCGCCGGCGTTTGCCTACGTCGCCGAACGGCATCTCGGCGCCTTTGACCAGCCGATCCGCGGCTGGGTCGGCCACGCCGAGCCGTTCTCCATGGACGAGACGTACCGGCCGGCGCCGGGCATCCGCCGCGTCCTGTCCGGGAGCACCCCGGTCGTCGCCCTGACCGTCGTCGACGCGGCGCTCGACGCGTTCGAGGGCATCGACCTCGGCGATCTGCGAGCCACGTCGGTCGAGCTCACCGAGCGGTTCATCGCCCTCGCCGACGAGCACCTCGCCGCCCACGGGTTCACCGTCGTCACGCCGCGCGATCCCGAGCGGCGGGGCAGCCAGGTGTCGCTCCACCACGACCACGCCTGGGAGGTCGTCCAGGCGTTGATCGCCGACGGCGTCGTCGGCGACTACCGCGAGCCGGGGATCTGCCGCTTCGGCTTCGCCCCGCTGTACGTGACCCTCGACGACGTCGCCGAGGCCGTCGAACGGATGGTCACGGTGATGACCGAACGAAGGTGGCGCCCCTACGCGGAGACGGCCCGCCCGACGGTCACCTGAGGCGCGCTCACCGCCCGCCGCTCGCTGCCCCGTCAGCGCACGAAGGCGACGACGTCGGCGACCAGCTGGACCGTGCCCCGCGCGTTGGACAACTTCACCGTCCCACCCGGTCCGAGGGGGACGAGGACGAGGTTGGAGCGCGCCGTGCCGGCGAACCAGTTGAGGTTCGAGGTCTCCGGCGGTGCCCCGTCGCCCCACACGGTGAGGAAGCTGGAGTCGGTCCCGAACGAGGCGGTGACGCTGAGGAACACGGCCCGCGCGTCGCCGGGAACCCCGCCCCGGCCGGCGATCGGCACGTCGCGCGCCTCTCCCGGCCCGAACGCGCGGCGCGGCCCACCGGCCCCGGCCTGCGTGTCGAGCACGGTCGCCGCCGGCAGGGGGGTGACCAGGCCGCCGCTGCCGGGGCGGAAGTAGCCGACTGCGTCGACGAGCACGTCGTTGCTCCCGTACGCGTTGAACAGCGACCACGCCCCCCCGGCGCCGGTCCCCACCGCGACCAGGTTGGGGCGGACATCGCCGGCGCCGAGGTTGAGCACGGACGTCTCCTGGCGGCCCGTGCCCGCCGGCCAGATCGTCAGATACGTCCCCGTTGTCGGGGTGACCCCGGTGGCGGTGGCGACGACCGCGCTCGCGTCGGTGGGGATCCCCCCGCCGGTCATCGGCAATGTGCGCGATTCGCCGGCGCCGAAGGGCGCCGCCGGCCCGCCGATGCCGTTGCGCGAGTCGAGCAGGCGCGTCGGCGCGATCGCGGTCAGGCGGCTCCCGGTCTGGCCGGCCTGGCCGAGATCGAACCAGCCGACCACGTCGGCGACGACGTGCACCGCGGCGGGGGAGAAGTTCTCGATGCGCAACCGGCCGCCGACGCCGACGGGGACGAGCATCAGGTTGGCGATGTCCTCACCCGCGCCCCACACGAGCAACGGCCCGGAAGGGTTGCTCGCCGGGAACGACGATTCGTCGTCGTACCAGGCGGTGTTCGCCGGCTTGGGGAAGATCTTGGCCACCCCGGACGTGGATGATCCGGCGGCGGTGACGTTGAGCAGCACCGCGCCGACACCACGGGAGGGCACGCCGCCGACTCCGGTGACGACGAACTCGTGGTTGAGCCGGGAGGCCAGGCGCTTCACGTCGTTCGGATCGGTGTTGCGCCCGTCGCCAGGTTGCACGGCCTCGGAGATCCCCAGACCGATGCGGGTGTCGAGGACCCGGTTCGGCCCGACGGGGTGGTACCCACCGGCGACCGCCGGCGCGGTCCCGCTGAACTCGCAGTCGTCGATCCCGAAGCAGGGCACGTCGAGGTCGAGGTCGAACGTCGTCACCCCGGCGACGTCGATCATCCCCACGGCGCGGGTGCCCGTCGCGTGGTCGGTGACGAAGGCGATGTACCGCCCGTCCCACAGCGGGCCGGTGCCGTAGGTCCCCCCGGTGCTTCGCCCGCTGGAGAACGCGTCGAGCTCGTAGCCGGTCGAGCTGCGGCGGAAGCCGGTCGTCTGGAAGATGTCCAGCGTGACCCGCCCCTCGTCGATCGCCGCGTGCGAGCTAACCCGCCCGCTCAACGACCCGGTCCCTGGCTCCCCCGTCCGGGGGATGCTGATCGCGCCGATGTCGTGGGCCCCGGAGGTGCCCGGGATGCGCACGGTGACGGCACCGTCGCCCTGCAACGGGTCGTAGGTGCGGCACGTCGCCGTCGGGCACGGGGCCGGACCGATCGGGAAGGAGTAGATCTCCCACCGCAATTCGCTCATCGCGAACCCGGCGGAGAACGAGACCCGCGCCGGGAGCTGGGGGTTGACCGCGTTGACCGAGGCGCCGGCCGCGCTCCACTCGTAGTACCTCTCGTAGCCGCCTGGGCTCTGCCCGGCGGTGTTCACCGCGTCGAAGCCGATCCCGTACATCCGGTCGGTCGGGAGCGACCAGCCGCTGATCGTCATCGACCCGACGGCGGCTGAGGCGGGGGTGGCCGTTCCCGCGGCGAGCGACGCGGCGACCGTCGCGGCCGCGGCGAGTACGGTCGCGACGCGGGTGGGGATACGGGGGAAGCGCACCGTCTGAAGCTCCTTTGCCGCCCGCTTCTGGTGGTCTACTCGATCAACCCTAGTGACCGTCGGCAGTGGATGGCCCGTGGTCGGTGGTCAACCTTGCATCAAGCTTGAGTCAACCTGCGGAGCGCCTCGGCGTGCAGGAGCCCGTTCGAGGACACCGCCGAACCGGTCGCGATCGACGGTGATCCGAAGCGGTCGGTGAACGTGCCGCCCGCGGCGCGCACGATCACCCCGACCGCGGCGACGTCGTAGGGCTGGACGCCGATCGCGTCGACGGCGATCTCCACGGCTCCCTCGGCGACGAGCATGTGCTGCCAGAAGTCCCCGAAACCCCGTGCCCTCCACGCCTCGGACTGCATCTGGACCAGGGCGGGCGTCAAGCCGAGCTCGTCCCACCCCTGGTTGAACGTCACGCAGACCTGAGCCTCGGCGAGACGGTCGATCGCCGAGACACGGATCGGGGCGCCGTCGGCGAACGCGCCGAGGCCGTCGCCGCCCCACCACCGGCGGCGCATCGCCGGTGCGGAGACGACGCCGAGCACGGGGCCCCGCTCGGCGTGGGCGAGGGCGATCAACGTCGCCCACACCGGGATGCCGCGCACGAAGTTCGACGTCCCGTCGACGGGGTCGATGATCCACTGCCACTCGGCGCCGGCCGGGCCGGCACGTCCCTCCTCCTCCCCGAGCACCCCGTGGGTGGGGCGGGTCTCGGCGATCCGGGCGCGCATCGCCGCCTCCGCCAGCCGGTCGGCCTCGGTCACCTCGGAGCGGTCCGCCTTGTGATCGACGGTGAAGGCCCGCTTCTCGTAGCGGTGCAGCGTCTGTGCGTCGGCCAGGTCGGCGAGGGTCACGGCGAAGGCGAGCTCGGCGTGGAGATCGATCGTCCCGGAGCCGCTCATCGGTGAGCTGCCAGAGCGGCGCGCACCGCACGGGCGATCCCCGGCGCGTCGAGCCCGAGGCCGGCGAGCAGTTCCTCGGGCTTGCCGTGGGGGACGAAGCGCGTCGGCAGCCCGAGCACCTCCACGGCCGGGAGGCGCTCGGAGTCCGAACGGGCGATCGCATCCGCCGCGGCCATCCCGATGCCGCCGTCGCGGATCCCGTCTTCGACGGTGACGACGACGTCGTGGCGGGCCGCGTCGGCGATCATCCGTGGATCGAGCGGGGCGCAGCAGCGCACGTCCCACACCGCCGGCCGCACGCCCTGGGAGGCAAGCAGGTCGGCGGCGCGCAGTGCGTTGCCGACCATCTTGCCGACGGCGAGCACGCACACCGAGCCGTCGCCGTCGAGCAGCTTGTTGGCCTGCACACCGCAGCCGATCTGGTGTTCGTCGACCTGGCGGGCCGCGCCGCGCGGGTAGCGGATGGCCACCGGGCCGTCGTCGGCCAGCCCGATCGCGTCGTGCAGCATCTGCTGCAACTCCTGGGCGCTGGACGGGGCGAGGACGCGCATCCCGGGCACCTTGGAGAGCAGGGCGAGGTCGAACATCCCGTGGTGGCTCGGTCCGTCGGGCCCGGTCACCCCCGCCCGGTCGAGGCAGAACACGACGGGCAGGCGGTGCAGGGCCACGTCGTAGACGACCTGATCCCAGGCGCGGGAGAGGAACGTCGAGTACACGGCGACGACCGGGCGCAACCCCCCCATGGCCATCCCTGCAGCGGCCGTGACGGCGTGCTGCTCTGCGATCCCGACGTCGAAGAAGCGGTCCGCGAAGCGCGCCTGGAAGGGGAGCAGTCCGGTCGGGCCGGACATCGCCGCGGTGATCGCGACGATCCGCGCGTCGGCCTCGGCTTCCTTGACGATCGCGTCGGCGAAGGCCTGGGTGTAGCCCGTCGGCACCGCCTTGGGTGGGCCGGTCGCCGGGTCGAACACCGGTGCGTCGTGGAGGTGCTTCTCGTCGTCGTCTTCCGCCGGGGGATAGCCACGGCCTTTCTGGGTGAGGACGTGGACGACGATCGGGCCTTCGCAGCTCAGCTCGATCGCGCTGCGCAGGGCGTGCTCCAGGGCGTCGATGTCGTGACCGTCGACCGGGCCGACGTAGCGCACGCCGAGGGACTCGTAGAACGACGGCGGCTGGAGGAACTCGCGCACCGCGGCCTTGAACGCGTCGATCCCCCGCCCGCCGGGCTGGCCGACGAGGGGGAGCTCCTGGACGAACCGTTCCAGCTTGCGCTGGCGGCGGACGAACACCGGGTTGAGCCGGATCTGGGTCAGCGCGTGCTGCAACTGCTCCCCGAGCCGCTCGGTGACCGCGGGGCGTTCCAGGCGCTCCTGCTGGCTTGGCTGCTCGGTGAGGTTGGAGATCGTCGGTGCGTAGGAACGCCCGTTGTCGTTGAGGACGATGATCACCCGCCGCTTGGAGTGGCCGAGGTTGTTCAGCGCCTCGTAGGCCATCCCGCCGGTCATCGCCCCGTCGCCGATCACGGCGACGATGTGCCGGCGGGCGTCGGCGCCGCTGTCGCGGGCCGCGGCGAGCCCATACGCGTAGGACAGGATCGTCGACGCGTGGCTGTTCTCGACGAGGTCGTGCTCGCTCTCCTCCCGGCTCGGGTAGCCGGATATCCCGTCGGCCTGGCGGAGGCGTTCGAAGCCGGACTGGCGGCCGGTGACGATCTTGTGCACGTAGGCCTGGTGCCCCGTGTCCCACAGCACCGCGTCGCGCGGTGAGTCGAACACCCGGTGCAGGGCGAGGGTCAACTCGACGACACCGAGGTTCGATCCGAGGTGCCCGGCGTGCTCAGCCACCGAATGGACGATCAGGTCGCGGATCTCCCCGGCGAGATCGCTCAGTTCCTGATTGGTCAGGCCGCGCAGGTCGGCCGGCCGGCGGATCGATTCCAACACCGGACGGCAGGCTAACGGCTCAGCCGGCGGAGCCGCCCGCCGCGGCGCGCAGCTGGTCACGGGTCCAGGTGCTCGGCGGGACCTTCACCGCCCGGTAGATCAGCTCCGGACCGGAGAGGTCGACGAGCAGGTCGGGTGTGCCGTCGGCGCCGACATCTTCCAGCCACGGGGTCCTGCCCTCGCCCCACCCGATCACCGTCGAGCCGTCGGACTGGCGGCGGACCGAGCCGAGCGTCCCACCCGCCGGGTTGGGGCTGAGGAACTGCCAGATCAGCTGCGCGGTGCCGGCCGTGGCATCGACCCGGTACTCGCTCGCCCGGGGGTTCGAACCGAGGTGGTTGTCGTGCATCGTGATCGTCCCGGTGGGGGAGATCCGCCCGTCGTGCGGCGCCGCGGGCCGCTCTCCGGCAGTCGCCGGCGCGCCGCCCGGACCGAGGACGGTGAGCAGGGTGCCCGTCGTCGGTGCTGCTCCCCCGAGCTTCCAGATCACCTCGCCGGTGGTCCGGCTGATCCGCTCCACGGCGTTGAAGTGCCGGGCGCCGACGAGGTAGTCACCGTTGTCGAAGCGGTCGACGGAGTTGACGTGCATGTAGTCCAAAGCCCAGTTCGCCGCGGTGGCCCCGGGGCCGATCTTGAAGCAGATCGGGATCTGCATCTCGCTCATCTGGGTGTGATCCTTGGAGTTCCACCGCCAGACCTGGGTGCCCGAGGCGTCGAGCTCGACGAGCTCGCTGTCGACGACCTGGGTCACGTCCGAGCGGCTCCCTCCGGTGGACAGCGAGCAGGCTCGCTGCTGACCGGTGTTGCGGATCGTGTAGACGACGACGAGATGCCCCCCGCCGGGGAGCTCGAGCAGCTCGTGCCAGTCGAGCGGCTCGGTGCCCCCGACCGGCCCGACCTCGCCGAGCTTGGCCCCGGTGATGTCGTGGATCTCGAAACCAAGCGGGGGGACCTCCGGGGAGCCGTTGCCCCCGGGGAAACCGCCCCCGGTCCACACCCGCCACGCCAGCTTGCCGCCGTCGAGGGGCCACACACCGATCACCGAGTTCGACGTCCGCTTGTACCACACCGGCACGCCGTACTCGTCGAGGATGAAGGCGAATCCGGCGCTGCCCAACGACGAGGCCAGGTACCAGCCCGGATGATCGGCGGCACCGCGGGGCGACAGGCGGGGGAAATCGGCGGGCAGGCAGCGGATCAGGTGCGATTCGTCGATCCCCGGGCCGGTGACGTGCATCGCCACGGCGCCGTCGGCCACGAGTGGCTTGGCGAACTGCTGCACGCCGAGCACCGCCGGCCCACCGTCCACGGCGACGCTGACCCCCGGTGCGGGCTGGACGGAGAACGGGATCGTCGCCCCGCCGGGCGGGCAGTGCAGCGTGTGGTCGAGCTGACCGGCGTGCACTCCTTGGTCGGCTGCTGGTGCCGAGCGCAACGCGTGCAGCGCGCCCGGGGCACCGAACGCGGCGAACAGGTCGACGACGAAGTCCGTCGTCGCCGACGAGCGCAGGCACACGCTGCCGTCGCTGGCCAGCGGGACGGTGACCAGCGACGACTCCACCCCCTGGCGGGGATAGTTCAGCGCGGACGTCACCGGATCGGTCCCGCACGGGTAGGCGCTGAGGAACCCGTTCGCCGCCGGGTCGACGACGAGCAGGTCGAGTTGGACCGCGGTCGTCCCCACGGGGACCGCGGGGACCACCGCGAGCCGCCGCTCGACGCCGGCGTCGAGCCGGGGGACACCGCCCGAACCGGCCACCCGGCTGTCCGCCAGGCGGCTCGTGGCCAGGTGGGCGAGCGGTGAGCCGGGGACGTCGCCGAGCGCGCTGCCGTCGTCGCCGAACCAGCCGGTGACGTCGACGAGGAGATGGGTCGCGGCGGACACGTAGACGCACAGCGCCCCGTCGCCGAGGCCGACGAGCGCGGCGGTGCCCCGGTCCCGCCCACCGAGCGTGTTCGTCGTCGACGTCGGCGGAGTGCCCGTACCGCAGGGGAACGCCGTCGCGTAGGTCGCCGCGGACGTCCCGGTGAGCGTCACGGTGGCTGCCACCGCGTCCGCTGCGGCGGGCACGAACGATCCGGCGAGGGGGATCCGTACCGTCGTCCCCGCGGGGAGCGGCGCGGTGCGCGGCGATCCACCGCGCGAATCGAAGACGCGCTGGGGGGTCAGGTCGTGGAGCCGTGCCCCGTCAGGGGTGAACCAGCCGGTGACGTCGACGATCAGGTCCGTCACATGGTCGCTGTAGAAGCAGACCTGGCGCGACGAGTCGAGGGCGACGACGAGCAGGTTCGGCGTCGGGTCGGCCGGGCGGGGGTTGAGCGACGACGTCTCCGGGCGCGGTGAGGCGCATCCGTAGGCCGTCACGTAACCGGACTCGGTGGCGCGGTCGGAGGTGATCGTCAGGGCGACGGCGGTCGCCCCCGCCGGGGGCCCGGCCGGGTCGAGGCCGACGGACAGCACGCAGCCGCCGGGGACCGGGGCCAGGGGAGCGCCGAGGCCGTTGCGCGTGTCGGCGACACGCACCGGGGTGACCGGGACGAAGCCCGCGTCGGCGACGCGGGCCAAGGGCGTCGCCGACGGTGGCGGGGCCGGGCAGGAGAGCACACCTCCGGCGGCACCGGCCGTCGCTGGGACGGCTACCTGGGCGGCGGCCAGCGTCGTCGCCGCGACGAGGCTCGTCGTCAGCAGCAGATGCAGTCGTCTCATCGAGTACTCCCCATCGACCGGCCGCCCGCCGAGCGGCGAACCCTACCGGAGCGGGTACCCGCGCCGGGCGCGTCCGGGGGTCAACGCCCTGCGGGGACGGCTTCCGCGGTGGCCGGGGAGGAGCGCTTGGCGAGCAGCCGGCGGTCGTTCCAGCGGTTCAACCAGACTCCCGCGGTCGTGCCCACGGCGAGGGTGACGAGCCCGCCGATGCCGTCCAGCCAGTAGTGGTTGGCGGTGACGACGATGCAGAACAACGTGGCCAGTGGGTAGACGACGAGCAAGGCGTGGACCCACCGCCGGCGGGTCAACGGCCAGATCACGATCGCGCACCACGTCGACCAGCCGATGTGCAAGCTGGGCATCGCCGCGTACTGGTTGGACACCTCCTGCATCGTTGCCGAGTCGAACGACCACGGCCCGCCGTAGTCGCGCAGCGTGTCGACGAAGCCGAAGTCCTTGACCCCCTGGGCTGCGGCGATCCGTTCCCCGCCGAACTCGCCGCCTTCGTTGAGCAAGCGTGGCGGCATCAGGGGGAACAGGGAGAAGCCGACGATCGCCAGCGCGGTGGTGAAGGCCAGCGCGTTGCGGCCGCGGGGGAAGCCGTAGCGGTTGCGCCGGTACATCCAGATGAACGCGGCGATCGTGACGATGAAGTGGGCGGTGCCGTAGTACGTGTTCCAGAACTGGATGAACCCCCGGTAGGGGAGGAACCAGCGCTGGATGCGCTGCTCGTGGAACATCCCGATCGCCTTCTCCCAGCGGATGATGCGCATCGCGTTGTTCCACGCCTTGATCGGTTCGTGGCCTTCGGCGACGCGCGCCGACCCGAACTGGTTGCGGGCGAAGCTGTAGATGCCGTAGAAGATCGCGATCAGGGCCGCTTCCTTCCACCAGAACAGGCGGCGCTCGACCGGTGCCCGTTCTGCCGACATGGCAGACGAGGTTACGCTCGCCTCGGCGCGTCCGGGCGCGTGCCCCGGGCGCGGGGAGGCACGTCGTGAGTGAGACAGTCACCGGTCACGCGGGCGAGCAGGCCATCTCCGCTCTCGCCCGGTTCGGGGTGGACACGATGTTCACCCTCAACGGCGGCCACGTCTGGCCCCTCTACGACGCGGCGCGCAATCGGGGGATGCGCATCGTCGACACCCGCCACGAGCAGACCGCGACGTTCGCCGCCGAGGGGTACGCCAAGCTGACCCGCACCCCCGGCCTGGCCGTGCTCACCGCCGGCCCGGGGATCACCAACGGCGTCTCCGCGGTGACATCCGCCCACTTCAACGGGTCCCCGCTGGTCGTCCTCGGCGGGCGCGCCCCGCACGGTCGCTGGGGGTCCGGGTCGCTCCAGGAGCTCGACCACGTGCCGATCCTCGCCTCGATCACCAAGCGAGCCGAGACGGTCACCGATCCGGGGTCGGCCGCGGCGATCGTCCACGCGGCCGCGGCGCTCGCCGCGACCCCCCACCGCGGCCCGGTGTTCTGCGACTTCCCCCTCGACGTGTTCGGCCCGTCGTCGGGGGAGCTGCCCCCGTTCACCGCTCCCGCAGGTGCCGCGCCGGATCCCGCCGCGGTCGCCCTCGTGGCCACGATGCTCGCCCGCGCGGCGCGCCCTGCGCTGCTCGTCGGCAGTGACGTGTACTGGGCCGGAGCGTGGGAGGAGCTGCGCGCTGTCGCCGAGGCGTACGAGGTGCCGGTGTTCACCAACGGACTCGGACGAGGGGTGATCCCCGCCGATCACCGCCTCGCCTTCCTCCGCACCCGCGGCCAGCTGAAGGCGAAGGCCGATCTCGTCGTCGTGATCGGGACCCCGCTCGACTTCCGCCTCGGGTTCGGCCGGTTCGGCGCCGCGTCGGTCGCCCACGTCGTCGACGCCGAGTCGCAGATCGCCCGGCACATCGAGGTGCCGACCGTCGTCGGTGACCTCGGCGCGGCGCTCGGCGCGCTGGCCGACGCCGCCGCAGGTGCCGATCCGGTCGACCACCGCGGGTGGGTCGGCGACCTGCGTGCCGCGGAGGACGCCGCTGCCCACGCTGATCGCTCCTTGCTCGGCGCCACCGACGACCCGATCAAGCCGTCGCGGATCTACGGCGAGTTGACCCGCCGCCTGGCCCGCGACGCGGTCGTGATCTGTGACGGCGGCGACTTCGCGTCCTATGCGGGCAAGTTCGTCGAGGTCTACGAGCCGGGCTGCTGGTTGGACACCGGACCGTACGGCTGCCTGGGCAACGGACCGGGTTACGCGATCGCGGCCCGCCTGGCCCGCCCCTCCAGCCAGGTCGTCCTGCTTCTCGGCGATGGAGCCGCCGGGTTCAGCCTGCTCGACGTGGACACGATGGTCCGCCACGGCCTGCCGGTGGTGATCGTCGTCGGGAACAACTCGATGTGGGGCCTGGAGAAGCATCCGATGCAGGCGATCTACGGCTGGGACGTGGCCTGCGATCTTCGCCCGGGAACCCGCTACGACGAGGTCGTCATCGCCTTGGGGGGTGGTGGGGAGACGGTCGGCCACCCCGACGAGATCGGTCCCGCCCTCGACCGCGGCTTCGCCGCCGGTGTCCCCTATCTGGTCAACGTGCTCACCGACCCCGCGGACGTCTATCCGCGCACCTCCAGCCTCGGCTGACGTCCCCCGGCCGGGTCAGCGCGCCCGCAACGTCAAGTGTCGCCGCCGGAGCAGACCTTGTCCATGAACCGGGCCCGGTCGACGACGAC
>CAZQEJ010000028.1:12608-23900 GCA_964592165.1 uncultured Ilumatobacteraceae bacterium | reverse complement strand
TCGTGACCACGGGGCTCCTCGAACTGCAGCGCAACGCGGACCGGTCGTCCGTCGTTGCCGAAGCAGTCGACGCTGCCATCCACAGAAGGTGAGGAATCGGTGATGCAGGCAACAGCCGCGGTGATGCGTGCCCTCCACGCGCCGTTGACGATCGAGACGATCGAGCTCGATCCGCCGGGCCCGGGCGAGGTGCTGATCAAGATGGCGGCCGCCGGGATCTGCGGATCTGACAAGCACGTCATCGAGGGCCACTTCCCGGCCCCGCTACCGTCGATCTGCGGACACGAGGGCGCCGGCGTGGTCACCGCGGTCGGGTCGGGCGTCGACACGATCGCCGTCGGCGACCACGTGATCCACACCTTCGTCGGACCGTGCGGATCGTGCCAAGCCTGCCGGCGCGGCAAGCGCACGTTCTGCACGACTCGCCCGAACGCCGACGGGACCCTGCTCGACGGGTCATACCGGATGCACGGGTCGGCTGGCGAACCGATCGGCACCACGCTCGGCCTGGGTAGCTTCAGTTCCTACACGGTCAGTCCGGCCCGGAACTGCGTCGTGGTACCCGAGGACCTCGATCTGTCGATCGCCGCGCTGATCTCATGCGGGGTAGCGACTGGTGTCGGCTCGGTACTCAACGTCGCGCGTGTCCAGCCAGGTGACAACGTGTGCGTCGTCGGCGTCGGTGGTGTCGGCGCAGCGGCAATCATGGGCGCTGTGGTCGGCGGTGCGGCCCAAGTCGTGGCGATCGACCTGAATGCGTCCAAGGCCGCTGCGGCGCTCGCGTTCGGGGCCACGGCGTTCGTTCCGGCGGCGAGCACCGGCGACGCTGGTGCCGATGCAGCGACGATGACGTCCATGATCCGCGACCTGACCGGCGGCTGGGGGGTCGAGCGGATGATCCTCACCGTCGATCGGACGCGGCCTGAGCACTACCGGATGGCGATGGAGAGCCTGGCCCCTGGTGGGATCGCGGTGCAGGTTGGATCGTCAGCGGGGATCGATCACATCCCTGTACCGCCGAGTACCTTCACCCGCACGCAAGGCTCGTTCACCGGGACCGTCTACGGCGGGATGGATCCGGGCCGCGACGCGTTGCGTTACGTCGAGTTGTACCGCAGCGGGCGACTGCCGCTGGACAAGCTGATCAGCCGCACGTATCCGTTGGAGCGGATCAACGAAGCGTTCGACGATCTCGCCGCCGGGCGCAACATCCGCGGTGTCGTTCAGTTCAGCACGTGAACCACGGCTGAGTCGGGCCTGCCCCCGGGTGTCCCACCATCTTCACGTACCGCTTGGCCTCGTGCTGTCAGCCACGGCACGGCTTGCGTGGACATCGACGACTCAGCGCGGCTCGCGGGGTAGGCCGAGCACCCGCTCGGCGATCAGGTTGCGCTGGATCTCGCTCGTCCCGCCGAAGATCGTGCCGGCGCGAGAGAACAAGAACGCGCTCTGCACCGCACCGGCGGGGTACTGGTGGACGACGGCGCGGTGCCCAAGCCCGACGCCGACGGCGGGCTCTCCCGCTCCCGAGAGGATCTGCCCGTCGACGCCCATCAGGTCGATCGCCAGATTCGTCAGCCGCTGCTGCGCCTCGGTCCAGCCGATCTTCGTTCCCGCTTCGAGGGCCGCCGTCGACGCGCTGGTCTCGGGGTGGAGGACGTTGGTCAGCACGCGCAACCCGGCGATGCGCATCAGTTCGATGTCGGTGTGTGCCCGGGCCAGCGACTGGCGCACCAGGGGATCGCCGGTCGCACCGCGTGACGCGGCAACGGCGATCATCGCCTCGAGGTCTCGGGCGTAGCGTTGCCAGCTTGACGTCGCCGACGTTCCCCGTTCGAAGCCGAGGGTTGACATCGCCACCCGCCACCCCGCACCTTCCGGGCCGAGGGTGTTGTCGGTCGGGCAGCGGGCACCGTCAAAGAACACTTCGGCGAATCCGGCGGTGCCGTCGGGTTGGACGATCGTGCGCACCTCCACGCCCGGCTGGTCCATCGGCATCAACAGGTAGGAGATGCCGTGATGGCGCGAGGAGTCCGGGTCGCTGCGCACGAGCATGAAGCAGAAGTCGGCATGCTGCGCCTGGCTGGTCCAGATCTTGTGACCGTCGACGCGCCAATCCGCGCCGTCACGCACCGCTGAGGTTCGCAGCGAGGCGAGGTCCGAGCCCGAGCCGGGCTCGGAGAATCCCTGGCACCAGATCTCCCGGCCGCGGGCGATCGGCGGGAGGAAGCGCTCCTTCTGCGCGTCGGTGCCCCAGTGCAGCATCGTCGGGCCGAGGAGGATCTCACCGCCGGCGGGCGGTTGGATCGGCGCTCCGGAGGTGGCCAACTCCTCGGCGAGGACCACCCCTTCGATCTGGCTCAAACCGCGGCCGCCGTACTCGACCGGCCACGTTGGTGTCGCCCACCCCGTCGCGTGGAGCCGGTCGTTCCACTCAGCGCAGAAGTCGACCCACGCGTCGCCGGTTGGCCTTGTGCCGTCGAACCAGCCGGAGGGCAACTCAGCGCGAAGCCACTCCCGGGTGACCGCCCGGAACGCCTCCGCCTCGGGTGGGTATGTCAGATCCATCGTGGCGACTCCAGATCGGTAGCGCGCACCCTCCGTGTCACGGCGACACTCGCCATCCACCGGCGGCGCCGGCCAGGATGCGCTCGCGCAACTCGGACTTGACCACCTTGCCTGCGCCGTTGCGCGGCAAGTCCTCGACGAAGACGATCCGCTCGGGCAACTTCTGGGCCATGACGGCAAGGCCCCTGAGGTAGGTGACGATCTCGCCCGCGGTGAGCGAAGCCCCCTCGACAGGTGTGATCACGGCACAGACGATCTCGCCGCGCTCGTCGTCGGGCAACCCGACGACGGCGACGTCGGCGACCGCTGGGTGACCAAAGACGAGCTCTTCGACTTCGCGGGCACTGATGTTCTCACCCTTGCGCACGATGACGTCCTTCAACCGCCCAGTGACGGCGAGGTAGCCGTCGGCGTCGAGGTGACCGAGGTCGCCAGTGTGGAAATAGCCATCGGCGTCGAACACCGCCGCGTCCAGCGATCGGTCCACATAGCCGAGCATCACGTTCGGCCCGCGAGCGCAGATCTCACCGTCCTCCACCAGTGCGCATCGGTGACCGTCCTTGCCGACGATCACGACGTCGACTCCCGGCGATGGCCTGCCCTCAGTCGCAGCGAGCTTCTCCAGCGGATCGTCGACCGAACTCATCGTGATCATCGGGAACTCGGTCAGCCCGAACCCGGCGACGATCCCGACGCCGCCGATCGTGTCGATCAGGTCCTGCTGCAGGGTTCGGGGCTTGGGGGCGGCACCGCCCGGGTAGGCACGGACCGAGGGGAGCAGTGGATGGTCGGTGCCGCGACGGCGCTGCTCGGCGAGATAGGCGAGGTGGAACGCGGTCGTCACCCCGGCGAACGTGACCGGGTGGCGAGCGATCACGTCCATCGTGCCGGGCGCGGCGAACGACTCGATCACCAACAGGGAGCACCCGCTGACGAGCGCGGCCATCAACCAGTTGATCCCACCGATGTGGGTGAGCGGGAAGGCAACCACGCTGCAGTCGTCGGCACGAACACGCATCCGGCGGCACATCGACATCGTTGCTGCGACGACCGAGTCGTGCCCGTGGCGGACGCCCTTGGGTACGCCGGTCGTTCCCGATGTATAGAAGTACCAGTGCTCTGTCCGGTTATCGGCGATCGACAGGTCATCGGCGGCGATGGGATCCGACATCGTGGGTAGATGTGGACGACTGATGGTGACGGTGGCGAGGCGTGTACCACCCTCGGCCTGCAGCCGGGCGGCGAGCTCGCCATAGTCGAAACGGTTCCACGCTCCCGGGTGGACGTACCATGCAGCGTGTACCTGATCGGTGATGAACGCGACCTCGCGCTCCCGCAGTTGGGGCAGGATCGGTGCCTGCACGACTCGAAGTGCATCGAGCGCGCCTGTGAGAACGATCGTCTCCAGCCAGGTGGGCATCTGCCAAGCGACAGTGTCGCCCGGACGCACGCCCTCGCCGAGGAGCTCTACGGCCAACGCACGGCAGTGGTCGCGGTAGGCGCCGCAGGTGAGCGCCCTGCCCAGTTCGTCGGTGGCCAGCACCGCGTCCGGTGTGGCAGCGGCACGTCGCTCGATCTGATCCCACAGGGACCCTTCGGCGCTGATCCACCCGGACTCCTCGTCTGGGCGATTCATGGTCGAGTCGCCAACCTGCCGCTCAGGCGAGGCCATGGGTCTTGTCGTTGGGTGCCCACGGCAGGACCTTGCGGCCGATCGCCTTGATGATCGAAGAGAACACGAGGCCCATCACCGCGACGGTGACGATCCCGACGTACATCTGGCGGGCGATGAACAAGCTCCACGAGTTCCAGATCAGGTAGCCGATTCCGTCCCCGCCTTGCACGAACTCGACGCCGATCATCACCAGGATCGAGATCCCGGCGCACAGCCGGGCCGAAACGAAGATCTGAGGCAGAGAGTGCGGCAGATAGACGTAGCGGAACATCTGCCATCGGCTGGCCTCGAACGATTGCATCGCTTCGATCATTCCCTTCGGCGTGGAGATGATCGACTCCATGACCGTCAGCCACATGAAGAAGAAGACAGTGATCGCAACAATGACGATCTTGGGAGTGTCGCCGATACCGAACATCAAGAGGAGTAGTGGCAGCAGGGCGAGTTTCGGCACCGTGTACAGCGCCATCAGGGTCGGTTCGAGCGCAGCGCGCACAGTCCGGAACACACCAAGGGCCAGCCCACCGACGATGCCCACGACGACGCCGACGAAGAAACCGATCAGGATCCGCTTCGCGCTGATCCACACGTCGTCTTGCAACTGGCCGGACTTGATCAGGTCGACCGTCGTGTCGGCGATCGTGCTCGGCGCCGGAAAGAAGCGCTGGTCGATCCAGCCGAGGCGCGCCGCCCCCTCCCACGCGGCGAGGAGCACCGCAGGGGTCAACCAGGCGAGGGAGCGTTCGAGCCGGCGGCGGCGCGCGTGGTAGCGCGCTGGATCCCGCTCGGCCGGACCCGGCCCAAGGACCTCGACCACGGCCCCCCCAGCGGTGTGATCGGCGGGCGGAGTACCGGGTGGGCGCCCATCGGCCCCAGTCGTTGGTCGATCAACTGCTGCCACCATCTCACTTCCCACGTCGTTCTCCCTGCGGGATCGACTCACGGCCGAGCGCGTGGTTGACCTCCGATCGGAGGATCTCCCAGATCTCGCGCTCGAGGTGCCCGAACTCGGCACTGCCGCGCACGTCGCTCGATCGCGGTCGACCGAACGGGACGCGCATGTCGGCGAGGATCTTCCCTGGCCGTGAGGACATGACGACGACCCGGTCACCGAGCAGGATCGCCTCGTCCAAGCTGTGGGTGACGAAGAGCACCGTTCGCTGGTACGCCTGCCACAAGCTGAGCAACTCCTCTTGGAGGAGGAGCCGGAGTTGAGCGTCGAGCGCGGCGAACGGTTCGTCCATCAGGAGGATCTCCGGATCGACGGCCAACGCACGGGCGATCGAGACCCGCTGCTTCATCCCCCCGGAGAGCGTCTCCGGGTAGGCGCGCTCGAAGCCGCTCAGCCCGAGTCGCTCGACCCACACCCGCACCCGATCGTTCGCCTCCTTGCGCGGCACTCCGGCTAGGTCGAGCCCGAGGCGGATGTTCGCCGCGACGGTTCGCCACGGGAAGATGCTGTAGTCCTGGAAGACGACGGCTGTCGTCCGGCCGCTGCGATCACCCTCGACGAGCTCGATCGTGCCCGCACTCGGGCGGAGCAGCTTGCCGACCAGCCGGAGCAGCGTTGACTTGCCACATCCCGACGGGCCGACGAGGCAGACGAACTCGCCGGAAGCGATCTGGAGGTCGACCGGTCCAAGAGCGTGGACGGCGGTGCCACCCGTCCCGAAGGAACGGGTGACACCGGTAAGGGAGATCCTCGGACGGCTGAGAGGAGCTGCCTCGCTGGACCCCAGCGGCGAACGAGCGCCATCCGCCATGACGGTCTCGCTCACGACGAGGACGACTCCACGGCTTCGACGAAGGAGCGGTCGACGACCTTGTCCTCGGGGAGCGGGCCCTTGTCGAGAAGTCCGAGCTCATCCCACGTCGCTTGCATCCGGGTGCCGAGGCCGTCGGCGATGGTCAGATCGAAGTCGAGCTCACTCGAGGCCTTGACCTGGTCCTCGGGGATGCCGCCGTACTTGGCGAGGAGGGCGACCATCTCCGGGTCGTCCTTGTAACCGGGCGCGAGGTGCGTCGCCATCGTTCGCCGGATCGCCCGAAGGAATGCAACGGCGACGTCCTTGTTCGCCGGGTCGAGGAGGCGCTGGCTGAAGATCATGCCACCACCGACCTCCCCCAGGGGTGGCCCACCCACGAAGACCATGTTCGGGTCGTTCTCGACCTGCTTGTACAACGGATCGAGCAGCCATGCACCGTCGATCGCTCCGTTCTGCAGCGCGGCGAGCGTGTCGCCGGGCGACAGCTTCTTGAAGTTGAGCTGCTTGATCGTCACCCCAGATCCCTGCAGCAAGCGATCGATGAAGTAGGTGACGACGCCACCAACCTGCGAGTTGGTCGTCGTGGTGCCGGCCATCTTGGCGATGTCCGGCGGGTTGCCGACCACCGCTGCTCGCATCCACAGTCCCGACTTGGACGCTGGATCGGGGACGTAGTTGCCCGCGACCCACTTGACGTCGATACCTGAGGCGATCGCGTTGATCATCCCCGCGTCGGGCGCTCCCCAAGATGCATCGAGCTTGCCGGTGCTCATCAGAGTGAGCGAGTCCAACGTCTGCTCGATCTTGACGTCGAGGTTTTCCTTCTCGAACTCCCCGAACTCCTGGGCGAGGAAGATCGGCGCGGCATATTCGAGCGGAGCCGCGTAGGCGATGCTGACCTGTGCCCGCTTCGCCAGCGGCTTCGGTGCGTACGGATCCGACGCTGCTGCGGTGGTAGGGGCGTCCGCGGCGCCGGTCGTCGCCGGACCCCCGGCGGTCGTTTCCGGTGCTCCTGTGGTTGGTGCTGCCGCCGTGGTGGCGGCAGCAGTCGTGGCGCTTGCGCCGCCTCCGTCGTCGCTGCTCCCGCACGCGGCAACGGCCAGCACCGCGGCGGCGAGCACGCCGATCGAGCGAGCGACTCGCATCCTGCTTCGGACTGCCCTCATTGTGAGTGTTCCCCCTACCTGTCACGTCCCGAGCGGCACCTCACCCGGCGATGGCACGCCACTGCCGGGTCCTCGTCGACTCGGCGACGCACCTCCAGGACCACGTTGTTAAGGATCAACCTTATCTAAGATCTAGATGATAGGTCAAGAGGCGATGATGGTTGCCTGCCGTCTCACCCACGCTGTCACACCTCCAGACGTGATCAGATGACCTCGTGACGTCGCCAAGCATGGGGAGCGAACGTCCGGGCACGGTGCCAGACAGGCGGGGCAGCCGATGACCGGCGAGGCAGCCTCAGACACGTTGCTGGTGTGCGACCCGCACTGCGGCGGACGGATCGCCAGACTGCGGGTGGAGGGGCGCGACCTGCTCCACCCGCCCAGCCCGGGCGGTGATCCGCTGGTCGGCGGGTCGTTCCCGATGGTCCCCTTCGCCGGCCGGATCCGCCACGGTCGGTTCCGCTTTGCCGGGACCACCTACGAGTTGCCGGGCAACCTCGGGGGCCACGCGATCCACGGCTACGGCTACCAGAACCCGTGGAAGGAGATGGGAGACGGCGAACTCGCCCTCGCCTTCGGGTCACCGTGGCCGTTCGGCGGCGAAGCCCGGCAGCGGATCGTGCTCGGCGACGGTGAGCTGATGATGACCCTCGCCGTCACAGCCGGGGAGCGGCCGATGCCCGCCCAGCTCGGCTGGCACCCGTGGTTCATCAGACCCGACGAGCTCGACTTCCGTGCCGCGGCGATGTACCGGCGCGACGAGGAGGGGATCGCCCTCGACGAGCTCGTCCCCGTCCCACCCGGACCGTGGGACGACGCGTTCAGCGGCGTCACCCAGCCGGTCGTGCTCCGCTGGGGGGAGCTGCGCGTCGAGCTGACGAGCAGCTGCCCGGTGTGGGTTGTCTACGACGAGCAGCCGGACACGACGTGCGTCGAGCCGAGCTCGGGACCTCCCGACGGGTTCACCATCGCCCCCCACGTGCTCGCCCCCGGCGAGACGCTCGAACACTGGTTCCGCTGGTGCTGGCGGCGCTGAGCGCGCCCGGCTCAGGTTACTGATCGGTAGGCGATGGCCGGTAGGCTCGCCCGCCATGCGTTCCGCCCTCGACCCGGACGCGCCGCTGCGCATCGCCTACCTGACGTACCGCGGCAAACCACACGTCGGGGGGCAGGGCGTCTACACCCGCCACCTGACCAAGGCGCTCACCGATCTCGGCCACCACGTCGAGGTCTACGGCGGCCAGCCGTACCCGGTGCTCGACGAGCGCGTCGAGCTCCACCCGTTGCGCAGCCTGGACATCTTCAACGACCAGTACCCCGGCCGCTTCCCCGGCTTCTGGGAGGTCAAGTCGCTCGGCGACCTGGTCGAGGTCGCTCAGTTCGCCACGGGGACGTTCTCCGAGCCGCTCGCCTTCTCCGTGCGCGTCCACCGCGAGCTGAAGCGGCGCACCGCCGACTTCGACCTCGTCCACGACAACCAGTGCCTCGGCTACGGGATGCTCGCCGTGGAGAAGCTGATCCCGACGATCGTCACCCTCCACCACCCGATCACCAAGGACCGCGAGCTCGAGGTCAGCCACGCGAAGAACTGGTACCGCAAGCTCTCCGTGTCCCGCTGGTACTCGTTCGTCAAGATGCAGGGACGGGTCGCCAGCCGGATGCCGCGCATCGTCGTCGTCAGCGAGAACTCGATCAAGGACATCAACGGCGACATGGGGGTCAGCCTCGACCGGATGCGCCTTGTCCCCGTCGGCGTCGACCCCGAGTTGTTCACACCACTCCCCCACGTCGCCCGCCAGCCGGGCCGGCTGATCACCACCGCGTCGGCCGACGTCGCCCTCAAGGGACTCTCCTACCTGCTGGAGGCGATGGCCAAGCTGCGCACCGAGCGCGACGACATCCGCCTGACGATCATCGGCAGACCCCGCCCCGGGCATTCCGCCGACCTGATCGACTCCCTCGGCCTGCGCCCGTACATCGACTTCGTCTCCGGTGTCCCCGACGAGCGGATCGTCGAGCTCTACGCCGAGGCGGAACTGGCCGTCGTCCCCTCGCTGTACGAGGGGTTCAGCCTTCCGGCGATCGAAGCGATGGCCACCGGGACATGCCTCGTCGCCACCGACGGCGGGGCTTTGCCGGAGGTCACCGGACGGGACGGGGAGACGGTCCTCGGCTGCTCCGCCGGAGATGTCGACTCGCTCGCCGCGGCAATCCGCCGCGGTCTGGACAACCCCCCGCTGCGCGAGCGGGTCGGTGCCGCCGGACGGCAACGGGTCGTCGAGCGCTGGAGCTGGCGGCACTGCGCCGCGCTGACCGTCGAGCAGTACCGGGAAGTGCTCGCGATGCCGGCCAACGTGGAGAAGCTGAAGCGCAACGGGCGGCTCGGCTGACGTGCTGACGGTCCGCTACGACAAGCTCGGGCTCCGCCCGGGCGAGCTCTTCCTCGACGCCGGCGCGGGCTTCGGCCGGCACGCGTTCGAAGCGGCTCGGCGCGGGGCGCGGGTCGTCGCCCTCGACTACGCCGCGGACGAGGTCGGCGGGACGTGGGCCACGTTCGTGGCGATGATCGAAGCGGGAGAGATCCCCGCCGATCGGTGCGCGGGTGTGCTGCGCGGCGACGCCACCCGGCTCCCGTTCCCCGACGCGGTGTTCGACCGGGTGGTCACCTCCGAGGTGCTGGAACACATCCAGGACGACGTCGGCGCGATCGCCGAGCTTGCCCGGGTGCTCACCCCAGGCGGGACGCTGGGGGTGACCGTCCCGACGTGGTGGCCGGAGAAGATCAACTGGATGCTCTCCGACGAGTACCACGCGCCGAAGTCCGTGGGAGGCCACGTGCGGATCTACTCACTGACCGAGCTGCAGGCCAAGCTGCGTGCGGCGGGGCTGGAGGTCTACGGCTCGCATCACGCCCACGCCCTGCACTCCCCGTACTGGTGGCTGAAGTGCGCCGTCGGGCCACGCGACGACGACCACCGCGCCGTGGCCGCCTACCGCCGCTTCCTCGAGTGGGACATCGTGCGCGGCCCGCGCAGCGTGCGGCTGATCGACAAGGTCCTCTCCCCGGTGCTCGGCAAGAGTGCGATCGTCTACGCGCGCAAGCCGGCTGCGGCGCTCGCCGAACCGGCCCGGCAGGCGCGGAGGGCCGCATGAGCCGGGCGGTGCGCAGCCAGGGGACGGCACCGGTATCGATCATCGGGGTCCTCTCCGCGGAAGAGATCGTCCAGACCGCGTCCTCGATCGCCGCGCTGCAGCTCGACGACGGGATGATCCCCTGGTTCCCCGGCGGGCACTGCGATCCGTGGAACCACGTGGAGACGGCGATGGCCCTCGACGTCGCCGGCTTCCACCACAACGCCGAGCGGGCCTACGAGTGGTTGGTCGACACCCAACGACCCGACGGAAGCTGGTTCAACTACTACCTCCCCGACGGATCGATCGAGGATCCCAAGCTCGACACGAACGTCAACGCGTACATCGCCACCGGCGTCTGGCACCACTGGCTGTCGACCGGTGATCGGGGCTTCGTCGATCACCTCTGGCCGACCGTGGAACGAGCCCTCGACTGGGTCGTGTCGATGCAGCTCCCCACCGGGGCGATTCTCTGGGCGTGCGAGGACGGATCTCGTCCGTGGGACTACGCGCTGCTCACCGGCTCCTCGTCGATCTGGCACGCGCTCGACTGCGGGGTTCGCCTCGCCGCGCTGCACGGCACCCCTCGCCCGGATTGGGCTCGTGCCGCCGATCTCCTGGGAGGCGCGGTGTGCGCCCGGCCCGACGCGTTCGAGCCGAAGCACCGCTGGGCGATGGACTGGTACTACCCGGTGCTCACCGACACCCTCGTCGGACCGGAGGCCAAGGCGCGGCTGACCGAGGGCTGGTCACGTTTCGTGATCGAGGGCCTCGGGGTGCGTTGCGTGAGCGACGAGCCGTGGGTCACCGCGGCGGAGACCGCCGAGTGCGCGATCGCCCACGCGGTGATCGGCGACTACTCGACCGCCGTCGACCTCCTCGCCTGGACCCGCGGCCACCGGCGCGACGACGGCTCGTACTGGACGGGGCTCGTCCACCCCGAGGGAATCACGTTCCCGATCGAGGAGTCGACGGCCTACTCCGG
>CAZQEJ010000028.1:11061-12508 GCA_964592165.1 uncultured Ilumatobacteraceae bacterium | reverse complement strand
GACGACTTCGCCCTGTACCTCCGCCAGGGGCGCTCGATCGTCGACGGCGACGTCTCCCACGTCCTCGCGGTGAACAAGCTGACGGTGCAGGACTCGTCGTGGCACACGTTCAGCCCCTACTCCTACCCGTGGGGCTGGCCACTGATGATCGCCCCGATCTATGCCCTGTGGGGCCTGAACTACGGCGTGTTGAAGGTCGTCGAGGCCCTGCTCTTCGCCGGGTTCCTGCTCACCCTGCTGGCGATCGTCACCCGCCGGATCGGGCGCCCAGGGGCGTTCGCCGTGTTCACGATCGTCGGGTTCGGGATGTCCTACGTCGGCTGGACCGACACCGTGCTCTCCGAGTTCCCCTACCTGCTGTTCGTCGGGCTGACCCTGTGGTGGCACGACCGGTGCCGGACCCGCGGCGCGTTCCGCAGCGGGCCGCGCTGGCCGCTCGTCGTCCTCGGCCTGTTCGCCGCCTACGCCTACTCGATCCGCCGGGACGGGCTGGCGGTGATCGCCGCCCTCGCCGTGTGGGACGTGGTCGACGTCGTTCGTTCCCGGGAGCGGGGCGCACGGTGGGGCACCATGCTGCGCGCTGTCGACTGGGGCCGGCGGATCGTGCCCTACGTGACGGTGATCGTCTTCGTCGCCGGCCTCCAGCTCGCCTTGCCCTCGGTGCTCTTCCAGCGCTACCCGGGGGCCGGGCTGCGCCGCCTGTGGCCGAACGTCGTCTGGTTCCGCGACATCCTCGCCGAGCAGCTGGCAGTGAAGGACCAGGGAGCGGACCATCTCGGCGTGCTCGGGTCGAGCGCGTTGGCCAAGGTGCTCCTCGCCGCGTTCCTCGTCGCCGCCGTGGGGGGGTTGGTCGTGCGCGCCGTGCGCGCCCTGGCGATCGACGCGGTACTCATCGGATACCTCGTCACCGTCTGCGTGATCGTCGGGGTCCAACCGTTCCACGAGGGCCGGTACCTGTTCTCGATCACGCCGCTGCTCGCCTACTTCGCCTACCAGGGGGTCGCCGCCCTCGCCGGCTCGCTCGCCGGGCGGCGGGTGGCGGCGATCAGCGCCACGGTGTTCGTCGCCGTGTTCGCCCTGACGAACGTGGTCACCCTCTACCACCACACCGCCCGCCGGGTCGACGAACGCCACGCCACGTTGTGGGGACCGAGCGACCCGAGAGCGCAGGAGATGTTCGCCGCCGTGCGCGACCTCGCCGGACCGCAGGACGTGATCAGCTTCTTCCGCGCCCGAGCGATGAACTTGTACACCGACCGGCAGTCACTGCAGCTGACGACCACCGCCGATCTGGTGGCGAAGGCGGACTACTACGTGATGGAACGGGGCAGCACCTACTCCCAGGTACTGCTGAGCACGTCGAGCGCACAGGCGATCGGATTCGTCGAGGTGTGGGAGAACGACCGGTTCGTCATCTGGCACAACACCCACGACCCGAACGTCGTCC
>CAZQEJ010000028.1:5051-10961 GCA_964592165.1 uncultured Ilumatobacteraceae bacterium | reverse complement strand
TGGGGGGCATCGCCGCGGCCCGGGGGCGTTACGTGATCATGGGTGACGCGGACGAGAGCTACGACTTCTCCGCCCTCGGCCCGTTCCTCGACGAACTGCGCGCCGGCGGTGAGGTGGTGATGGGCAACCGCTTCGCCGGGGGGATCGCCCCGGGGGCGATGCCCTGGCTGCACCGCCGGGTGGGCAACCCGGTGCTGTCGGGGATCGGGCGGTTGTTCTTCGGGCTGAAGGCGGGCGACTTCCACTGCGGCCTGCGCGGCTTCCGCAAGGAGTCGGTGGCCAAGCTCGGTCTGGTCACCACGGGGATGGAGTTCGCCAGCGAGATGGTCGTCAAGGCCGGCCTGCGGGGGCTGGACATCCGCGAGGTGCCGACGACGCTGCGCCCCGACGGGCGGAGCCGCAAGCCGCACCTGCGCACCTGGCCGGACGGGTGGAGGCACCTCCGCTTCCTCCTCCTGTACAGCCCGCGCTGGTTGTTCCTGATCCCCGGCGCGGTCCTCTTCGCCGTCGGTCTGATGCTGAGCGCGGCGCTCGTCGCCGGGCCGATCCACCTCGGCGGCGTGACCCTCGACGTGTCCACCCTCGTCTACGCCGCGGCGATGACGACGGTCGGGTTCCAGGCGGTGACGTTCGCCTTGTTCACCAAGATCTACGCGGTGGCCAAAGGTTTCTTGCCCCCCGACGAGCGGGTCGACCGGCTCGGGGCCCGCTTCCGCCTGGAGCGCGGCCTGCTCCTCGGGTTGGCCGTGCTCCTCGCCGGCGCGATCGCCGCCGTGGCCTCGTTCTGGCGCTGGCGGACACGGGATTTCGGCGACCTCGACCCCGGGGATCAGCTGCGCGTCGTCGTCCCCGCCGCGCTCGCCGTCGTCATCGGCTCGTCGACGATCCTGGCCAGCTTCTTCTTGTCGATCCTGGGGATGGACAAGAAGATCGACCTGTCCTGACCGGGACACGTAGCGTGCGCCCCGTGCAGACCACGCTCATCGGCGGTGATCGGGGGAGGTGGGCCGGGCGCGCCCTGGCGGTGCTCGGTGCACTGATCCTCGCCGCGTGCTCCAGTGGGAACGGGGCCACGACCTCCACGGAGTCCGCGGATCCGGCGGTCACCTCGAGCGCGCCGGGCGCGGCGACGAGTGCGCCGCAGCCGGCGACCACGGCAGTTCCCGCTCCGACGAGCGGCTCGGCACCGGGCACGCCGCCTGCTGCTTCCCCGACGGATGCGCCGCTGGGCACGGTGTCGGCGGCGGCCAGTCCGGTGCCCACCGCCCGGGAGATGTTCGCCCTCGGCCGCCCGGTGATCCTGGCCCACGCCGGCGGGGAGGACGTCGCCCCCCACTCGACGTTGTTCGCCTACGGCGAGGCGGTACGTGCCGGGGTCGACGTGCTCGACGTCGATCTCCAGTTGACTGCCGACGGCGTGTTGGTCATCCAGCACGACGACCGCACCGGGCGGACGACCGAGGCCGACGTCGTCGTTGCCGAGACGCCCTTCGCCGAGCTCCACCGGCTCGACGACGCGTACTGGTTCACGGAGACCTGCACGTGCAAGGACCAACCCGGCTCGGCGTACCTCTACCGGGGGATGCGCACTGGTGAGGTCGCCCCACCCGCCGGGTACACGCCCGACGACTTTGCCATCCCCGCGTTCCGCGAGCTGCTCGAGCGCTACCCACGCTTCGTCGTCAACATCGAGATCAAGGGCAAGGCCCCCGCGGCGTTCGCCGCCGCCGACGCGCTCGCCGCCCTCCTCTCCGAGACGGGGGCTGGTGAACGGGTGATCGTCACATCCTTCGACGACGCGGTCGTCGACCACTTCCACGCCGCGGCGCCCGACGTGCTGATCACCCCCGGGTTGCAGATGAGCACCGCGTTCGTCCTCGGCGGCACCCCGCCGCCGGCCTGGGCGCCGCTGATGCAGGTCCCCCCGAACTACGAGGGGATCGAGGTGTTCACCCCGGCGTACGTGGCCGCCAGCCACGCGGCCGGGTTGCGCACGTGGGTCTGGCCGAACGGCGAGGGGGAAGACGTCGCCGGGTACAGCGCGCTGCTCGACCTCGGGGCCGACGGGATCAACGCCTCCAACCCCCCGGCCGCCATCGCCGCCCTGCACGCCTTCGCCACCCACTGACCCACGTCTCCCCGAACTTTGGAGGTCTGCCGCTTCTGACGTGGCAACTTCCTCCAAAGTTGGGCGGGGGTCAGTAGGACTTGGGGAGGGTGAGGGAGTGCTGGGCGACGTAGTTGAGGATCATCTCCCGGGAGACCGGAGCGATGCGCAGCATGCGGACCATCCCCCACATCGTCGCCAGGCCGTACTCCACGGCCATCCCGTTGCCTCCGTGGGTCTGGATCGCCCGGTCGAGCGCGGCGCCCGCCGCGTCGCCGGCGGCGAGCTTGGCCATGTTCGACGCCTCCCCCGCGTCGAGACCGTTGTCGTACTGCCAGCAGGCCTTCGCCGTGAGCAGCCGAGCGGCCTCGAGCGCGACCTTCGCCTCGGCCAGAGGGTGGGCGATCCCCTGGTGGGAGCCGATCGGCCGTCCCCACACCGAGCGCTCCCGGGCATAGGCCGCGCCCCGCTCCAGCGCGTAGCGACCGATCCCGTCGAGCAGGGCGGCGGCGAGGATCCGCTCCGGGTTGAGCCCGGCGAACAGCACCCGTAGACCGGCACCCTCACCGCCGACGAGACGGTCGGCGGTGACCTCGACGTCGTCGAACCACACCGTGAACTGCTTCTCCGGGGCGACGATCCCGACGTCGATCGGCGTCGCCGTCAGCCCCGGTGCGCCGGTGTCGACGACGAACAGCGACAGCTCGGCGTGCCCCGTCGCCTCGTCGATCCCGGTGCGGGTGACGACGAGCATCCGCTCCGCCTCGTCGACCCCGGAGATGTAGTACTTCTGGCCACGCAGCACCCAACCCCCCTCGGAGCGAGTGGCGACGGTCGAGATCCGGTGGCTGTTCGACCCGGCATCCGGCTCGGTGATGGCGAAGACCATCTTCTCCGTACCCGCCCCGAGCCCGGGGAGCCACCGCGCCCGCTGTTCGTCGTCGCCGAAACGGGTGATGATCGACCCGCAGATCGCCGGAGAGACGAGCATCAGCAGCAGTGGGCACCCGGCGGCGGCGACCTCCTCGCAGACGACGGCCAACTCGGTGATCCCCCGGCCCCCTCCGCCGTAGGCCTCGGGGATGTTCACCCCGAGGAAACCCCCGTCGGCCAACTCGGCCCACAGCTCGTCGGGCTTCGCACCGCGGCGGTCGCAGTCGACGTAGTAAGCGTGCCCGTAGGAGCGAGCGATCGCCCCGACCGCCTCGCGCAACAACCCGATCTCGTCGCTCTCGGCGAAGTCCATCACCCCTCCTCGCTCGCCGGGTCGATCGCCCGTCGTCCCCGACCGCACTGGTTGCAGCGGCGGCGGTCGCTCCCCGCTCCGGCAGAAGCGCTCGTGCGGACGCCTCCCCCCGCCACCCGTTGCCGGTCACCCATCGGTACAGCTTGCCCCGTCCGCAGGCACCGCCCTGCCCACCCCCCGACCAAAAGCCTTAGGGTGATGTACCATCGCCCGTTGGGAACGGGGTTGTCGCCGGTCATGAGGAGGACGCGATGGCAGGCGTGCTGACGGGGCTCAAGGTGCTCGATCTGTCCACGGGGGTCTCCGGGCCGATCACCGGAATGCTGCTCGCCGACCACGGTGCACAGGTGACCAAGATCGAACCCCCCGGGGGCGACCCCATGCGCTCCCTGCCCGGGTACCGGACCTGGATGCGCGGCCGGCGCAGCGCGCTGCTCGATCTGACCACCGCTTCCGACCGGGACGTCTTCGACCGCCTCGTCGCCGGTGCGGACGTGCTCATCGAGAGCTTCTCCCCGGCGACCGCGGCCCGCCTCGGCCTCGATCCCGAGCGCCTCGCGGCGCTCAACGGCCGGTTGATCCACTGCTCGATCACCGGTTACGGCGACACGTCGCTCGCCGAGCGCCCCGCATACGACGCGCTCGTCGCCGCCCGCCTCGGCCTGCAGTGGGAGTCACGCGGCTTTGCCGGCGGGCCGGTGCCGCGGATGAACCACCGCGAGCCGACGTTCCCCGAGCTCGACGTCCCCCCGGGCTGCGCCGAGGGACCCGAGCGCGAGGGACCGCTGTTCGCCCACTCGACCTGGCCGAGCCTGGCCGCCGCCTACCTGGCGACGACCGGGATCTCCGCCGCGCTGCGCGCCCGGGAGGTAACCGGGCGGGGTCAGCACGTGGCCACCTCGCTGTACCAGGGCGCGCTGACCGTGACGCTCGGCGCCTGGCAGCGCTGCGAGCGTCCGGACGCCCCGATGTACGACATGTGGGTCCTCGACCCGCGGGCCACCAAGGGCGAGTTCCGATGCGCCGATGGGCGCTGGGTCCAGCACTGGGTGCCCAACCCGGCGTTCGTCCTCGGCAGCTCCGAAGGCGACCACCTCGACGCCGGGGGCCTCAACGCACCGCGCCAGGACCCCACCCGGATCGGGACGAACCCGGAGGAGATCGTCGTCCTCCACCACTACTACCCGCAGCTTGCCGCAGCGTTCGCCCGCTTCCCTGCCGAGGAGTGGGTGCGCGTCGGCGCCGAGGTCGGTGTCGCCCTGCAACCGATCCGTTCACCGGAAGAGGCGTTCTCCGACGACGAGTTGCTCGACGACAGGTGCGTCGTGCGCGTCGATCACCCCGAGCTCGGCGCGGTCCGCCAGCTGGGGATGGTCTACGAGCTCCACGGTGCGCCGAGCACCGTCGCCGCCCCCGGCTCGGCGGTCGGTGCCGACACCGCGGCGGTGCGCGCCGAAGCGGCGGCAACCTCGCCTTCCGCAGCCGCGCCAGCGCCGGACGGACGGCCCCTCGACGCGCCGCTGGCAGGGATCCGCGTCCTCGACCTCGGCCTCGCCGTCGCCGGACCGTTCGGAACCCAGGTGCTCTCCGACCTCGGCGCCGAGGTGATCAAGGTCAACACGTTGTGGGACATGTACTGGCATTCCACGCACATCGCCTTCTCCTGCAACCGGGGCAAGCGCAGCCTGGCGATCGACCTCAAGCGCCCGGAGGGGATGGAGCTGTTGCGCGAGCTCGTGCGCAGCGCGGACGTCGTCCAGCACAACATGCGCTACGAGGCGGCTGTCCGCCTGGGGGTCGACGCCGACAGCCTGCGGGCGATCAACCCGCGGCTGATCTACTGCCACACCCGCGGTCACGACCGCGGCCCGCGGGCGCAGATGGCCGGCAACGACCAGACCGGCTCGGCACTGGCCGGCGTCTCCTACGAGGACGGCGCGGTGCATGCCGGTGGCAAGCCGCTGTGGTCGCTGACGTCGATGGGCGACACGGGCAACGGCTTCCTCTCGGCGATCGCCATCATCCAGGCCCTGTACCACCGGGAGCGCACCGGTGAGGGCCAGTTCGTCGACACATCGATCCTCAACGCCTGCCTGCTCAATGCGTCGACGACCACGGTCACCGAGTCCGGGGAAGGTCTGCCCCGGCCGCGCCTCGATCGCGACCTCTACGGGTTCGGCCCCGGCTACCGGCTGTACGAAACCGCCGAGGGGTGGCTGTGCCTCGCCGCGCTGACCGACGCCCACTGGGAAGCACTCGCCCACGCACTCGGCGATCCGGCGATCGTCGAGCTGCACCGCCACGGCGACGACGCGGAGCTGACCGAGCGGCTGGCCAAGCAGTTCGCCACCCGCTCCGCCGGGCACTGGTTCACCGTTCTCGACGCGGCGGGCGTGCCCTGCGAGGTGTCCAACCCCGACTTCGGGCTCGGCGTGTTCGACGATCCGGAGCTGATCGAGCGCGGCTGGGTGACGCACTACGAGCAACGCCTGGTCGGTGCGATGGATCAGTTCGGGATGCTGATCGACTTCAGCGAGACGCCGGGCCGGATCGCCGG
>CAZQEJ010000028.1:3156-4951 GCA_964592165.1 uncultured Ilumatobacteraceae bacterium | reverse complement strand
CACCCGGCAGATGCCCCGACGGACGGGAATCTGGGCAGGAAAGGGGACCGCGGGCCGGACGGCGGCGGGACGCCGGCGCGCCGGCCCATGTCGACCGGGCCGTCAGCGGGGCCAGGCGCCGGAGGCCAAGGCGGTGGCGAACAGGGCGATCGCCTGGTCGAACGTCTCGTCGCGGATCGGGTCGGGCGTGTGCTCGTCGGAGTGCACAGCGAGGGTCAGGCCGCGCACCGTCGCCGAGAACACGCGATGGGCGATGTGCACCTGTTCCTCGCCCAACCCGAAAGAGCGGAGCGTCGCCTGCACCGGCTCGGCGAGCCGCTCGGCCGTGGCGGCGAAACCCGGATCGTTGCGGTAGTCGATGCTCAGGATCGCCGCGGCGCGGCCGGGATGCTCGAGGGAGAACGAGCGGTAGACCGTGGCGATCGCCCGCAAGGCGTCCTCCCGGGTCCGGGCGAGCACCGCCTTCCACACCGCGTCGGCGAGCTCCTCGGTGGCGAGCAGGGCGACCTCCCGGCGCAGCGCGGCGAGGCTGTCGACGTGCGCGTAGAGCGAGGTCACGTGGCGGTCGACCGCCTTGGCCACCGCCGAGAGGGTCAGCTTCGACCAGCCGGCCTCGTCGGCGAGGTCGGCGGCGACGCGCACCAACGTGACCCGGTCGAGGTAGTCGGTCGCGGCGACGGTGCGCGCCCGTGCCCGCTCGCGGCCAGGCCCACTCGTCGCCTTGTTCGTCGCGGCCATCTGCGGCGTGACCCTACCGAGCGCGGGCGGGCAGCCCGAGGCTGCGCACCCACCCGACGATCCGGTCCCAGCGCGCGGCGCGGGTCGGGGCCACGTTCGCGTTGTGCCCCGCGCCGGGCAGGAGGTGGAGCGTGACGTCGTTCGAACCGACGAACGCCTCGGCCACGCGGCGCGGCTCGGGGGTGATGTCGTGCTCCCCGAGCCCGCAGAACACGGGCACGTCGATCTGTTCGATCTGGGGACGGTGCGACCCGGGGATCATCGCCGCCAGGCCGCAACAGCCGATCAACGGCGCGCCGGCGGCGACGAGCGCTGCTCGCGCCGCGGGGTCGACGCCGACACCCATCACGTAGTCGCTCGGTCCGTTGCGCCCGGTGATGATCGGCCGCCCGAAGCGCCGCTCGGTGAGCTCACCGAGCACGGTGGTCCGCCGAGCGGGCGGCTCCGGTGGGCCGTACAGGGCGTCCGGGCGATCGGCGTAGGCGAGCTCGGTCTCGTCGACGATCGCCGGCAGGCCGCGCCCGGACCAGCCGAGGACGACGAGCGCGTCGTACGGACGGTGCTCGGCCTGGGCGAGGATCGTCAGCATCGCCCCCATCGAGTGACCGAGACCGACGAGCGGGCGCGCAGCGAGGCCGGTGCGATCGACGACCTCGGCGAGGACCGCGGCGTCGATCGCGGCGACGGTGGGAGGGATCAGGTCGTAACCGCCGTCGGCGTGCCGCGGGTCGCCGATCGACGGCGGGCCGAGGAGCACGACACCGAGCCCGGCCGCACCGAGGTGCTCGAGCAGGCTGTAGCCGGGCAGCGGGAGATCGAAGTAGGCGCCGGACATCCCTCCGCCGGGATGCAGACGACGACCGGCGCCTCCGGTTCACCGGCGACGACGGTCACCTCCAGCGGATCGATGCCGGGGGGAACGGGGTGCCCCGTGCCGACGTGCAGGCCACCGACGTCCACCGTGCCGCGTTCACGCCTGATTGCACCCATGACATTGGAGATGCTACAAAACCCTTAGGGTCGAAGTCGTGAGGGGATCGATGACGAGCACCGCTTC
>CAZQEJ010000028.1:0-3056 GCA_964592165.1 uncultured Ilumatobacteraceae bacterium | reverse complement strand
GCGAAGATCTACGGCCTCGCCTTCCACCGCTACATGACCGCCTACGGGCTGACCAACGAGGACTTCGGCCGCTACACGGTCGTCGCTCGCGACTGGGCGGCGACGAACCCCGCGGCGTGGTTCCACGGGCGGTCGATCACCCTCGCCGACCACCAGGCGTCGCGCTGGATCGTCGAGCCGATCATTCGCCTCCTCGACTGCTGCCAGGAGTCCGACGGCGGCGTCGCCCTCGTCGTCACCACCGCGGAGCGGGCTGCCGACCTCGACTGCCACCCGGTCGAGATCCTCGCCGCCGCCCAAGGCCACGCCCGCGCCGGCGACGAGCTGTTCGACTACTACCGACCCGACCTGACCGTCCACGCCGACACCGCCACCGTCGCCGCCGAACTCCACCGCCAGTGCGGCTGGCGGCCCGAGGAGACCGACGTGGCGATGATCTACGAGAACTTCAGTCCGGTCGTGTTCCTCCAGCTCGAGGCGCTCGGCTTCTGCCCTCCCGGCGAAGCCCGGGACCTGATCGCCGGCGGGCACATCGGGCGCGGCGGGGAGATCCCGGTCAACCCCAACGGGGGCCTGCTCGGCGAGGCCTACATCCACGGGATGAACAACATCACCGAGGCGGTCCGCCAACTGCGCGGCACCGCCGCCAACCAGATCGACGGCGCCCGCCGGGTCGTCGTCTCCGCCGGCCGCTCGGGGCTGGTCCTCGGAACGAAGGAGTGACGATGGCATCGCGCCTGATCTCTGCCGACTCGCACGTGGCGATCAGCCACGAACAGGTCCTCGCCAACCTCGAGGCGCG
This sequence comes from uncultured Ilumatobacteraceae bacterium, assembly GCA_964592165.1. GTDB lineage: Bacteria > Actinomycetota > Acidimicrobiia > Acidimicrobiales > Ilumatobacteraceae > JAWKHV01. Next base: position 2,254 of record CAZQEJ010000028.1, on the reverse strand, counting down.
CTATCACGAGCCGTACCTGGACGCGCTGCAGGCGTTCGCTCAGCGGATGGGCGCCGGGGCGGGCAAGGCGAACACGGACTCGATGAAGGCCAACCCCCATGCCGCGTTCACCCGCGCCGGCTACCACGACGGCGCGGAGCGGCTGAAGGACATGGACACCGACGGCGTCGACGTGGAGGTGATCTACTCGGAGGTCTCCGCCTTCCGCTACATCGGCGACATGCGCACGGGCGTGGCCCAGGCGACACGGGCCTTCAACGACGTGCTCGGCGAGTTCGCCGCCCACGATCCGGCGCGCCTCGTGGTCAGCTACCAGATCCCGATCACGAACGTCGACGAGGCGATCGCCGAAGTGCAGCGCGTCGTCGGGCTGGGCGCCAAGTCGCTGCAGATCCCCGTGTTCCCCAACGAGATCGGCCTGCCCGACTACTTCGATCCGCGCTACGACCCCTTGTGGTCGGCGATCGAGGAGAGCGGCCTGCCGCTGTGCTGCCACATCGGGCTGAACACGAACCTCGACGACCTCACCCGCCGCGACCCGACGCCGCAGAAGGGGGTGATGGTCCCGATGGCCGCGCTGTCCACCGCGGAGGCGTTCGGGATGTGGATCCTCACCGGTGTGCTCGTCCGCCACCCGCGCCTCAAGCTCGTCTTCGTCGAGCCGGGGCTCGGCTGGATCCCCTGGTACCTGGACATCGTCGACGACCTCGTGCTCCGCCAGGGCTACCGCTTCGACGCGATCAGCGAGCTGCCCAGTCACTACTTCCACCGCAACATCAACGTCACGTTCATCGACGAGCCGGACGCGCTCGGGCTGCTGCGGCACAAGATCGGGGTGGAGAGCATCTTGTGGTCGACGGACTTCCCCCACCCGGTGACGTCCTGGCCGGACTCCCAGAAGCTGATCGCCCGGGCGTTCGCCGGGATCCCGGACGCGGAGCGCGACCTGATCCTGTGCGGCAACGCCGAGCGGATCTGGAACTTGTAGGCGCGACCGGCGGCCGCCGCCGCCGCCGTCAGCGAGGGTGGCTCAGCGCAGGGGGAGCAGCGCGTTGGCCGGGATGACCTCGACGTGGATGTCGGGCACGGGATGGCCGAATTCCGGCCACTTCGGCGTCGCCGTCGCCCGGTGGTGGGTCGTCGAGTGCACCGGGTCGGTGTCGAACTCGGGGATCACCTCGTCGCCGAACACGGCGAGCAGCTCGAGGACCTCCTCGTGGGGGACGCCCTCGGTCGGCATCCCGAACACGAGCTGATCGACGCCGATGTCGGCGAAGCGGGCGATCTGCTCGCAGACCTCCTCCGGCGTCCCGCACAAGAAGTACCCGTTGGCCAACGCCCAGTCGAGCGACGCCTCGTCGGCGACCACTCGCGGCGGGTCGGGCCAGGTGACCGCGCCGCGCCGCTTGGGCATCGTGTCGTGGTACAGGGCGACCATCGACGGCTGGTAGCCGCGCCCGGGGGTGAGGGCGATCTGGCGGGCCCGCTCGCGCGACGACAAGCAGATCATCCCCGCGGTGATCATCACGTTGTCGTTCTGGTACTCCCCGACCGGCTCGGTGCACGCCGCGGCCGCTTCCTTGTAGGAGGCGACGTGCGGGGCGAGCGTCGGCACCGGCTCGAACGTGAAGGCGATCGCTCCGAGGCCGAGACGGCCGGCCTTCTCGAACGTCGGCGGGTTGCCGCAGGCGACCCACATCGGCGGGTGCGACGATCCGTACGGCTTGGGCAGGATGTTGTGCGGGGTGGGCACGGTGAACGACGTGCCGTGGTACTCGTAGTCGCGCTGGGCCCACATCCGCGGCAGCTCGCGGATCACCTCGTCCCACTCCGCCTTGGTCGAGGACGTGTCGCCGATGTCGAACGAGGCCACCTCGTGGCTGCCCGCGCCACGCCCGGTGCCGAACTCGAAGCGTCCCCGGGTGATGTGGTCGAGCATCGCCGCCCGCTCGGCGAAGCGCACCGGGTGCTCCTTGCGCGGCGTGATCGAGGTGATCGCCGAGCCGAGGTGGATCCGTTCCGTGCGCGCCGCGACGTAGCCCATCATCACCTCCGGCGCGGAGAGGTGGCTGTACTCGGTCAGCGCGTGGTGCTCACCGAACCACACGTACTTCCAGTTGTGCTTGTCGGCCAGCTCGGCACAGAGCAGCTCGCGCTCGAACATCTCGTGTTCGTGGGCGCGGGAATGGGCGGCGGGCCCCGGCAGATACCCGTTGAGGAAGATCCCGAACTCCACGATGCAACGTCCCCTCTC
>CAZQEJ010000027.1:1932-25000 GCA_964592165.1 uncultured Ilumatobacteraceae bacterium | reverse complement strand
TCCGCGGCACGTTCAACTCCGTCGCGGTGAAGGCCCCCGGGTTCGGCGACCGGCGCAAGGCGATGCTCCAGGACATGGCGATCCTCACCGGGGCGCAGGTGATCTCCGAAGAGGTCGGCCTCAAGCTGGAGAACACGACGCTCGACCTGTTCGGCCGGGCCAAGCGGGTGATCATCACCAAGGACGACACGACGATCGTCGATGGCGCCGGCGACAAGGCCGACGTCGAAGGCCGGATCAACCAGATCAAGGCGGAGATCGAGAACACCGACTCCGACTGGGACCGGGAGAAGCTCCAGGAGCGTCTGGCCAAGCTGGCCGGCGGTGTCGCCGTGATCCGCGTCGGCGCGGCTACCGAGGTCGAGCTGAAGGAGAAGAAGCACCGCATCGAAGACGCCGTCTCGGCGACCCGCGCGGCGATCGAAGAAGGCGTGGTCACCGGTGGTGGTACCGCGCTGCTGCGGGCCCGCCCGGCGGTGGCCAAGGTCGTCGAGAACCTCACCGGGGACGAGGCGACCGGAGCGCGCACCGTGCTCGAGGCCCTCGACGCCCCGGCCAGGTTGATCGCCGACAACGCGGGGCTGGAAGGCGCGATCACCGTTCAGAAGGTGCTCGAGGCCGACGGGCCGGTCGGTCTCAACGCGTCGACCGGGGAGATCGAAGACCTCGTCGCCCGGGGGATCATCGATCCGGCGAAGGTGACCCGCGCTGCGCTGCAGAACGCGGCGTCGATCGCCGCGCTCGTCCTGACCACCGAGTGCCTCGTCGCCGACAAGCCGGAGAAGGCACCGGCGATGCCGGCCGGCGGCGGCATGGGGGGCATGGGCGGGATGCCCGGGATGATGTGAGCAGCCTCCACGGCTGAGCACTTCCACCGATCGACGACGAGCCCCGGGCTTCGGCCCGGGGCTCGTCCGCGTCGGGCGCCGTGATGAGGATCGGTGTGGGCGTTCCGCCCCGCCGTTCCGGGTTACCCGAACCACCGGTTACCGGGGATTTCCGTATCCCGGAACGTGACACCCGGTGCAGCGCGCTTGCTGGTCGCCGGGTGGCCGCGCGGCGACGGCCACGGAGGCGGGCGAGTGAGTAGCTAGCGTGGGACGGGTGAAACGGCCGTTCTGGCTGCATCAGCTCGTCGAATACCTGCTCGGCGTGTTGCTCCTTGCCCAGGGGATGCAGACGAGCAAGCCGCTCGTGCCGACGCTGCTCGGCGGGGCCGTCGTGCTCAACGCGACGACGGCCCGCGGCCCGTTGGCCGCCTTCCCCCGCGTCCCGCGCCCCGTGCACCGAGCCGTCGATGTCGCCCTCGTCGTTGTGATCATCGCCGCCGCGCTGCTCAGAGGGGACCTCGTCGCTTCCAACGTACGCTGGGTGCTCCTCGGCGTCGCCGCCGTCGATGCGTACGTCGTGCTCCGCAGTGACTACTCCTCGCCCGCGCCACGGGTGAAGACCGGGGCCACGACCGGGGGTCGCAGCGCCCAGATCGGGCGGGTCGCCGGCCGGGCCACGGGCATGGCCGTCAACGCGGCGCGCAACAAGCGCCGGTCAGGCTGAGCACACGACGCGGCCGGCACCTGGCCGCCCGCCCCGGTCGGCCACGATCGCTCACGGCTCCGCAGACGCCCAGCGTGGGGTCCGGAGGCGGCTGTCACCTGGCCCGTAGGCTGGGCTCCATGGCTCCTCAGCGTCATGCCGGTGGCCAGCAGATCATCCCCCGGCCAGCCGACTGGACGCCCGGGCCCCCTTCGCCGTGGCGCGCCGTCGACGGTGGGCGGGACGTGCTCGGCGCCGCCGACGTGCTCGCCCGGCTCGCCCCGTACACCGAGCGGCGCCCGCTCGAGCCGCCGTCGGGAGCGCGCAACGCGGCCGTGCTCGTCGCCCTCCAAGATGGTCCGCACGGTGCCGAGGTGCTCCTCACCCGCCGTTCGTGGAACCTGTCCACCCACCGCGGGGAGATCGCCTTCCCCGGTGGACGGATGGAGCCCGGGGAGACACCGCTCGTCGCCGCCGAGCGCGAGGCGCACGAGGAGGTTTGCCTCGACCCCGCGTTGGTCGAGGAACACGGCGAACTCGACCACCTGGCGACGATCCAAGGCCGTTCCTACATCATCCCCGTGCTCGCCCGCCTGACCGGTCCAGCACAGCTCCACCCCGGCACGTCGGAGGTGGAGCGGATCCTCTTCGTCCCCCTCGTCGACCTGGCCCGCCCGGGCACGCATCGTGAGGAGCGTTGGGGAGCGAACGGCCGCGTCCTGCCGATCCAGTTCTTCGAGCTCGCCGACGAGACGATCTGGGGAGCGACGGCACGGGTCCTGACCCAGATGCTGACGTTGCTCTACCTGGGGTGACCACCGCGTAGAGTCGCTCCGTGCCGGATGCGTCGCTCGTCATCGAGGCGGGCGAACTGCGCAAGGTCTTCCGCGTCCCCGAGCGTGACGCCGGGTTGCGCGCCTCGGTCGCCAGCCTGTTCCGCCGCAAGATGCGCGATGTCGTCGCCGTCGACGGGGTCTCGTTCCAGATCGCACGGGGGGAGATCGTCGGCTTCCTCGGCCCGAACGGCGCGGGCAAGACGACGACGCTGAAGATGCTCTCCGGTCTCCTCCACCCCTCCTCGGGCGAGGTGCACGTCCTCGGGCACGAGCCGTTTCGCCGCGAGCACGCCTACCTGCGGCGGATGACCCTGGTGATGGGCAACCGCAACCAGTTGCAGTGGGACCTCCCCCTGCTCGACAGCTTCGAGCTGACCCGGGCGATCTACCGCCTGCCGACCGACGCGTACGTCGCCCAGCGTGACGAGTTGATCGACCTCCTCGATCTGGGGGCGATCGCGGCCAAGCCGGTGCGCAACTTGAGCCTCGGGGAGCGGATGAAGGCGGAGATCGCCAACTCGCTGCTCCACCGCCCGGAGGTGCTCTTCCTCGACGAACCGACGCTCGGGCTCGACGTGACGATGCAGAAGCGGATCCGCTCCTTCCTCGCCGACTACAACCGCCGCACCGAGGCGACGATCCTCCTCACCAGCCATTACATGGCCGATGTGGAGGCGCTGTGCAAACGGGTGATCGTCATCGACCACGGGCGCCTGCTGTTCGACGGTGACCTTGCCGTGCTCGGGGCACGCGTCGCCGCCCAGCGCCTGCTCGTCGTCACCCTCGAAGTTCCCGCCGATCTCGGCGCGTACGGCGAGGTGGTCGGGACCGAGGCGGAGGGGACGGTGGTCAGCCTGCGCGTCGACAAGGAGCGCACCGCGGCGGTCACCGCCCGCCTCCTCGGCGAGCAGCAGGTCGCCGACCTGACGGTCGAGGACACCCCGATCGAGGACGTGATCGAGATGGTCTTCGCCGGCGGATGAGGCCCCCGCCGACGCCCTCCCGACCGGGATCGGCCCCGGTCCCGCGAGCGGGGCCCGGTGAGACGGGCGCGTGGCGTTCCTACATCCGCCTCTACCGCACCCTCGGGCGCCACGGCGTGCAGGTCAACCTGCAGTACCGGGCGGCGAACTACATGTCGATGATCGGGATGGTCGTCGAGCCGGTCGTCTACCTCGTCGTCTGGTCGATCGTCGCCGAGCAGTCCGGGGGGTCGGTCGGCGGGTACACCCCGGCCGCGTTCGCCGCCTACTACATCGTCTGGACCTTGGTCCGGAACATGAACATCGCCTTCACCCCGAACGGGTGGGAGGAGCGGATCCGGGAGGGGACGATGTCGTTCCACCTCGTCCGCCCGATGCACCCGGTGCACTACGACATCGGCTACTTCGCCGGGTGGAAGATCGTCGTGATCGTGCTGTGGATCCCGATCGCCATCGTTCTCGCCCTGATCTTCCACCCGGCGCTGTCCCCCAGCGTCGAGCAGGCCGCGGTCTTCTTCGTCGCCATCTGGGCGGCGTTCGTGTTGCGCACGTTGCTGCTGTGGTCGCTGGGCATGATTACCTTCTGGACGACGCGGGCCACCGCCTTGTTCGAGGTCTACTTCTACAGCGAACTGCTCCTGTCCGGCCGGGTGCTGCCCGTGCCGCTGCTGCCGCCGTGGATGCGCGCGGTGGGTGACTTCCTCCCGTTTCGCTGGGGGTTCGGGTACCCGATCAGTGCACTGGTCGGCCCGGTCGACCGGGCCGGCCTGTATCTCGGCCTCGTCGCCCAAGGGCTGTGGATCGCCTTCGCCGCGGCGTTGGTCGCCGTGATCTGGACCCGCGCCGTGAAGCGGTTCACGGCGGTCAGCGGGTGAGGCGGCGATGAGGCTCGCCTGGCTGTTCTTGCGCATCGGCATCCAGAACGAGATGCAGTACCGGGCGAACTTCTTCGTCCAACTCGTCCAGTCGGTGGCGGTCACCGGCTCCGGGTTGGTCGTTCTCGCCTTGGTGTACTCGCACACCGGGGACCTGCGCGGCTGGACGCACCCCCAACTGATCGCCGTGATGGGCCTGTTCACGATCATGCTCGGGGTGATCGGCTTCGTCATCGAGCCGAACATGGCCCGCCTCAACGACGACGTCCGCCGCGGCACGCTCGACCTGATCCTGACCAAGCCGGCCGACGCCCAACTGCTCGTCAGCGTGCGCGAGTTCCGCGTCTGGAGCCTGAGCGACGTCCTCGTCGGCGCGGCTGTGCTCGCCTACGGGCTGGTCGGCGCTGGGCGAGGGATCGGCGCCGCCGAGTGGGCCGCGTTCGCCGTCACGCTCCTCGCCGGGTTGGTCATGGTCTACTGCTTCTGGCTGCTGCTCACCGCCGGCGTGTTCTGGTTCGTGCGGATGGAGATGGTCCAGGAGATGTTCACCGGGTTGTCCCGCGCCGGGCAGTACCCCGTCGGGGTGTACCCGGCGTGGCTGCGCTACGGGCTCACCTACGTCGCTCCACTCGCCTTCGCCATCACCGTCCCGGTGGAGGCCCTGACCGGCCGGCTGACCTGGGCCCGCCTGGCGACGACGCTCGGCTTCCTCGTCGTGCTGGCGACCGTCACCCGCCTCGTCTGGCGGGCTGGGATTCGTCGTTACTCGGGCGCCTCGGCGTGACCGGCGACGCCCTCGCGGGTCGCTCCGGAGGTGAGTGGGCCGGTCGAGGTCAACCCCGCGGCGGGCGGGCGACGAGCCGCCACCACAACTCGAGGAGTTGGCGCGCCGAGTGGGCGATCGCCGGGAGGCGAAAGAACTGCGAACGCCCCGACGGGCGGAAGTAGTGGTGTACGGGGATCTCGACGAAGCGGGCGCCGGCCTGCTCGAAGCGACGCATCATCTCCACGCAGATCACCCCGCTGGTCGACGTCAGCGGGTGCTCGACGACCAGCCAGCGGCGGAACAGGCGGAAGTCGCAGTCGGTGTCGCGCACGTGCAACCCGAACAGGCGCTTGACGACGTGGTGGTAGGCCCGGCCGATCAGCTTGCGGTACCAGGAGTCGCCGCGCCCGACCTTGTACCCCTGGACGACGTCGACGTCCTCGGTGACCGCAGCGAGCAAGCCGGCGATCTCCAAGGGGTCGTACTGGGCGTCGCCGTCGGTGTAGAAGACCCACTCTTTGGTCGCCGCGGCGAAGCCGGAGATCAGCGCGCCGCCGTAGCCACGGTTGGCCGGGTGGGTGATCACCCGCAGCCGGGGGCACTCGGCGGCTGTGCGGGCGAGCACCTCGGCCGAGTCGTCGCTCGAACCGTCGTTGACGACGATCACTTCGTGCTCGGCGACGAGGGGGGACTCGCTCAACACACGATCGACGGCATGCACCAGGCCGGCGATCGTCGGCGCGTCGTTGTAGCAGGGGAAGAAGGCGGAGACGGTGATCTGCCCGCCGTCGGTGGCCGGGCTCACAGCTCGAGTCCGGCGAGCGCGGTGGCGACGAGACCGACCTCGCCGTCGGTCAGTTCCGGGAAGCAGGGAACGCTCACGCACTGCGCCGCCCACCGCTCGGCGTGAGGGCAGGGGAAGCGCGCCAGATCCCGGTAGGCGGGCTGTTCGCCGAGGGACAGCGGATAGTGCACGGCCGTTCCGACGCCTGCCGCGGCGAGTTGGTTCCGCACCGCGTCCCGGTCGGGGGCGCGGAACACGGCGAGGTGATGGACGTGGGCGGGGTGGTCGGCCTGCCAGCCGAGACGCGGGGCGGCCGCCCGGTAGCGGGCGGCGATCGCCCGCCGCCGCTCGTTGCCGGCGGTCAGGCCGGGCAGGGCGAGCCGCAACCAGGCGGCCTCCAACTCCGAGATGCGGAAGTTCTGGGAACGCTCGACGTGCACGTACTGGGCGGCCATCCCGTGGACGCGCAGCGTCCGGACCCGCGCCGCGAGCTCGTCGTCATCGGTGGTCACCGCTCCCCCGTCGCCGATCCCCCCGAGGTTCTTCGTCGGGTAGAAGGAGTACGTGGTCGCCGCGCCGTGGCGGTGGGGAACCGCGCCGTGCGCCTGGGCGGCGTCGTGCACGACGGGGACGTCGATCACAGGGTCATCTGCCGGACGGCCGTAGAGGTGGACGACGACGACCGCTTTCGTCGCCTCGGTGCGTGCTCTTGACCAACCGTCGGCGGGGACGGTCGCCGTGTGCGGGTCGACGTCGACGAACACCGGCGTCGCACCGAGCGCGCACACCGCAGCGGCCGTCGGGACAGCGGTGAACGCAGGGACGAGCACCTCGTCGCCGGGGCCGATGCCGAGCGCGGCGAGGGCGAGTTGGATCGCCGCTGCCCCGGAGGACACCCCGACCGCCCAACGGTGTCCGGCGAACGCGGCGAACTCCTCCTCGAATCCTTCCAACTCGGGCCCGAGCAGGACGTGACCGGAACGGAGGACCCGCTCGGCGGCGTCGTGGAACTGGGGGAGGAGGGGGACGAGGTGGCGGGTCAGGTCGACGACAGGTACCACGGGTTCTTCCGGTAGAAGTCGATCGTCGAACGTAGACCGTCGGTGAGGCGCACCGCCGGCTTCCAGCCGAGTAACACCGCCGCCTTGCTCCAGTCACCCTGGAAATCGCCGATGTCGATCGAAGCCAGCTCGGGAGGCCACGCGACGTAGCGCAACTCGCTCGTTGAGTCGCTCAGTTCGATGATCTCGCCGACGATCTCGCGCAGCGTCCAGCTCCGCTGGTGGCCGAGGTTGACGATCTCGCCGATCGCCGCGTCGGCCGTCGACGCGACCAGGGCGGCGACGACGTCGTCGACGTGCAGGCAGTCGCGCAACTGTTCCCCGCTGCCGAACAGTTCGATCGTTTCCCCGCTCAGGGCGCGGCGGATGAACACCGGCAGCGCGCCGAGCCCGGGCTTGGTCAGGTTCTGGCGCGGTCCGTACACGTTGGTCAGGCGCAGGACTGTCGGGCGCAGCCCGTGGACCGTGCCGTAGAGGAGGTGGAACTGCTCACCGGCGAGCTTGTCCACCCCGTTGACGTCGACCGGGTTCGTCGGGTGCTCCTCGTCGACGGGCAAGCGGACCGGCCGGCCGTAGACCTGGCGGGTCGAGGTGAGCACGATCCGGCAACCCGGAGCCACCCGGCGGAGCGTCTCCAGCAGCACCACGTGGCTGCGCACGTTGAGCTCGAGGTCGGTGAGCGGGTCGACCATCGACGCGTGGTGGCTGACCTGCCCGGCGACGTTGAAGACGAACTCGGCGCCGGCGACGAACCGCTCGACGCGTGGATCGTCGAACGGTGCGACGAGCAGCCCGGCGGGTTCGATTCCGTCCAGGTTGCGCAGGTCCCCGCCGTGGTGGGGGACGAGCGCGTCGAGCACGTGCACGGCCGCGCCGGCCTGGCTCAGCGCGTGGACGAGGTTCGATCCGATGAAGCCGAGCCCCCCCGTGACGACAGCCTTCGCACCGACGATCCGGGAGAGCTCCGCCGTGTGCGAGCTGAGCACGGCGCGACTGTACCGCGGTCCGGCGCCGCCGCCGACCTCCGTGTCCCTATGATCGCCGTCCATGCCCGGCGAGGGGAGCCTCCAGCCGACTCGCCGCCAACTGACGGTCGAGTCCGTTGCCGTCGGCGTGTTCGGTCTGACGGCCGCCGCCGTCGTGTTCCAACTGTGGCGCCAGCCGTTCGGCGTCCCGTTCAACTACGAGGGGGACGGGGCCTATTACTTGATGTTCGCCCAGGGCTTGAAGCGTCACGGGTCGTTCCTCGTCAACCCCGACCTTGGGCTTCCCGGCCGCCAGGTCCTCTACGACGTGCCGGAGGGGCTCGACCTGCTGAACATCGCCGTGCTGCGAATCCTCACCCTCGCGGCGAGCGCGGTCGTCGCGGTCAACGCGTTCGTCCTGATCACGTTCGCCACGGTCGGCGCCGCGGCCCACGCGGTGCTCCGCCGGCTCGGGCTGCCCCGGCTGATCGCGGCCACTGCGGCCGTGCTCTACGACTTCCTGCCGTATCACCTGATGCGCCGCGGAGCCCATCTGTTCCTCATCTCCTACGCGTTCGTCCCCGTCGTCGTGTGGTACGCGGTGGCGTTGCTCGGCGATCGGACACCCGACCTCGACGTGCGCCGCGCCGCCGGCCGGTGGACCGCGCTCGCCTGTGTCGGGGTCGCCCTGACCGGGCCGTACTACGCCGCCTTCGGTGCATTGCTGTGGCCGGTGTCGGGGGCGCTCGGCGGGCTGCGCCGCCGATCGTGGGGTCCGTTCGTCCGTTCGCTGCAGATGGCCGCGCTGGTCGGCCTGTCCGCTCTCGCCGCGCTGATCCCCAACCTCGCCTACTGGGCTCACCACGGGCGCAACCCGGCCGTGATCCAACGAGCGCCGGTCCAGACGGAGATCTACGGGCTGCGCATCCAACAACTACTCATGCCTCGCTGGGATCATCGCAACCCGTTCCTTGCCCGCGTCGGTCTCTACGCGCTGCGGGGACCGGTCCAGGGGGAGGGGACGAGCTACCTCGGGGTGATCGGTGCGGTGGGTTTCCTCGTCCTCGTCGTGGTCGCCTGCGCGCGCGTCGCAGGGAGATCGCCTGCCGATTCCGAACGCGGCCGGTTGCTCGACCGCCTGGCAGTGATCACGCTCGTCGCCGTTCTCCTCGCCACCGTCGGTGGGTTCGGCTACTTCGTCAACCGCGCCGGCCTGCGTGAGATCCGCGCCTACAACCGGATGTCGATCCTGATCGGTTTCACCGCCCTGGCCGCGGTCGGTGTCCTCGCCGCCTCCGGGACGGATCGCCTCGCTGCCCGGCGACCGGTGCTCTCCCGGCGCATCCTCGCCGCCGGTGTCGCTGGCGCACTGATCGTTGGTTGGTACGACCAGACGGCACCGCGTGACTCGGTGTACGTGTCCGGTGGACACTCGGCGTGGAAGGCCGACGCGGCGTTCTACGGGGCGATGGCCGCCGCGCTCCCACCGGGCGCCGCGATCCTCCAGGTTCCGGAGGTCGGGTTCCCGGAGAGCACCGGAGTGGGCGATATCGGTTCCTACGACGAGGGCCGTGGATACATCCACAGCCCCTCGCTGCGCTGGAGCTTCGGCGGTGTGACCGGTCGGTCGAACGCACTGCCGTCCGGGCTCGTCGAGGGATCCGCCGCCGATCTCGTCGCCTGGAGCCGGGCGAACGGGTTCCGGGCGATCCTCGTCGATCGATTTGGGTTCACCGATCAGGGTGCCGCGCTGACCGCCCGGCTGAGCGGCGCCGGGTTGCCCGTCGGGGGACGGAGCGCGGATGCGAACGAACGACTCGTGTGGTACGACCTCGGAGGAGGGTGATGGAGGCCGACGAATACCGGCGGATGGCGGAGACCGAAGAACGTCATTGGTGGTACGCGGCGACACGTCAGCTGCTGCGGGCCGAACTGGGCGCGCGCCTCCCGGCCGGCGGACGATTCCTCGACGCCGGCGGGGGGACGGGCGCGACCGGGGCATGGATGGCCGAGCGGGGGACGCTCGTCGCCGCCGACTTCGAACCCCGGGCGCTGGCGATGAACCGCGACCTACACCCGGCGACGACCGGGTTTGCCTCCGCCGACGTGCAGGCCTTGCCGTTCGCCGACGAGGCGTTCGACGCCACGCTGTGCGTGACGGTGCTCTGCCACCGTTCGATTCCCGACCCGCTCGATGCGGTGCGCGAGCTCGCCCGGGTCACCCGCCACGGCGGGCTGGTGTGCCTGTGGGAGCCCGGTGTGCGCCGCTTGCGGCGGGCGCACGACCGGGTCACCCACACCGCCCGGCGGTTCTCCGTCGGAGACCTGCGTACGCTCGCCGCGCACGCCGGGTTGGAGGTGGAACGGGCGACAGGTGCGCACAGCTACTTGATCCCCGCCGCGGCGGCGAAGGCAGTGATCGAGCGCGGGCGGACCTCGAGCGATCTCGACCGAGCGGAGAGTGGCCTCGGCGGCCTGCTTGGGCGAGTCGCCGCCGCCGAGCGGGTCGTCCTCCGGCGGATCGCGCTGCCCGCCGGGCTTTCCGTGCTCGTCGTCGCCCGTCGCCGGTGACCGGCCGCGGCGGGCCTGCGGGAGCGTCCTCACTGCGCGCTGCGGTGCTGCCGGTCGATCCCTACGGGCCGCCGAAGCGACGTACCGCGGCGTAGTAGATCTCTGCCCAGGTGACGCAGGTGGTCCGCTGCGTCCACGGCCGTGGTGCACAGTCGGCGCGCATGTCGGCCAGCAGACGGTCATCGATCCGCTTCCGTTCAACCGCGTTCCACCGCCCGACGCGCCCGGCGTTGCGGTAGCCGAAATCGTGGCGGTAGCACGCGTTGCGGAAGTTGAAGCTCCGCCCCGTGTCGCCGAGCCCGACGGGGAACGGGGTCGAACAACCGTCACTCGACCAGTCGAACCCCGCCGGCGAGCGTGCGCCGCGGGCGGCGACGAACTCCTGCAGCGTCACGTCGTACATCAGCCGGGTGAACGCCGGGGCCGCGGGCGTGGCGCCGGCGACCGAAGGGACGGCCAGGAACGTCGTGGCCGCGACGACGAGTGCTGCCCAACGGGCCATCGGGGTACCCCCATCTCATCGACGGTGCACACCGATACCACCGTTTCCCATCGCTTCGCTACACCTCGCCGGCCACCCGCCGGAGAAGTTCCCAGGCGGCGCGCACGTGCCGTTCCTCGGTGGCCCGGGAGCCGATCGAGAAGCGCAGGGCGGTCTTCCCCCCGAGCACCGTGCGGGTGAACAACGCCTCTCCTGAGGCATTCGCCGCAGCGATCAGGGCGTCGGTGCGCGCGTCGGCGTCCTCACCGCGCAGGCGCAAGCAGACGAGGCTCATCGGGTGGGGGGCGACGATCTCGAAGCGGCCGTCGGCCACGACCCAGCCGGCGAGCTTCCCGGCCAGAGCGACGTGCCCGCGGATCATCTCCCGGATCTCCTCCAGCGGGGTGCAGCGCAGGACGAACCACAGCTTGAGGGCACGGAACCGGCGGCCCAGGGGGATGCCCCAGTCGCGGTAGTCGATCGCTGCCCCCGACCCGGCCGCCGTGGAGCGGAGGTACTCCGGGAGGATCGACAGCGCGCCCAGCAGTGCGGCGCGATCAGCGACCCAGAACAGGTCACAGTCGAAGTTGACCCCCATCCACTTGTGCGGGTTGGTGCAGTAGCTGTCGGCGAGCTCGAGGCCCGAGTTGACCCAGCGGAACTCTTCGGCGAGGGCCGCGATCCCACACATCGCCCCGTCGACGTGCAGCCAGACGCCGTGCTGCTGAGCGATCTCCCCGATCCGGGCGACGGGATCGAACGCGGTCGAGCTCGTCGTCCCCGCCGTCGCCCCGATCCAGAACGGTGTCCGCCCAGCGGCGATGTCGGCATCGATCGCCCTGCCGAGGGAATCGGGACGCATGGCGAACGAGGCGTCGGTGTCGATCCAACGGATCTGCTCCTCGCCGATCCCGGCGATGCGCAACCCCTTGGCGACCGACGAGTGCGCTTCGCGCGTCGTGTACGCGACGAGCCCGCCCGTCGCTTCCCCGCCGGCCGAGTTGACCGCGCCGCCGGTTGCTCGCCAGCGCGCCGCGAGGATCGAGCTGAGCGTCGCCTCGCTCGCCGTCGCCTGGATCATCCCCCCTCCTCGGCCACCGTCGCGCAGCGCGGCGGGGAGTCCGAGGAGCTCGGCCATCCACTCCACGACGTGCGTCTCCAGTTCGGTCGCCGCGGGGCTCGTCACCCAACTCATCGCGTTGACCCCCAAGCCGGCGCAGAGCAGCTCCCCGAGGATCGACGGGTAGGACGAGTTCGCCGGGAAGTAGGCGAAGAACGCCGGGTGCTGCCAGTGGGTCAACCCGGGGAGGATCAACTGCTCCAGGTCGGCGAACACCTCGGGGAACGGCTCCCCACCGGACGGCGGTTCGGCGGGGAGTGCGGCGCGCAGTGCGCCGGGAGCTACATCGGGCTGGACCCGGTAGTGCTCCACCCCCCCGAGATAGGTGGCGATCCAGTCGATCAGCGCGTGGCCGTTGGCGCGGAACTGCTCGGGTGTCATCACCCCCGAGGCTAGGAGAACCACCCTGGGCCGGTCGGTGGGATGGTCGGACCTGGGCGCGTTGTGCAGCGTCCTGGGAGCCGCGCGCGAGCAACGGTGAAGTCAAGTCTTGAACTCGCGGCGCGTCTGGTGCATGGTGACGGCGTCACAGCGGTACCTCGATGAGCCGGCCAGTGAGCACAGGGCACACACCTCAGCCGGCGGAGCAGGAGGACGATGACGAGCGACGCACAGCACGATCCACCGGGCTGACACCGGCGACGAGGCCCAGCCGCCCGAGCGCCCAGCGCACGAGCGACTGACACCATCCGAGCGGGCGAGCTACTCCGGGCGCTCCCACCACGACCGGGCGAAAGAACCCGGATACAGAGCGAAACGGAAGTGGCGTCCCGACTCGGTGATCGGTCCCGTCGTCGGGTTGTCAACCAACTGAGAGCGACTCCGGGCGAAACGCCCGGAGTCGCTCCGCGTCGGGCCGGGAGCGCTCGACCGGTTCCCGGGATCGGATCACCGGTTCACGATCCGGTCCCGGCGGCGGATGGCGACGGTGATCCGCCAGACGATCAACGCGACGCCGAGTGTGAGGACTCCGAACACGGCCATCTGGTGGATGTCGGTCGACTTGCTCGTCGTGCACCCTGGCCGGGGGGCAGCGGAGATGCACTCGGTCAGCGAGCGACCGTCGAGGATCGTGATCGGGGGGTCGGTGTGCGGCGGCGCGGCGGCCGTCTCACCGGCGGCGGCCACGCCCGGCGGGACGGTACCGTGCGCTGACGGCGCGGCGAGGACGAAGGCCACGGCGAGCATCGACGAGGACAGGACGCGCTTCACCCGGTCATCGTCGCAGACGTCCGCTCGACGGACACACAGCCGTCCGCGAATTCCGCTGTGGGGGACGCCCGGCGGGGAGGGAGCGGGGGAGGCCGTCGCCGGGGCCGTTCGTTACGATCGGGCCGATGCCCAGCGGCGCTGTTCCCCCATCTGGGCCGAGCGCCCACGAGACCATCCTCGTCGTCGACTTCGGCGCCCAGTACGCCCAGTTGATCGCCCGCCGGGTGCGTGAAGCCCGGGTGCGCTCCGTGGTCGTGCCCTGGACGATCACTGCCGGGGAGATCCTCGCCCGGCACCCCGTGGGGATCGTCTTCAGCGGTGGTCCGAAGAGCGTGCGCGTCGACGACGCACCGCTGATCGACCCGGCGGTGTACGAGTTGGGGATCCCGATCCTCGGCATCTGCTACGGCGCGCAGCTCATCGCCCACCAGCTCGGCGGCGAGGTCGCCCGCTACGAGCGGGGGGAGTACGGCCGCACCGAGCTCGCCCGGCTTCCCGGTCCGAGCGCTCTGCTCGACGGGTTGCCTTCCGCGCAGACGGTGTGGATGAGCCACTTCGACGCCGTCGCGTCCCCGCCGCCGGAGTTCGTCGCCACGGCACGCACCGACGCCGCGCCGGCCGCTGCCTTCGAAGACCTCGCCCGCCGGATCTACGCCGTGCAATACCACCCGGAGGTCGCCCACACCCCCCATGGCCAGGAGGTCATCGAGCGCTTCGTCACGCTCACCGGGGCCCGACGCGACTGGACGACCTCGTCGATGATCGACGATCAGGTCGCCGCCGTTCGCCTCCAGGTCGGAGACGGCCGGGCGATCTGCGGGCTGTCCGGGGGGGTCGACTCGGCCGTCGCCGCGGCGCTCGTCCACCGGGCCATCGGCCACCGGCTGACGTGCGTCTACGTCGACACCGGACTGATGCGCAAGGGGGAGAGCGAGCAGGTCGTCGAGACGTTCCGGCGGAACATGGGCATCGAACTGATCCACGTCGACGCCGGGACACGGTTCTTCGCCCGCCTCGCGGGGGTGACCGAGCCGGAAGCGAAGCGCAAGGCGATCGGTGAGCTGTTCATCCGCATCTTCGAGGAGAACACCGGAGGCGTCACCGACGCCGGGTTCCTCGTCCAGGGGACGCTCTATCCGGACGTGATCGAGAGCGGTGGGTCGGGCGGCACCGCGGACGTGATCAAAAGCCATCACAACGTCGGCGGCCTTCCCGAGGACATGACCCTCGAGCTCGTCGAACCGTTGCGTGATCTGTTCAAGGACGAGGTCCGCGCCGTCGGCGCCGAACTCGGCCTGCCCGACGAGATCGTCTGGCGCCAGCCGTTCCCCGGACCGGGTCTCGGGGTGCGGATCATCGGCGAGGTCACGCCGGGCAAGGTCGCGCTGCTCCAGGAGGCCGACGCGATCGTCCGCGCCGAGATACGCGCCGCGGGTCTCGAGCGGGAGATCTGGCAGGCGTTCGCCGTGCTCCCCGACATCCGTTCGGTCGGAGTGATGGGTGACGAGCGGACCTACGGTCACCCGATAATCATCCGCGCCGTGACGAGCGAGGATGCGATGACCGCCGACTGGGCCCGGCTGCCCCACGACCTGCTGGAGAAGATGGCGAGCCGGATCATCGGGGAGGTTCCGGGGATCAACCGTGTCGCCTACGACATCACCTCGAAGCCGCCGGGGACGATCGAGTGGGAGTGAGCGTGTTGCGATTCCACACGCGAGTCGCAACACGTTCGTAATGGTTGGTAGCGTTCCGCCTCGTCATGTCTGAGTATCCCTCCCGCTTCTGGCGGCGATGCCTGGCGATCGTCTGCACCGTTGGCCTTGGCGCGGCCGCGCTGCCTGCGGGAGCGGGCGCCGATCAGGTCGGCGATGCGCAAGCCGCGGCGAAGAAGGCGGCCGACTACCTCGACTACCTCGACCTCCAGCAGGACCAGGTGGCGACCGATGCGGAAGATGCTCAAGCCGCTCTGGAACGAGCTCAGCAGGCGATCGCCGACTCCCAGGCGCGCATCGCCGAGCTCGACGCACAGCTCGCCGTGATCCGCGACGAGGTCGGTCGTGTCGCTCTGGACACGTTCATCTCCGGGGATCAGGCCTCTGCCACGGGCAGCTTGCTCACCGGTTCGGGCACGGTCACCGAGGTCGTCGAGCGGGAGGAGTACGCCAAGCTCGCCCTCGCCGCCGGTCAGTCGAGCACTGACGAGCTCGAGTCGGTGCTGAACAGCCTGGACGCCGAGAAGAAGAAGCTCGAGCAGAACCAGGCAGCGGCATCGAACTGGATCGACGCGCTGACCCAGAAGAAGGCGGAGCTGGAGAAGCTGCAGAAGACGGCGCAGGACTACCAGGACAAGATGGACGCCAACGTGCGCGAGGCCCTCGCCGAACGGGAGCGTCAGCGCCAGGCCGAGCTGCTCGCCAACCAGCAGGCGGAGCAAGCGGCTGCCGCGGCCCGGATCCGCAACAGCAACTCCGGTCGCGGTGGCAACGGCGGTGGGGGCACCGGTGGCAACGGCGGTGGCAACACGACCGGCGGCACCAGCACCGCTGCCGACAACGGCGCCAACGCTGACGCCGGTGGCGGGGATTCGTCGTCGAGCTCCGGTGGTTCGTCCCGAAGCGGTGGCAGCACGGGTGCGGGCCGCAACGTCCCCGACCCGTCGCCCGGCTCGTCTGGGGCGGTGGCCGCGGCGCTCAGCCAGGTCGGCGTGGGCTATCGCTACGCGACCGCCTCGCCCGGCGACGCCTTCGACTGCTCTGGGCTGACCGCATGGGCCTGGGGCCAAGCCGGGGTTTCCCTTCCGCACCAGTCGCGCGACCAGTACGCGGCGCTTCCCCACGTCTCCCCCACCGAAGCCCAGCCGGGCGATCTCGTCTTCTTCTACAATCCGATCAGCCACGTCGGGCTGTACGTCGGCGGGGGGATGATGGTCGACGCGGCCAATCCCCGCCTCGGGGTGCGCAAGACCGCGGTCAACTGGGGCAAGGTCGTCGGGGTCGGCCGCCCCGGCTGATCTCCTGCCTGCCGTGCCGCGCGCGCCGGGCCGCTACGGTCGGCGGTGATGCAAGGGATCGAGGAGCAGGCCGTCGGTGCGTGGCTTGCCGAACACGTCGAGGGCGCTGCCGCCCCCTTCCGCTACGAGTTGATCGCCGGGGGCAGGTCGAACCTGACGTTCCTCGTCACCGACGCCCAGGGGATGCGCTTCGTCCTCCGCCGTCCTCCGACGGGCCACGTCCTGGCCACGGCCCACGACATGGCCCGCGAGCATCGCCTGATCAGCGCGGTCGGCAAGACGCCGGTTCCCGTGCCGCGCACGCTCGGCCTGTGCCTTGACGAGACCGTCACCGGTGCTCCGTTCTTCGTCATGTCCTTCGTCGAGGGAGAGGTCCTGGACAGCCCGGCCAAGGCGGAGAAGATCCCCGTCGAACTCCGCCGGCCGCTCGCCGAGCACCTCATCGACGTGCTCGCCGACCTCCACCAGGCGGACATCGACGAGATCGGTCTCGGCGATCTGGCCCGCCGGGAGGGGTACGTCGAACGCCAACTCAAGCGGTGGACGACGCAGTGGGAACGATCCAAGACTCGCGACCTGGTGGAGATCGACACGGTCGCCGAGATCCTCCGCCGGCGCTTGCCCGCACAGCAACGGGCCGTCGTCGCCCACGGCGACTACCGCTTCGGCAACTGCATCAGCGACATCACCACGGGGCGGGTCGTCGCCGTGCTCGACTGGGAGCTGTGCACTCTCGGCGACCCTCTCGCCGACCTCGGGTACCTCGGTGTCTACTGGGGGCGGAAGGGCTCGGTGCTGGTCAGCAACGACCCGAGCGGCGCGCCGGGGTTCCCCAGCTTCGAGGAGCTCGTCGAGCGTTACGCAGCGCGCACGGGGCTCGACGTCAGCGGGGTCGACTACTACGTGGCTTTCTCCAACTGGCGCCTGGCGGTGATCACCGAAGGTGTCTACGCCCGCTTCCTGCACGGGGCGATGGGTGATCAGACGACCGATCTGGACAACGCCAGACGTTCCGTGGAGTTCCTCGCCACGGCCGCCTTGGACGCGGCGAGCCGGCTGTAGGGAGGATCCCGCCGATCAGAGCTGACCCGCCGGCGCGGACGGGACAGCACGGTCTCGGTCTGGGTCGGTGTCGACGACGCAGAACTCGTTTCCCTCCGGGTCGCGCAGGACGACCCATTCGCTCGTCTCCTGGTGGCGCGCGACGAGGGTCGCGCCGAGGCCGACGAGGCGGGCCACTTCGCCGTCGAGATCGTCGGTGTGCAGATCGGGATGGCAGCGGCTCTTGGCCTGCATGCCGTCGGCGACGGGGAGGAAGACGAGGTGCACGTCCCACGGGTCTTCCGCCGAGGGTTGCACGGCGACTTCGCCGTGGACCTCGTCGACCATCCAGTCGAGGGCGGCCGCCCAGAACCCGGCCAAGCGGTGCGGGTCGTGGGCGTCGAAGGTGATCGTGCGCAGGGCCAGGCTCATCGGCGCTCAGTCTGTCCGCGGCGGGGGGCGCGATGGTGATCGCGGCCCGGGATTCAGCGTGGCGGGCCGGCAGCGATCACCGCGGCGACCTCGGCGGAGGTGGCGACCGGGGGGAACGACTGGAACAGCCACGTCGCCGGTGTGTCCACCCACTGCTCGCCGGCGGTCCCCGCGTCGGTGTTCACGGCGAAGTCGAACCCGTCGAGCGAGCCACGGAGTTGACCGACGAGATCTGCGGCGCGGCGCAGGCCGCCGGCATCGGTCTCGATCAGGTGGATACCGTCGCCGAGGCGGGCCGCGCGGCGCAGCGGCCGGGTCGCTTCGCCACGCGCCGCGAACCACAGCGGCGGATGCGGCCGGCTGACCGGCCGCGGCAGGAAACGGACCCCGTCGGCACGGAAGTGGCGCCCGGCGAAGTTCACCTCCTCGCCGGACCACAGGGCAAGGAGCAGTTCGGCGCCCTCGTCGAGGCGCTCGGCCCGCTGGCGAACGTCGAGTACCTCGCCGAAGCGGCTCAGTTCCCCGCCGCTGTCGACCCCGAGACCGAGCCCGACGATCAGCCGCCCGGCGGACAGCCGGTCGACGGCGACGGACTCGCGCGCCAGGCGTTGCGGGCGGCGGCGGGTGATCGGGGTGATCATCGGACCGAGCCGGAGCCGGTGGGTGGTCGCGGCGATCGACGCGAGGCTGATCCACGCGTCGCCGATCACCTCCGTCTGCTCCCGCGGGCGCAGGACGTGGTCCCAGAGGAACAGACCGTCCCACCCGTTGTCCTCGGCGTCCACGGCCAACGTGACGAGCGTTGCCGGCTCGGCCAGCTCACCGAACGGAGCGACGAACAGACCATGGCGCATCCCGGGCACGCTAGTGGCTGGTGTCCGGCCGGATCCGGGATCGGCGCGCCACCCGCTCCCTAGGATTGAGCCCATCATGGCGAGCGAAGCAGCCGATGGCCTCCTCGGCCTCAACCCCGACCAACTCGACGCGGTGGTCCACCGCGGTGGACCGCTGCTCGTCGTCGCCGGAGCCGGGTCGGGCAAGACCCGCGTCCTCACCCACCGCATCGCCCATCTGATCTCCGATGACGGGGTCAGCCCGATGCGCATCTTGGCGATCACGTTCACGAACAAGGCCGCCGGGGAGATGCGCCAACGTGTCGGAGAGCTCGTCGGACCGGTGGCGAACAAGATGTGGGTGTCCACGTTCCACGCGGCGTGCGTGCGCATCCTGCGCCGGGACGCCGACCGGGTCGGCTATCCGAAGGCGTTCTCGATCTACGACCAGTCCGACGCCCAGCGGCTGACCGGGTACGTGATCCGTGACCTCGGCCTCGATCCGAAGCGCTTCACCCCCCGCGGCGTGCATGCTCAGATCAGCGCGTCCAAGAACGACCTGATCTCCCCCGCGGACGTCCGCCAACGAGCGGGGAACATCTTCGAGCGCAAGATCGCCGACGTCTACGAGGAGTACCAGGCCCGGCTCGTCAAGGCCGGGGCGATGGACTTCGACGACCTGCTCACCGTCACCGTCCGCCTGCTGCGCGAGTGCCCCGACGTCCTTCGCGACTACCAGCAGCGCTTCGAGCACATCCTCGTCGACGAGTACCAGGACACGAACACGGCGCAGAACGAGCTCGTCCTCCTCCTCGGCTCGGACCATCGCAACGTCACGGTCGTCGGTGACAGCGACCAGTCGATCTACAAGTTCCGCGGGGCCGACCTGAAGAACATCTTGCAATTCGAGCAGGCCTTCCCCGACGTGACGACGATCGTCTTGGACCAGAACTACCGCTCGACTCAGACGATCCTCGACGCGGCGAACGCGGTGATCGGCAACAACGTGTCGCGCAAGCCGAAGGAGCTGTGGACCGACGCCGGGCCGGGGGACAAGATCGTCCGCTACCAGGCCACCGACGAGAGCGACGAGGCCCGTTGGGTGGCGCGCACGATGAGCGAGCTGCACGAGGGCGAGCCGATGCGCTGGAGCGAGATGGCCGTCTTCTACCGGACCAACGCGCAGAGCCGGCTGATCGAGGAAGCGATGATGCGCGCCGGGATCCCCTACAAGGTGATCGGCGGGACCCGCTTCTACGACCGGCGGGAGATCCGCGACGCGCTGGCCTACCTGCGAGTGATCGTCAACCCCGCCGACGAGATCTCCGTCAAGCGAGTCCTCAACGAACCGAAGCGTGGCATCGGGGACTCGACCGTGGCCCGCCTCGACGCGCTCGCCCTCGCCGAGGGGATCACCTTCACCGACGCGCTGCGCCGGGCTGGCGATGCCGGGGTCAGCGGTCCGGCTCGGCGAGGGATCGCCGCCTTCCTCCACCTGCTCGACGAGTGTGCTGCGGCGACCGATCTGGGACCCGGCGACCTGCTCCAGGCGGTGCTCGAGCGCAGCGGCTACCTCGACGAGCTGGAGGCGGAGAACACCGTCGAGTCCGCGGGCCGCCTGGAGAACCTCGGCGAGCTCGTCGGCTCGGCGCGCGAGTTCGAGACGCTCGACGGGTTCCTGGAACAGGTCGCCCTCGTCGCCGACACCGACGAGCTCGACCCCGACGACTCCCGTGTCGTACTGATGACGCTGCACTCGGCCAAGGGCCTCGAGTTCCCCGTCGTCTTCCTCGTCGGCGCCGAAGAGGGCGTGTTCCCCCACGTCCGGGCCTTGTCCGAGCCCGACGAACTGGAAGAGGAGCGGCGCCTGGCGTACGTGGGGATCACCCGCGCCCGCCGCAAGCTGTACATCTCCCATGCCTGGAGCCGCAGCTTGTTCGGCACGACGAGCTACAACCCACCGTCCCGCTTCGTCGAAGAGATCCCTGCCGAGCTCGTCCGTTCCCTCGGCGCGGGGAGCCACGGCGGGCGCTCCAGCTACCGCAACCGGGACGACTGGCAGAGCGGCGGCGGTTCCCGGATCGGCTGGGCGGGCAGTTCCGAGCGTCGTGGCCCGGGGAGCCGCGGCGACGTGGATGCATCGAGTGACAGCCACCGCGAACGGGTCGTCGACGCCGCACTCGCGGCCGGCCGGCGGGCCGCCGCGCAGCCCACGCATGCCGACCAACTCGGGTTGCGTACCGGCGACGACGTGCGCCACGCGAAGTACGGCGAGGGGGTCGTCGTCGAGCTGCGCGGCAGCGGCGAGTCGACCGAGGCGCGGATCCGTTTTCCCGGGCTCGGGGAGAAGAGCTTCGTCCTCGCCTGGTCACCGGTCGAGAAGATCTGAGCGCCGACGTGCCATCATCTCCGGTGATGAAGGCCGTCGTCCTGTTCGAGAGCCTCACCGGCAACACCCGCCGGGCCGGTGAGCTGATCGCCTCCAAGCTGCAGAGCCACGGCGTCGGGATCACCGCCGTGAGCCCGCTGCGCGACCCCGAGCACGGTGCGATCCAGGACGCCGACGTCGTCATCGTCGGCACCTGGGTCCACGGGCTGTTCGTCGTCGGTCAGGCGCCGTTCGGTCTCGGGACCGTGGCCCACATGCCGGCGATCAGCGGCAAGCTCGTCGCCACCTACTGCACGTTCGCCCTCAACCCGGCCAAGAGCCTGGACAAGCTGGGTCGCGCCCTGGAAGCGCGGGGCGGGAACGTCGTCGGGGGTCTCGCCCTGCACCGCCGGAAGCTCGAGGAGCACACCGACACGTTCGTCGACCGGCTCTTGGCCAACGTTCCGTCGTAGAGCAGCGATCGCACCGTGCTGCTCGGCGATTCCCTGCCGCCGCCCGGTCCGCCTCCGCGGGCGTTCGGGCCCCTCGATGCTCCGCCTCCGGCCGCCTCGTGGGACCCGCCAGGCAGTGCGCCGGCAGGGGCACCACCGCCCCCGCTCCCGCCCCTGCCTCCGCGTCCCCCCGGGCGGGCGTGGCGATGGCCTCTTGCTCTCGTCGGTACGGCCTTGATCGCCGCGCTGCTCGGCGGTCTCGTCGGCGCCCGTCTGAACGACCACGACCGGGGGTCTGGGGCAACGGCGACGGCACGCCCCCCACGGGAGATCCCCGGTGATCGTCTCGACGTGGCCGCGATCGTCGACGTCCTCACCCCGAGCGTCGTCACGGTCAACGCCAACGACGGCGCAGGCGGGGTGCAGTCCGCGGTCGGCACCGGGGTCGTCCTCTCCGACGACGGGGAGATCGTCACCAACGCCCACGTCGTCAGTGGGTTCTCCCGGGTCTCGGTGCTCGTCGCCGGCGAACGTGACCCGCGTCCGGCCGCGGTCGTCGCCGCCGACCCGAACCACGACCTGGCCGTGATCCGGGTCGACGACGCGAGCGGCCTGCGTGCCGCGACGTTCGCCGCGCCGGGCGACGTGCAGGTCGGTGACGACGTGGTCGCGATCGGCTACGCACTGCACCTCGATGGTGCCCCGTCGGTGACCCGGGGGATCGTCTCGGCGGTTGACCGCACGCTGGAGACGGCCGGCGGGGCTCTCGACGGGCTGCTCCAGACCGACGCGGCGATCAGTTCGGGGAACTCCGGAGGGCCGCTCGTCGACGCCCGCGGCGAGGTGGTCGGGATCAACACCGCCGTTGCTCGCTCCCGTCCGGACGTGGCCGCGAACAACATCGGCTTCGCCATCTCCGTGGCCAAGGCGATGCCGGTGATCGACGCGTTGCGCGGCGGCCGGGGGGAGAGCGGCGCGCCGATCGCCGCCGGCTATCTCGGCGTCGCTCTCGGCGACCGCCGCGACGGGGGGACCGGGGCGGTGATCACCGATGTCGGCCCGGGAACCCCGGCGGAGTCCGCCGGATTGCGCGTCGACGATCTCGTCGTCGCCGTCGACGGCCGTCCGATCGCCAGTGCGGCGGGGCTCGTCGCTGCCGTGCGCGGCAGTGCCCCGGGGACTCTGCTGACACTCGAGGTCGTTCGTGCCGGCGAGACGCTGGAGGTCCCTGTCACGCTCACCGAGCGGATCGAGGGCTGACCGCCGGCCGACGTTCGGCGAGGAACGCCGCCCGATCCGACGGGGTGGAACGATCGATCGGCAACATGAGCTCAAGAATGAACGCTGAGGGCGTTGTGTGCGTCATGTTCGGCGATGAGGGGCGTCTAGGACGCATATGCGTTTGGATCGTGGAGAAGGGTTTGCCGACCCCGTGTTGTCCGGAGTGGGTGCTCGGCGCTCGCCGCAGCGGACCGGCCCGGTGGGCACCGGCCGGTGGCGACCCGCTCTGCTCGTGTCCGCGGGACTCCTCGTGATCGCCGCGATGACGGTGACCAACTCGCTCGACGACCCTCCGCCACCCTCCGACGCGATCGCGGCCGATCAACCCGCTGCCGATCAACCGGACGCGGTGCCGGACAGCGACGCTCCCCCGACGACGAGCGCGCAGCCGTCACCGAGCAGCACGGAGACCACCGAGCCGTCGACGACCACCCCCGCCGAGCCGTCGACGACGATCCCCG
>CAZQEJ010000027.1:0-1832 GCA_964592165.1 uncultured Ilumatobacteraceae bacterium | reverse complement strand
GCTCCCGAGCAGCCGTCGACGACGATCCCGGTCACCGAAGGATCGGACGCATCGCCGCCGGCGCCTGCCGTGCCGGCACCGTTGGATGCCGCGCCGGAGGGAACAACGCCGGAGATCACCGGCCCGGAGGCGCCGACGATGCCTGTCGTGCCGCTCGGGGGCTGGGAACTGCGCCCGATCCGCTTCCCCGTCGCCGGGCCGGTCAGCTACGGCGACGACTGGGGCAATTGCCGTGGCGGCGACGGATGCCCACGCCGGCACATCGGCAACGACCTGATCGGGACGCGCCTGCAGCCGTTGCTCGCCGCAGTCGACGGGACGATCACCCACTTCGTCACGGACCACCCGACGGCCGGGTGGGGCGTCGTGATCACCGGCGCGGACGGCTGGGACTACCGCTACTACCACGTGAACAACGACACCCCGGGCACTGACGACGGCGCGGACGACAGCGCCTGGCGCTTCCCCCCGGGGATCTCCCTCGGGGCCCGGGTGCAGGCCGGGCAAGTGGTCGCCTTCATGGGCGACAGCGGCAACGCGGAGACGAGTGTCCCTCACGTCCACTTCGAGATCCACCGGCCCGACGGGTCACCGGTCAACCCGTACGCAAGCCTTCGCTCGGCGGAGCTCACCGATCGCTGCGCGGCTGTCGGCGACCCCTACGCGAACGCTCTGTTCCCCGTGCGCACCCCGGTCTCGGCGTCGATCTCCGTGGCGACCCGCACCGGGAACGGCGAACTCCTTGTCGGTCGTGACGGCAGCTTCGTCGCCACCGGCGACGCGACGATCGTCGGCGACCCGGCGCACGTCGACAGCGGGTTCTCCTGCGACGCGGCGGGAGCGATCGTCGGCGTCGCGCCGTGCACCGACGTCGGGGCGATCCTCGCCACGATCCGCCAGATGGAGTCCGGTGGCAACTACACCGCGCGGGCGGCGAAGGCGACGGCGTCCGGCGCCTACCAGTACCTGGACAGCACCTGGAACGGCTACGGGGGGTATCCCTCGGCGTGGATGGCGCCGCCCGCGGTGCAGGACGCGCGGGCGCTGGCCGACGTCCAGCGGTTGCTCTCCTCAACAGGGAACGTCGCCACGGTTCCCGTCGCCTGGTACTGGCCGAGGGCGCTGAGCAACGTCGCCGACCTCGACATCGTCCCCCATCCGGAGGCCGGGAACCGGCTCACGGTGCGCCAGTACCAGCAGCGTTGGCTCGCCGCCTACGCTGCCCACCGGGCGATCGGGGGCGCGTGCTGAGTGTCGGCAGCGGGCCGCGCAGGGGCGTTCTCCTAGTCTCGGGGGGATGACCGGCACGCTCGTCATCGTTCGCCACGGCGAGAGCACGTGGAACCAGCAGAACCTGTTCACCGGGTGGCACGACGTGCCGCTCAGCGAGAAAGGAATCGTCGAGGCGCGAGCGGCGGGCGAGACGCTGCGCGAGGCTGGGTGCTGGTTCGACGCCGGGCACACGTCGCTGCTCGAGCGTGCCGTGGTCACCGCCAACTTGGCCCTCGAGGCCGCCGGCCAGCCCTGGCTGCCGGTGACCCGCAGTTGGCGGCTGAACGAGCGCCACTACGGGGCCCTGCAGGGGTTGGACAAGAAGGCCACGACGGAGCGCCACGGTGCCGAGCAGACCAGGCTGTGGCGCCGCTCGTACGACGTCCCGCCGCCCCCCCTGGGCCCCGGCGACCCCGAGCACCCGCGCCATGACCGCCGCTACCGCCTGCTCCCACCCGATGTCCTGCCTGCCAGCGAGTGCCTCGCCGACGTCGTCGCCCGCGTTCTGCCCTACTGGCACGACGTGATCGTGCCCCAGCTGCGCGCCGGTCTCGACGTTC
>CAZQEJ010000026.1:0-26286 GCA_964592165.1 uncultured Ilumatobacteraceae bacterium | reverse complement strand
CTAAACGTCGCCGCCGGAACGGGGACGTCACCGCTACTCGGCGATCCCCACCGGGCGCTCGTCGATGATCTGGTCGAGGTACTCGGACATCCCGTGACCGACGACGGGTGTGCCCCCGTCGTCCAGCGTCCAACGCGTCAGTCCTTCGCTGATCCGGGTGACGAGCGTCTGCCCCTGCGGATCGACGCGCCTGTTGCGCAACGGGATCAGGTTGAGCACCTCCCCGGCGATGCGCCACTCCCGATCGCTGGCCGAGCTGCGCAGCACCGCCTCGATGCGCGAGTGGTAGCTCTCCTCCCCGCTGAACACGGTCGAGATCTGCGCGTCGTCGCACAGGTGCAACCGCCCGTCCTCCCAGACGAACCCGCCGCGGGTGCCCGGCCCGTCGCGGCGAGCGATGCGGCTGAGCATCATCCCCCGGTCGGGCCCGAAGTTCATCGTCAGCCAGCGGTAGTACCACGGGGCCTGCCAGGTGCGCGCCCCCCAGGAGTGGTCGCGCAGGCCGTGGCCGGCGATCTCCCACTCCTCGTCACCGACGCGGATCCGGCCGTGCCCGGCGACGAGCTGCTCGTAATGGCCCTTGGCGAACTCCTCCCCGGGCTTCTCGTGCGGCTGGTCGGGTTCACCGCCGAACATCGACTCCCGCCCCGTGCCGGTGAGGGTTAGCTCGACCTCGCACTCCGCCCACGGGTTGGAGGTGAACGCGACCTTCGGGTCGATCATCTCCAGCGGGCGGTCGAGGACGACGACCTTGCCCGAGTAGCTGACGCGCAGCTCCTCGAACGGGGTGACGACCGTCCAGCGCATGCCGCCCGCGTCGAACGCGTCGTTGTCGCTGATCGACGGCCGCTTGAAGACAAAGGCGACCCGCCCCCCAGGGAGGTAGGCACACACGGTCATCTCGGCGATCCCCTCGTTGGCCCGATTGCCCATCCGCACCCAGACACCGATCTCCCCGGAGGGGTCGATCACGTTGGCGTACATGCTCTCGTTGAACGTCGGCTCCGGGCCGAGCGGGTGCATGAACTCGTCGGCGGGCTCCAGGCGCACTCCCATGGGCGGACCGTAGCTCGCCGGCCGCCATCGGCGCGGACCGCGGCCCGCTCGTCACCACGGCGTTCAGCGGGGGCCTACGGTGAGACCATGAGCGAGCGACGATCCTTTTGGGCGTGGGGGCTCGAATCCGAGGTCCCCACCGACGCGCAACGAGCGGCCCGTGCCGAGCAGCTCTCCCGCCAGTTCGGCACGCCGATCAGCGCGGTCCCCGTCCCCGACCTGGCCGATGCCGACCTGCGCGCGCCGCGCCTGGCGATCCCCGGCGCGCTCAGCGGGTGGTGCACCACGGAGACGTGGGAGCGGGCGTTTCACTCCCATGGTGCGCACTTCACCGATCGCACCGACGCGTTCAACCTCCGCTTCCCCAACCCGACCGACGTCGTCGCCCACCCGCGCGACGAGGCCGAGCTGGCCGCGACGCTCGACTGGTGCGGGTCGAACGACGTCAAGGTCGTCCCCTTCGGGGCTGGTTCGTCGGTTGTGTGGGGCGTCAACCCGCCGGAGGCCGACGCGGTCCTGACCCTCGCCATGGACCGCTTTGACCAGGTCCTGGAGATCGACCCGGTCTCCCGCGCGGCGCGCATCCAGGCCGGTGTCTACGGCCCCGCGCTGGAGGATCAGCTCCGCCCCCACGGGTTCACCTTGCGCCACTTCCCCCAGAGCTTCCGCTTCTCCACCGTCGGCGGGTGGATCGCGACCCGCTCCGGCGGGCACTACGCGACGAACCACACGCACATCGACGACTTCGTCGAGTCGCTGCGCATGCTCACCCCCCGGGGGTGGTGGGAGAGCCGCCGCCTGCCCGGCTCGGGCGCGGGGCCGAGCCCGGACCGGATGGTCATCGGCAGTGAGGGCACGCTCGGGGTGATCACCGAGGCGTGGATGCGCCTCCAGCGCCGGCCGACGTTCCGGGCCACGGCCGGGGTCGTCTTCCCTTCGTGGGAGGCGGGGGCCGACGCGGTGCGCCAGATCGTCCAGGCCAAGTTGTGGCCGGCGAACTGCCGGATCCTCGATCCCGCGGAGGCGAAGCGCGCTGCGGGGCTCGACGGAGCGGCGTCGTTGGTGATCATCGGCTTCGAGTCGGCGGAGCTGTCCCAGCGGGCGAACATCGCCGCGGCGGTGGAGATCGCCCGGGGTGCCGGGGGGATCATCGGCGACGACCAGATCCGGGTCGACGACGGGGCCGGTGAGCCCACCGGACGCGGGGGCGCGGTCGGCACGTGGCGTGACGCGTTCATCGGCGTGGAACTGAACATGGACATCAGCCTCGGCCTCGTCGCCGACACGTTCGAGACGGCGATCACCTGGGACCGCTGGCCCGAGTTCGACGCCGAGGTCCGCTCCCGCGTCGGGGCAGTGCTCAGCGCGGTGTTCGGCTCGACGGCGGAGCTGTCCTGCCGCTTCACCCACGTCTACCCCGACGGTCCGGCGCCGTATTACACGTGGTTCGGGCTCGGCCGGCAGGGTTCGGAGATCTCCCAGTGGGCCGAGGTCAAGCACGCCGCGGCGGAGGCGGTGCTCGCCGCCGGGGGGACGATCACCCACCACCACGCGGTCGGCCGGATGCACCGCCCCCAGTACGACCGGCAGCGTCCCGGCCTGTTCGCCGACGCGCTGCGCGCGGCGAAGGCCGCGGTCGATCCGGCGGGGATCCTCAACCCCGGCGTGCTGATCGATCCCTGATCCCTGACCTCTGACCCTGGCCCCTGAGCGGTGCCCTGCCGAGTCCTCAGGGGACGATCACGGCACGCCCGGTGAGCTCCCCGGCAGCGAGCTTGCGGTACGCGTCGGCTGCCTCGGCGAGCGAGAAACGGTGCACCTCGGGGGTCAGGTGGCCCGCCTCGGCGAGGGCGAGGACCTCGATCAGCTCGGAGCGGCTGCCCCAGTAGGTCGTCGCCAGGGAGACCTCGTAGGGCACGCTGAAGAAGTTGAACGGGTACGAACCGCCGGCGATCCCCACGCATGTCAGGTCGCCCAGAGGGCGGGCGATGGCCGCCCCGAGGGCGAGCGTCGCGTCCGCGCCGACGAAGTCGAGGACGACGTCCGCGCCGCGTCCTTTGGTCAGCTCGGTGATCTGCGCGGCCGCGTCGTCACCGGCGACGACGGTGTGCTCGGCGCCGAGGGAGCGGGCCAGGGCCAGTGCCTCGGCCCGGGTGTCGACGGCGACGACCCGCGCCGCGCACAGCGCGCCGAGGATCTGCACGGCCATGTGCCCGAGACCGCCGACGCCGACCACCACCGCGGTGCTCCCCGGGCCGAGGAGGTGCAGGGAGCGCTTGACCGCGTGGTAGGGGGTCAACCCGGCATCGGTCAGCGGGGCGGCGATCACCGGATCGAGGTCGCCGAGGGGGACGAGCAAGCGGGCGTCGGGGACGAGCATCAGCGGGGCCATCCCCCCGTCGAGCCCGAGCCCGCCGCCGGCCGCACCGATCTCCCGCTGGCGGTCGCAGTAGTTCTCGATCCCCTGGGTGCAGCGGTGGCACCGCCCGCAGCCCCACGGTCCGTAGATCGCCACCGGTTGGCCGGGCTCCAGGCCGCGTACCCCCGCGCCGATCGTCTCGACCCACCCGGCGTTCTCGTGGCCGAGGGTCATCGGCGGACCCCAGGGCATCATCCCCTCGGTGAAGTCGTGGATCAGGTGCAGGTCGGAGTGGCACGCACCGGCACCTCCGATGCGCACGACGACTTCCCCGGGGCCCGGTTCCGGCTCGCTCACCTCCACCAGCTCGGGTTCGTGCTGCCAGGCCACAAGCCGCAATGCGTGCATCACCGCGCCTCTTTCGTCCTCGAGGGAGCGACCAGTCTCCCAGACGCGCTGCAGGGCGCGATCACGGCATGGCGCGCTCAGCGGCCGCTGTCGTGCGACGGACCCCCGGGGCCGGGGGGATGCTCCACGAGTCTGTTCGTCACCCGCTCGAGGGCGACCGAGCCGACGAGGATGACGATCACGAGCACCGTGACGAGCGCGGCGTAGAGAGCCATCCCCGAGCCGACCGCGGCACCGATCGCTGCGGTGAGGAACAGTGAGGCGGCCGTCGTCAGGCCCTGGACACTGCTCGATCTCCGGTCGCGCAGGATCGTCCCCGCCCCGAGGAAGCCGATCCCGGTGATCACCGCATGCAGAGCCCGCGTCGGGTCGCCGGCCAGTCCCGGTGGCGCGGCCTCGCGCAGGTGCTCGCCGATCTGGACGATGAGGCACGCGGCAGCGGCGACGACCGCCTGGGTGCGCACCCCAGCCGGCTTGCGCGACCACTCCCGCTCGATCCCGACGATCCCCCCGAGAATCGTCGCAAGGACCAGCCAGCCGAAGGCCGACAGCGAGGCGGACAGCCCCAGGTGGGTGATCGCGATCGGCATGACGTCCCCGCGGCGATGGTCCGGGATCGGCCGGCGGTGCCTAGCCGGCGAGGGCGTCCAGCGTCGACGACGGCACGCCACAGGCCAGCGCGGCTTCGGCGAGGAGCGCGTTGACCGCGGCGGGCCGGGGGATCTGGGTGACGCCCATCGTGATCAGGTCGGCCTCCGGTGTCTTGGCGATCAGCGCGTCGGCCGCGCAGCGGGCCACGCCGGGGGAGACCCCTGCTCCGGTCAGCGCGTCATAGAACGCACCGGCGACGAGCCCGGTGGGCTTCTCCGGCGGGCCGGGGGGCATCGTCGTGGCCGGGGCCGTCGGAGCCGGCGGGGCGTCCCCGGCCGACGCCGGCGGGGCCGCGGTCGTCGGCGGCGGCAACGTGGCCGGGACGTCGGTCGCCGGGACGGTGAGCACGCTCGCCGCCGCTTCGGAGCGCTCCCGGACCGCGCCGAGGGCGAGCACCGCACCGGCCGCGACGATGATCGCGCCTCCGGCCAGGGCGACGATCGGTTGGCGTGTCGCCCGTGGGCCACGGTCGGCGGGGGCCTCGCTTGGCAGCCAGCCGCGCTCGTCGACCCAGATCGCCAACGGGGGGACGAGGACGAGCGCGCTGAGCACGGCGACGGCGACGTTGAGGGTGACGACTGCGCCGAAGTCGGCGAGCAGCGGCAGGGAGGAGAACATCAGCACGGCGAAGCCGCCGATCGTGGTCAGTGCCGAGGCGATGAACGCCCGGCCGGTCCAGCGCGAGGCGAGTGCCGTCGCCTCCCGCGGTGGTGAGCCACGGTGCCGTTCCTCCTCGTAGCGGGAGGTGAGCAGAACGGAGAACTCGGCGCAGGTGGCCACGACGAGGGGTCCGCTGACCGTCGTCAACGGGCTGAGGGTGATCCCCAAGATGGCCACCAGCGTCGCCGAGGCGCCGACGGCGAAGAGCACCGGGACCATCGTCACCGCGGCCCAGACCAGGTCGCGGAAACGGAACACGAGCCACCCGAGGACGAGGGCGATGGCCACCACGCTGAGCGCGACCCGGTTGGCGGTGAGGTTGTCGAGCAGGCCGACACCGACGACGACGAGCCCGGCGGGGGTCGCTTGCGCGTTGGAGGGCAGCTTTGCCCCGGCGCCGGGATCGGCGATCGAGGCTCCGATCCGGTCGAGCAGAGCGGCGCGCTCTTCGAGGGACGAGGGGCCGACCTGGAACAAGACCTGGGCCGCGTTCCCGTCGTCGCCGACGAGCAGGTGCTGGATCGGTGGGGGGGCGAGCGTGTACGCGGCGAGGAGGTCCTCGCCGGTCGGCGCGAGGTGGGTCGAGCCGGGGACCTCGATCAGGTAGGAGACCGTCGTCGGCAGGCTGGACGCCTGGACGAGCGTCGGTTCGGCGGCGAGCTCGCGAGCGACGAAGTCGTCGACGAAGGCGGAGAGCTGATCGGTGAACACGCCACGCTCGGCGTTGCCGGTGGTCTCGACGAAGATCCCCAGCGTCGTGGCGAAGTGGACGTCCCGCTCCAACTGGCGGGCGTTGCGGATCGTCGCTGTCGACTGGTTGGCCCAGTTGATCGGGTCGCTCTGGATCTCCGAGCGGTTCTCCAGGGCGAGACCGAGGATCGGCAGGGCGATCGCGCCGATGGCGATCGGGAGGACCGAGGCCTGGGGCAGAGACCCGAGCCAGTGGAGCAGCCGCTCGGTCGGGCCGCGGTCGTGGATCTCGCCCGTCGGGCGACGCCGCTCGCGCGCTCCGAGCACAGCGAGCGGGACGACGACACCGGTGACGAGGAGCATGACGATGCCGACGCTGAGCAACACCCCGAAGTCCTGGATCATCGGGACGCGCGAGACGCGCATCACGAGGAAGGCGATCACCGCCGAGACGGTGGCGACGAGCAGCGCCGGGCCGAGCGCGGCGAGGGTCTCGGCGAATGGGTTCGCCGACCGGTCCAGCGCGCACTCCTCTTCCACCCGGTTGTGGATCTGGATGGCGAACTCGACGCCGATCCCGATCAGGATCGGCAGGCCGGAGATCGTCACCAGGGACAGGTCGATCCCCAGGTATCCGAACAGACCGAAGCCCCACAGCACGCCGACGAGCACGGCGACGAGGGGGAGCAGACGCCAACGGACGCTGAACACCACGGCGAGGACGACGAGCATGACGACCACGGCGACCCCGCCGAGGGAGAGCATCCCGCCTTGGAGGTAGTCGTTGATGTCGGTGAGGAACGTCGGGGTGCCGGTGACGATGAACGTCGCGTTGTCGAAGCTGCGCCCGGCGAGGGCCGCCTTGACCCCGTCGGACGCACCCTTGAGCTGGTCGAGGCTGGCGTTTCCGGTGACGACCCCGAGGAGCAAGGCGTGGTGCGGGTCGGGGAAGAAGGAGCGCAGCGCCTTGCGGATCTGCAGGTCTCCGTCGGGCGGGGCGACGAGGTTGCCCGACGAGTCGAGGTGGAACCCGGTGTTGTCGAAGAGGAGGAAGCTGACCCACTCCGGCCGTTCGAGCGATGGTTCTCCCGCCGCGGCCAAGCGCTTGAGGGTGAGGGTGACGTCGGCGGTGCGGGCCTGGACCCCGGCCGGATCCGGATCGCGAGCGATCGCCCGGGAGAGGATCGTCGTCGCCGTGCCGGACGTGACGAGGTCCTGGGTCCAGGTCAACGCCGTCGCCGGGGTGATCACCGAGTCGAGGTCCTTGTTCTCCTTCAACGTCGCGGTGAGGTCGTCGAACGCCTTCAGGTTCGCCGCGCTGAACAGGTCGACGACGGACTTCCCCTCCGCAGCAGTGAACAGCACGACCATGTCCTCACCACCGAACAACCCCTGGTAGCGGTGATTGTCGATGGCGGCGCGCGATGTCGGTTGGAGGTAGCTGTCCTGGCCGGTGGCGAACTCCAGGCGACGCAGGCCGACGGCGAGCACCGCGGAGACGGCGACGACCACGGCGAGCACGAATGCGCTGTGCCGGCTGAGCAACCTGCCGATGCTTCGCAACTGCCTGTCCACTCGATCGCTCCTCCCCGTGCCGTTCACGCCGGCTCCGCCCATCGTGCCAGACGAGGTGGACCGAGCCGAACGGCGAGGATCGTCGCGCGGGGTCGCTCAGCGTGCCCCGAAGCCGCCGCCCCCGCCGCCCCCGCCGCCTCCGCCGGAGAAGCCCCCGCCGGAGCCGGACTTCGACGGGGAGATCGCGCTCGCCGCGGCACGCCCGAACGACGCGGGGATCCTGTCGATCGAGTCGAACCGGCGCTGGCCCGCCGAGGCGTACCACACCCCGTAGCTCGGGTCGTCGATCACCTGGGGGAGCCGCGCGGCAAGGCCGGAGAGGAGCTTGGCGGCGACGCCGAAGGCGACGGCGAAGACGAGGAACCGCTCCCACAGGATGAGGTGCCCGGCGGGGGCCTCGGCCAAGTTGGAGAAGTCGACGAGATACCGCTTGAGGGCCTCGGCGCGGGCCTTCTCGTCAGCGCCGCGCTGGCTGCGGTTGCGCAGCAGGGTCATCGTCGCTCCACTGAGGACGACGCCGGCGACCACGCCGACCCATCCGAGGGGACTGCGCAGGACGATCCCCAAGGCGCCGAGCCCGACGACGAGGAGCCCGAGCCCGGCGATCCACAGCCCTCCTCCGGCGAAGCCGGACACCAGGTAGCCGCGAGCCTTGAACTCGGCGCTGATCCCCGCTTGGAACTGCTTGGAGAACGCCACCGCTGCGGACTGCTCGCGGCGCGCCCGCGTCGTGAACTCCTCGGTCGTCGTCTCCGGCGAGTCGCGGAACACGTAGTCGAGGAGGTGTCGCTCGAACCCGGCGAGACCTGCCGGTGCCTGGGGCGTGCGCGTCAGGTGGACGACGTTCTTGTCCGGCCCGAAGCGTTCGATCCGCTCCTCGCGGATCGTCAGGTAGCCGCGCTGGGCGAGGTCGATGATCGTCGAGCCGATTGCGTCGGCGAGGGGGACGGTGCCCTTGTGCAGGTTGGTCAGCACGACCGCCGGGGGGTCGTCGAGCGGCTCGCGCCAGTAGTCGCCGATCATCGGGTCAGGCTTCGGCTCCCGCCCGAAGCGCCACCACAACCCGGTCATCCCGACGAGCCCGAGGCCCGCGCCGATCGGGCCGAAGAGCTGCACGGCGAGTGGGGGTGGGCCGACATAGCCGCGCCCCTTGTCCGCCGACATCGCGTCGATGAACCCGCCTTCTTCGGCGAGGATCTTGGGCAGCCGGGCATCGCCGCGGGCGACGGTCTCGTCGAACACGGCGGCGGGGATCGCCAGGCGGGCCTCCACGAACATGTCGGCGGGAACGCGCCCGACGTGGAGCACGACCTCCCCGGGCAGGAGGGTGACCGTGCCGTTCACCGGGCCGTGGGCCCAGGCGCGCAGCACCGACGCGTCACTGTCGGGAGAGTCCTCGGCCGCCCGTGGTGGATCACCGGGGATGTCGATCGTCACCTCGACGGGACCGATCGAGTTCCCCTTGCCGAGGAACTGCCAGTACAACTCGCCGACATCGCTGCCCAACTGCACGGCGTGGTCCACGGTGTAGCTGAGCGTGAACGTGCGGTGCTCGTCGCTTACCGGGCTGGCGAAGTGCCACTCCCACTCCCCGGTGGGGGTGCTCGCCGGAGGGTCGACGCGCAGCGCTTCGCCGTCCTCCGCCGCGCTGAAGCCGGAGATCCTCGACCGGTCGGCGGCGATGAACGAGCGGGTCCCGATCGTGAACGGCCCGCCGCGGAACGAGTAGGTGATCTCCTCGGTGACCGTCATCGACCCGTCCGTGCCGACCACCGCGTGGGAGCGCAGCGAGACCAAGGAGAACGACTTCGTCCCCGCGGCTGCCGCGGGACGGGCGAAGCCGGCGGCGGCGGCGACGACGGCGAGCGTGGCGAGAAGCCGGAACAGGCCCGCCGCCCGGGTCGTGAGCCTCGTTTCCATCGCCGGCGACACTAGGCGCAGCGCTCCTCGACCTGGACGCGGCGGACCGCCGAGCGGGCAGATGTGGCTCTGGTCCCAATGACACGGCACGGCCCGATCGGCCGGTACAGTGGCGTCACAGCCCGATCGACGGAGCGTCGTAAGCAGTCCGGAGCGAAGTGGATCAGCGAAGGAACAGCAAGGACGCCATGTGGAGCGGATGGATGCGACGGCAAGGGGAGGACCGATGACCGACGTTCGTGAAGTCACCGTGATCAATGAGGCCCTCTCGGTGATCGACAAGGCACTGGGCGAGATGCTCCACCGCGAGTTGGTCTCCACCGGTGAGGTCGCGGACCTGCTCCTCGACGTCCGTTCGCTGCTGACGACCGCCGGCGCCGCTCAGGACTGAGTTCGGCGCTTCCCGGGTCCCTGCCGGCGCGGCGGGGAAGCTAGGTGGCGGAACGAGGCGGCGAGCAGGTCGCGGAGCAACTCCGGCTCGGCCACTGCGGCCGCATCGAGGTGGAGGCCCATGTCCAGGCTCCCGTGATACGACATCAGGGTCAGGTTGAAGGCGACCCCGCCGAGCGGCCCGACCGCGTAGTTCTCGACCACCTTCGCCCCGGCGAGGTACACGGGGAACGACGCGGCGCGCACGTTGGAGGTGGCGAAGTCGACGGTCTGGCCCTGCTGGCGAGCGATGCGCGTGAGCAACGAGGTGGGCAACGTCGCGGTCAGCGCGGACAGTGCGTCGAGGGACGTACCGCCGCTCGTGGCACGCGCCTCGTCGGCGATCTGTTGGGTGCGGATGAACCGCTGCTCGATCGGCATCGACCCGGTGGGGACAAGGAACTTGGCCAGGGTGAACGCGTTGGAGCCGGAGTCCGAGGTGCGCGTGCTGATCGCCATCGAGGCGCGCAGCGCCTCGACCGGGGCACCCAGCCTGCGGTGGTACTCGCCTGCGGCGTCCGCCGCGGCAGTCAAGAACGCGGTGTTCAGCGACCCGCCGAGCCGCTTCGCCGCATCGCGCGTCTCCCGGAACGGGGCGCGTACGACCTCGATCCGGTGACGCAGGGAACGCCGGGTCCACAACGGTGAGCGGGCCGCGTCCGTCTCGCCGAGCTGGCTGATCAGGCCGCGCACGCTGTCGACGGCCGCGGTGCCGGCGCCGGGCAGCGAGGCGGGTTCGGCGATCAGGTCGCGCAGCTGGCGGACCATCCCGATCGGGAGGCGCAGTCCGCCGGCGACCATCGCCTTCAGCGCATCGGCGGGACCGGGACCCGACGAGGCCTCACCGATCTCGATCGTCTCCGGGTCGGGAGGTGGGGGTTCGGCGGCGTCCCGCTCCAGGTCGAGGAACTGCATCGACAGGCGGATGCTGCCCTCGCCGTCGGCGATCGTGTGGTGGAGCTTCTCGACCAGTGCTCCCCGGCCGCCGTCCAGACCGTCGACGACGACGAAGGTCCACAGCGGGCGAGTCCGATCGAACGGATCGGCAGCGACGAGCTCGGCGTAGTCGAGCAGTTGACGGATGGTCCCCGGGGCAGGTAGGGCGATGTGGCGGAGGTGATAGTCGAGATCGAAGTCGGGGTCCTCGACCCACACTGGGGGCGACAGGTTCGCCGGTGAGGCGACGACCCGCTGGCGCAGCCGAGGCACGGCGAGCACGGCGTTGGCCATCCTCCGGCGGAAGCGGTCGATGTCCGCGGGGCGGTCGAGGATCGTCACCGAGGCGAACGTCGACGACAGGTACGGGTCCTTCTCCAGCCGCCACATCAGCGACTCGGCGTCGGACATGCGCGCCTCGAAGCGCGGCGCTCCCTCGGTCGTCGTTCGCTCGCTCATCGCCCCGCATCGTAGGTCGTGGTCGCCGCGGGGTTGGCGTGTGCTCCGGGCGACCCGTACCGTCGCCGGAGGGAACGCCAGAGGGAACGGAGGACACGCCGGATGACCCGAGCAGGCCAGGCCGCGCCGACGATCGACCCCCACGCCTACGAGCGTCGCTGGAAGATCCTCGTCGTGCTCTGCGCGAGCTTGACGGTGATCATGGTCGCCAACGGCAGCCTCAACGTCGCCATCCCCCAGCTCGCCGAGTCGCTCCACGCGTCGACGAGTGCCCTGCAGTGGATGGTCGATGCCTATGCCCTGGTCTTCGCCGGGATGCTGTTCACCGGGGGCACGCTCGGTGATCGCTTCGGCCGGCGGCGGGCGCTGCAGTTCGGGCTCACCCTGTTCCTCGCGGGAACGACGTTCGCCTCCTTCGCCGGGACGGCCGGGGCAGTGATCGCGGCCCGCGCCCTGATGGGCTTCGCTGCGGCGTTCGTCATGCCCTCCACGCTCTCCTTGCTGGCCAACGTGTTCCCGGTGGAGGAGCGGGCCAAGGCGATCTCGGTGTGGGCCGGCGTCGCAGCCGGTGGCGCAGCGCTCGGACCGCCGATCTCCGGGCTGCTCGTCGAGCACTTCTGGTGGGGTTCGGTCTTCCTCGTCAACGTGCCCCTGCTCGTCGGTGCGATCATCGCCGGGAGGATCCTCCTGCCCGAGTCGCGTGACCCCCGCGGCGAACGGGTGGACATCGCCGGCGCGTTGCTCTCCATCGTGGCCATCGGGGTGCTCGTGTTCGCAATCATCGAAGCGCCCGCGCGGGGCTGGGCTTCGGGGCGGACGCTGGCCACGTTCGCCATCTCGATCATCGCCCTGGCCGCGTTCGTCTGGCGCGAGCGGATCACCGATCACCCGATGTTCGACCTCCGGCTGCTGTCCGACACCCGCTTCAGCGTGGCCACGATCGGCATCGGGCTGTGCTTCTTCGCCATGTTTGGTACGTGGTTCCTGCTCACCCAATACCTCCAGCTCGTCTTGGGCTACTCGCCGTTCGGTGCCGGGCTGCTGTTGTTGCCGATGTCGCTGATCATGGTCGCGGTCGCTCCCCAGGCGCCCCGCCTCGTCGGCCGATTCGGGCTGACCCGCGTCGCCGGGGCGGGGATGGGCTCGATCGCGATCGGGTTGGTGATGCTCTCCGTGCTCGGTCCGCACACCCCAGGCCCCGCCCTCTACCTGTCGATGGTCCCGATGATGGTCGGGGCGGCGGCGACGATGAGCCCGCTGACCACTCTGATCATGGCCGCGGTACCCCCGGAGCGAGCCGGGGTCGGCTCGGCGACGAACGACACGACCCGCGAGCTCGGCGGCGCACTCGGCGTCGCCGTGCTTGGCTCGATCGTCAACACTCGCTTCGGCCACCTCCTCGACGGCGTGCTCGGCGGGTTCGCCCCGGTCGAGCAGGCGATGGCCCGGACCGGCCTGCCGGGTGCGCTGAAGGTGGCCGCCGCGGCACCCGGTGCTGCCGGGCGAGCACTCGCCGACGCGGCACGCGTCGGATTCACCGAGGCGATGGGTACGGCGTCCCTCGTCGGCGCGGTGGTCGTCATCGTCGCTGCGATCGCGTCCACCGTGCGACTGCGCCGGGTTCTGCCGTCGCCGCCGCCGCTGCTCCGCCCGACAGTTGCCGGCGACGCCGAGGCCGAGCCGCTCGCCGGTTGAGCGGCGGCGATCGGGGAGGCCGGCCGGTTCTTCGCCAACCGCGCCGATATCCGTCGGGATGGCTCACCCCCGTGGCACCCTGTTCCCGTCCCCGGACGGGGACCCCGAACGAGGAAGAAGAGGTGATCATCCCCCGTGAGCACCGTGGAGACGAGCTACACCGCTGACGACATTCAGGCCCTGGAGGGCCTGGAGCACGTCCGGCTGCGCCCGGGGATGTACATCGGCTCGGTCGGCGCCGCCGGGCTCCACCACCTGCTCTGGGAGGTCGTCGACAACTCCGTCGACGAGCACCTCGGCGGCGCCGGCGACCGGGTCGAGATCACCCTCCTCGCTGACGGTGGGGCGAGGGTGCGCGACTGGGGCCGAGGGATCCCGGTCGACGAGATGACCTCCGGGGTGCACAAGGGCCGCTCCGCGCTGGAGGTCATCCTCACCGTGCTCAACGCCGGGGGGAAGTTCGGCGGGGAGAAGTCGGCGTACGCGTCACCCTCGGGCGGCCTGCACGGCGTGGGGATGAAGGCGGTCACCGCCCTGTCCACCCGGCTCGTCGCCCGTGTCTGGCGCGACGGCAACGTCTACGAGCAGTCGTTCCGCTTGCGCGGCGACCGGCCGGGGGTGCCCGACGGGCCGGTGCAGATCGTCGGCCGCTGCCCGAAGTCCGAGCGGGGCACGGAGATCACGTTCTGGCCGGACCTGTCCTGCTTCAGCGACGACACCGGGGCGCGGATCAGCGGCTTCAACCGGCGGGCGATCGGCGAACGCTTGGAGAACCGCTCCTACGTGCACGGCGGGTTGACGTTCGTCCTCGTCGACGAACGCCCGGGGCAGGACCCCGCCGAGCACGTGTTCCACTCCGACAACGGGCTCGTCGACCTCGTCGGCAAGCTCGTCGGCTCACGTGATCCGCTGTGTGCGCCGATCCGCATCCGCACCGAGCGGGCCGAGGAGAAGATGATCATCGATGTCGCCCTCGCCTGGGGCGGCGGATACAACGAGACGCTCGTCGGCTACTCCAACGGTGTCGTCAACGCCGGCGGCGGCAAGCACGTCGAGGGGATGACCAAGGCGATCACCCGGGCGATCAACCGTTATGCCCGCGACCGCGGGCTGCTCAAGGACAAGGACGACAACCCGACGGGCGCCGACGTCCGCCAGGGCCTCGTCGCTGTCGTGTCGTTGATGCTCCCCGACCCCACATACGACTCCCAGTCGAAGAACCGCCTGGAGACCGTCGCCGCCGCCGGTGCGGTCGAGTCGGCCGTCTACGAGGCGCTCGGGCGGTGGTTGGAGGAGAACCCCAACCCGGCGAAGCGGATCGCCGAGAAGGCCGTGTCGGCGATGCGCGAGCGCCGTCGCTCCGACGAGGACCGCGCCGCGGACAAGGCGCTGGCGCGCAAGTCGGCGCTGAAGGGCTCCGGCTTGCCGGACAAGCTGTACGACTGCCAGTTCGCCCCCCACGCGGCGGCGAGCGCCGGGCTGCGCACGGAGCTGATCCTCGTCGAGGGCGACTCCGCCGGGGGAACCGCGGTCGACGCTCGCGACCCCCGCTTCCAGGCGATCCTCCCGCTGCGCGGCAAGGTGCTCAACGTCGAGTCGGCGTCCGGTTCGAAGATCGTCGCCAACGCCGCCCTGGCCACGTTGATCAAGGCGATCGGCGCGGGGCGCGGCGCGGAGTTCGACATCTCCAAGATGCGCTACCACGACGTCGTCCTCCTCGCCGACGCGGACGTCGACGGACAGCACATCACAGTGCTGCTGATCACGTTCTTCTGGCGGCAGATGCCCGAGATCGTCCACGAGGGCCGGCTGCTCGTCGCTCAGCCCCCGCTGTACGTGACCGACACGGCCCAGGGCAAGGTGTACTTGCCCAACGACGCGGCGAAGGCCGCGTTCTTGGCCGAGCACCCGAATCACCGCGCCCCGTGGAACCGCCTCAAGGGGCTCGGCGAGATGGATTCGTCCGACCTTGCCGCGGTGCTCAACCCGGCGACGCGCCGGGTGCTGCAGGTCAGCGTGGAGGACGCGATCTCGCTCGACGACACGCTCTCCCGGCTGATGGGCGACTCCGCCCGGGAGCGCCTCGACTGGTTGCTCGACTCCGCCCTGCAGGGCACGAACGTGGGAGGAG
Source organism: uncultured Ilumatobacteraceae bacterium (assembly GCA_964592165.1). GTDB lineage: Bacteria > Actinomycetota > Acidimicrobiia > Acidimicrobiales > Ilumatobacteraceae > JAWKHV01. Next base: position 11,317 of record CAZQEJ010000026.1, on the reverse strand, counting down.
CGTGATCGTGGTACGCAAGGCGAAGGGCGTGTCGCGCCCGCCGGAGCTGTTCGACCTGCCACCGGAGCCACCGCAACCGGCCGACGCGGTCGAGCTCGTCGAGCGCAACTTGCTCGACTACGCCCTGTACGTGATCGGCGACCGGGCCGTGCCGTCCGTCGCCGACGGGCTCAAGCCCGTCGCTCGACGGCTGTTGTGGGGCGCGCTGAACGGCTCGCCCCCGGCGGTCCCCGGCCGCCCGACGGTGAAGTGCGCGCGCATCACCGGGGAGACGATGGCCAAGTACCACCCCCACGGCGACGCGTATCTCGCCCTCGTGCGCATGGCCCAACCGTTCGCCCTGCGCGTCCCGTTGTTCGACTTCCAGGGCAACTACGGTTCGCCCGACTTCGGGCCGGCTGCCGCCCGCTACACCGAGGCCCGCCTGTCCGCGGTGGCGATGACCCTCCTCGCCCAGGTGCGCGACGGCACCGTCGCGCTCGTGGCCAACTACGACGGGCTCGAGGTCGAACCCGAGGTGCTCCCCGCGGGGTTCCCCAACCTGCTCGTCAACGGCTCCTACGGGATCGCCTTCGGGATGGCCTCCCACTTCCCCACGCACCACCCCGGCGAGGTCTGCGCCGCCGCCCAACACCTGATCGTCAACCCGCGAGCGACGGTCGAGGAGTTGATGGAACATCTCCCCGGGCCCGACTATCCCGACCCGTGCACGGTCGTCAACGGTGACGAGCTCGCCGCGATCTACCGCAACGGGATCGGTCAGATCCGCGTGCGGGGCACCTGGACGGTCGAGCAGACGCGGCGAGGTGAGTGTCTGGTGGTCACCAGCCTGCCGTACGTGAACGGATCGACGGGGTCGTCGGAGGAGTTCATCCGCGGCGTCGTCGCCGCGGTCAACGAGGGAAAGCTGAACGGGGTCGACGACGTCGTCAACGAATCGGCCAAGGGGTCGACGCGCATCGTCATCGAGCTCGCCCGAGGGGTGAGCGCCGAGCAGATCGTTCCCGCCCTGCTGCGCGTGACGAACCTGCAGGTGACCAACCCGGTGCGGATGCACGCCCTGGACACCCGCGGCATGCCCCAGATGTACAACCTGCGCACCGCGTTGGAAGCCTGGATCCGCCACCGGGTGGAGGTCATCGAGCGACGCAGCCGGACGCGGATCGAGGCGATCGGAGAGCGCCTGCACCTCCTCGACGGGCTGCTCGCCGTGCTCCTCGACATCGACGCGGCGATCGCCATCATCCGCTCGGCGGACGACGTGGCCCACGCGCGCGCCGGGCTCATCGCCCGTTTCGGCCTGGACGACGTGCAGGCCAACTACGTCCTCGACCTCACCCTTCGCCGCCTGACCCGCCTGGCGCGCGTCGAACTGGACGAGGAGCACGCCGGCCTGCACCGCGAGCTCGGCCGCCTGGAGGCCCTGGTCGCCTCCCCGGGCAAGCTCCGCCGGCAGGTCGGTGCCGAGCTCGCCGAGGTGGCCACGATGTTCGACGGTGTGCAGCGCACGACGGAGATCACCACCGCCGCCCTGCCCTCCCCGACGGTGGCGATCCCCGACGAGCCGCTGGAGGTCGTCGTCACCGACAGCGGGTACGTCCAGGGGTTCAAGTCCAGTGCCAAGGTGCGCAGCCCGAAGGACGGGACGGTCGTCCGCCGGATCGAGACGTCCACCGCCACCCACCTCGTCGCCCTCGCGGAGACCGGCCAGTTGTACCGGGTGCTCGGTGCGGCATTTCCCACCGACCGCCCGACGGCGATCGCCAACGTGCTGACCGGCCTCACCAAGGAGCGGGTCCTGCGCTGGGACGCCGACGGCGAGATGCCCGACGAGCTGCTGTTGGTCACGAACACAGGGACGATCAAGCGGATCGCTGCCGAGGACCTCGCCGGCGGCGATCGCAAAGGCGGAATCTCGGTGATCAAGCTCGGCGATGGTGAGCGCCTCGTTGCCGCCGTGCCCTGGGTCGACGACGATCCGTACGTGGTGGTCACCGCCAAGGGTCAGGCGATCCGCTTCGTCCCCGCCGATGTCCGCCCGATGGGCCGCGCCGCAGCGGGCGTGCGGGGGATCAAGCTCGCCGCGGGCGACGAGGTGATCGGCGCGGCCGCCGCACCCGAGGGAACGGAGATCGTCGTCACCCACGCCAAGGGAACGGCCAAGCGGTTGGGAGCCGACGCGCTCCCCGTGCAGGGGCGGGCCGGCAAGGGGATGAAGATCAGCGTCACGACCCCCCGCTTTGGGCCGGTCACGGCCGTCGCCCGGGTCGGCCCGCTGCTCGCCCGGTTGGCCGACGGGACCGTCGTCGAGTTCCCCGCGACGACTGCCGTGCTCACCTCCCGGGAGGCAAACCCGGCCAAGGTGCGCGGCTTCGACGGTGTGGTCACCGAACTACTCACCTGACGGGATGTGACGTCCGACACGCTCCTCTCGGACCTGCTGTGCCACGATGGCGCACACGCGATCACCCGGGGGTAGTGATGGCACGACGTCTTCTCGCCGCGGTCACCGCCGGCGCCGTCCTTCTCGTCGCCTGCGGCCGCTCCGACGACACGACCGCGGCGACGAGCGCAGCGGTGACGAGCGCAGCGGTGACGACCGCACCGGCGGGGAGCGGGACAGCGACGACTGCCGCCACGACTGGAGGTTCGGCGGAGGCGCCGGCGACGACCGCCGCCGACCGTTGCGCGGGGGTGACGTTGGAGGCGACCGACATCGGGGTCAGTGCGGACACGATCACGGTCGTCGTGATGGCCGATGTCGGTTCGGAGCTCGCTCCCGGGTTGTTCCAGGGCTCGATGGACGGGGTCAAGGCATGGGCGCGCACCGTCAACGCCAACGGCGGCCTGGCCTGCCGCACGGTCCAGGTGGACACGTGGGACTCGAAGATCAACCCGACCGAGGCGACCAACGGCTTCCTCCACGCGTGCTCCAGCGCGCTGGCGATGGTCGGCTCGAACTCGCTGTTCGTCGGGGACACGAGCATCGTCGAGACGTGCCCGGACAAGCAGGGCAACCCGACCGGGTTCCCCGACGTCGCCGCCCTCGCCGTCGACTTCGTCCACCAGTGCCGCCCGAACGTGTTCCCGATGAGCGGCGTCGGCGCCTCGTGCCCCTACGCCGACGGACCCCGTGAGTACAAGGTCCAACTCGGCCCTTACCGGCGCCTGGAGGGGATCGCCGGGGGCCCGCTGCACGGCATCTACCTGATGGCCAACGACCTGCCGGCGACGATCATCTCGGCGATGCCCACGCTGCGGGCGATGAACGCCGCGGGGTTCGTCTCCGACGGTGAGTTCGGCGTCAGCGGGCGTGCCGAGCAGGCGGCCTATGGCGAGTTCGTGGCGACGATGAAGACGAAGCGCTCGAACATCGCCTATGACGGCTCCAACGACCAGGCGATGATCAAGCTGCGCAGCGAAGCGCTCGCCCAAGGGCTGACCGATCCGTCGCTGATCTATGCCTGCTCGCTGGCCTGCTACACGCAGGACTTCATCGACGACCCAAACGTCGAGGGAACCTACCTGTGGCTCAGCTTCCTGCCCTACGAGGAGCGCGACGTCAACCCCGAGATGGATGCGTTCCTCACCGCGATCGGCCAGCCGTTCCCCCAGTCGTGGGCCGCGGGAGCGTGGAACGCGGGCCGCGTGTTCGAACAGGCCGTCGACCGGGTCGTCGCTCGCGACGGACCGAACGGACTCACCCGCGCCGCTGTGCTGGCTGCGTTGCCGACGATCACCGACTACGACGGCGGCGGTTGGACGGCGACGCTGGACTTGTCGACGAAGGCGATCAGTCCCTGCTACGTGATGGTCCGCGTCGTCGGTGGCAAGTACCAGCGGATCTACCCGACACAGCGAGGGACGTTCGACTGCTCGCCGGGCAACCTGGCGACGTGGACGGGTGACGCCTCCAAGGAATACAAGGGCTAGCACGTACCGCTCCGCGTTGCATCGGACGAGGCGGAACGTGAACACTTACGGCCTCCCCGACGGGATCTGGGGAACGTCGGGAACTGGGGGAAGATCGATGTCCACACGCAAGGCTGTCGGCGCGTTGTGCGCGCTCGTCGTGCTCGCTGCCGCCTGCGGCCGCTCCGACGACACGACCGAGGCGACGAGCGCACCGGGGACGAGCGCAGCGGTGACGAGCGCAGCGGTGACGACCGCACCGGCGGGGAGCGGGACAGCGACGACTGCCGCCACGACTGGAGGTTCGGCGGAGGCGCCGGCGACGACCGCCGCCGACCGTTGCGCGGGGGTGACGTTGGAGGCGACCGACATCGGGGTCAGTGCGGACACGATCACGGTCGTCGTGATGGCCGATGTCGGTTCGGAGCTCGCTCCCGGGTTGTTCCAGGGCTCGATGGACGGGGTCAAGGCGTGGGCCAAGCACGTCAACGACAACGGCGGCCTGGCCTGCCGCAAGGTCGAGGTGAAGACGTGGGACACCAAGCTGTCGGCCACCGAAGCGACCAACGGATTGCTCGAAGCGTGCTCCAGCGCGTTGGCCACGGTCGGATCGAGCGTGCTCTTCGCCGGTGATCTGACGCCGCTGACGAGCTGCCCGGACAAGACCGGGGCGGCGACCGGCTTCCCCGACATCCCGGAACGGGCGACGGACGCGGTCTACCAGTGCAACCCGCACGTGTTCAGCCTCTCGGGGGTGTCCGGGTCGTGCCCGTACTCCGGTGAGGGTCCGCGCGACTTCATGGTCCAGGTCGGCCCGTTCCGCCAGTACCAGAAGATGGCCGGCGTCCCGTTGCACGGGATCTACATGATCCCCAACGACGTGCCGGCGATCATCGCCGCGACGATGCCCGGGATCCGGGCGATCAACTCCCTCGGGTTCGTCTCCGACGGTGAGTACGGCGTGAGCGGCCGCGCCGAGCTCGCCGTGTACTCCGAGTTCGTCGCGACGATGAAGGCGAACAAGTCGAACATCGCCCTCACCGGGTCGAACGACCAGACCGTGATCAAGCTCCGCACCGAAGCCAAGGCCCAGGGCCTGACCGACCCATCGATCCTCTACACGTGCTCGCTGGCCTGCTACACGGAGGCCTTCCGCAGCGACCCGAACGTCGACGGCACGTACCTCTGGCTGCCCTTCTTGCCCTACGAGGAGCGGGCGGACAACGCCGAGCTGGACACGTTCCTGACGACGATCGGCCAGCCCTTCCCCCAGTCCTGGTCAGCGGGGGCGTGGAACGCCGGGCGGGTGCTGGAAGAGGCGGTGGGGCGGATCGTCGCCGCCGATGGGCCGAACGCGGTCACTCGTGCCGCTGTGCTCGCCGAGCTGTCGACGATCACCGACTTCGACTCCCACGGGTGGATCGGCACGATGGATCTGTCGAAGAAGGCCCTCAGCCCGTGCTTCGTCATCCTCCAGTTGAACGGGGGGAAGTTCACCCGGGTCTACCCGACCAAGGCCGGGACGTTGGACTGCGACGCGGGGAACCTGATCCCGTGGAGCGGCGACCCGATGGCCGAGTACAAGGGGTGAGCGGGATGCGCCCGGCGCACCGCCGATGAGCATCGTGCGCAGGCTGCGGCCGTCGGTGCAGGCGGCGCTCGTCGCTTTCGCCGTCCTCGCGGTGTGGGTCGTCGTCCACGGGCGACGGGGGACGGGACTTCCGCCGTTCAGCGCGGCGAACGTGTTCGCCATGCTCCTCACCGGGCTGGCGATCGGGGCCCTGTACGCGATCTACGCGACCGGGATCGTCGTCGTCTACACCACGACGGGGATCTTCAACTTCGCCCAGGCGGCGATCGGGGCGTTCTGCGCGTTCGCCTACTGGCAGCTGCGCGTCGACTGGCACTGGGCCGCCCTGCCCGCCTTGGGTACGGTGGTGCTCGTCGTCGCCCCGTTGATCGGGATCCTCCTCGACCGCCTGATCATGCGCCGCCTGGAGGGGGCGTCGATGGTCGTCCAGCTGCTCGTCACCGTCGGCGTGATGTACTTCGTGCTCACCGCCACCGGCCAGATCTGGAAGCAGGACCGGGCGCGCAAGCTGCTCGCCTTCTACGGGACGAAGAGCATCAGCCTCGGCCCGGTGGCCCTCACGTATCACCGCCTGATCGTGCTGATCGCGGCCGTCGCGGTCGCCCTCGGGTTGCGCGTCCTGTTCCGTTCGCGGCTCGGCGTGGCGATGCGCGCCGTTGTCGACAACCGCGCCCTGGCCGGGCTTGCCGGCGCCCGGCCCGACCTGATCTCCGCGGTCGCCTGGGCGCTGGGGGCGATGCTCGCCGCGATCGCCGGGATCCTCATCGCCCCGGAACTGGAGATGGACCCGGCGAACCTCAACGCGGTGCTCGTCGTCGCCTTCGCCGCTGCCGCGTTCGGGCAGATGCGCAGCTTGCCCTTGGCCCTCGCTGGGGCGCTGCTGATCGGCGTCACCCGCCAGTTCATGAGCTCGTTCCTCCGCTTCGGTGGGGACTGGACCTTCGCCAAGGACGCGGTCGCCCCGATCCTGCTGTTCTTCGTCGTCGTCGCCCTGCCCCAGTCGCGGCTCGCCGTCGGGCGTGCCGCGCTCAACCTCAAGCGACGCGAGCGGACGACCGCGCCCTGGGAGGCCGTCGTCGGGGGAGCGGTGCTCCTCGTCGTGTTCGTCGCCTTGTCCGGAGGATGGCTGAACTTCGGGGTCTGGGACCCGGGAGCGTGGAACCAGGTCGCCCTCAACCGGGCCAACGTCGCGCTCGGGATCGCCCTCGTCGGCATGTCCCTCGTCCCCCTCACCGGGTGGGCGGGCCAACTCAACTTCGCCCCGTTGGCCTTCGCCGGCTTCGGCGCGATGCTCCACCTCAAGCTCGCCCTCGGCTCACGGGCGACGAGCGGGACGGTGTCGGTGGGGTGGCTGGTGGCCATCGGGTTGCTCTGCGCGCCGCTCGGGGCGCTCGTCGCCCTTCCGGCGGCCCGGCTGCGCGGGCTCTACCTCGCTCTCGCCTCGATCGCCTTCGCCCAGGTGATGGCACTGCTCGTGTTCCCCCACCCGCGCGCCGGGTTCCGCTCGGCGAACACGTTCTTGCCCTTCGATGTCTTCGGCGCCGCCCTGACGAGCCGGCGCCAGATGATGATCCTCCTCGTCGCCGTGTTCGTCGTGTTCATGATCGCCCTCACCGCGGTACGTCGCAGCCGTTACGGGCGCCGGTGGGTCGCCTTGCACGACAGCGAGGCCGCCGCGGCGACCGTGGGGATCGGGGTCACCTGGACGAAGGTCGTCGTCTACGCGGTGTCCGCGGCGATGGCCGGGATCGGGGGGGTTCTCTTCGCCACCGCTTCTGGCTCGATCGACCCGGTACGCACGTTCACCCTCGACGCGGGGATCCCGATCGTGCTGCTGATGGCCATCGGAGGGATGGCGTACCCGATCGCTGCGCTGTTCACGACGTTCCAGTTGCTCTTCCTCGCCCTCGGCGAGCGCCTCGCCCAGGCAGGCGTGAACCACTACATCCTGGCCGTGATCGCCTTCCTGCGCTTCTTCGGACCTGGCCTGGGGGCGATCGGGATGGTCGCCAACCCCCGTGGCGCGGCGTACGAGACCGGCCGGCAGAACGCGTGGCTGCTTCCCTGGCGCCCTGACGCCCGCGCCGAGCGCGCCGCGACCCGGGCCAAGCGGCGCGAGCCGGAGATCGGCGAGTTGGGGATCATCCGCCCGTTCCGCCCGGCCGACGTCGTCGCCATCGATCGCCGCCTGGGGATCACCGACGAGGTGCCCGCTGTGCTGCCTGCCGTCGGGAGTCGTTGAGATGGCTCTTCTCGCTGTGGACCGCGTCGACGTCTCCTTCGGGGGGCTGCACGCACTGCGCCGCGTCTCGCTGGAGATCGACGAGGGGCGGATCACCGGGCTGATCGGACCCAACGGGGCGGGTAAGACGACGTTGTTCAACGTGATCACCGGACTCCAGCCGCCGACGAGCGGCGCGGTGCACTTCGACGGGGCCGACGTGAGCCGGCGCGGCGTCCACCAGCGGGCCCGCCGGGGGTTGGCGCGCACGTTCCAGAAGCTGGAGGTGTTCAACTCGTTGTCGGCGAGGGACAATGTCCTCGTCGCCGCCGAGCGAGCATCACGGGCCCGCCGCGGCGGCCGATCGCCGGCCGCGGTCGCCGACGACGCCCTGACCCGGGTCGGCCTGCGCGATCAGGCGGACGTGACGGTGGGGACGATGCCGACCCCGACCGCACGTCTCGTCGAGATCGCCCGTGCCCTGGCCACCGGGCCGAAGCTGCTCCTCCTCGACGAGGCGTCTTCCGGCTTGAATGACACCGAGACCGCCGCGGTCGGGGAGGTGCTCGCCGGGCTCGTCGCCGACACGGGCCTCGCGGTGCTCCTCGTCGAGCACGACATGAGCTTCGTGATGGGACTGTGCACGACTCTGTACGTGCTCGACCTCGGCCAGATCATCGCCAGCGGGACTCCCGCCGAGGTCCGTGCCCATCCGCAGGTGCAGGCCGCGTATCTCGGCACCGCCGCCGGGGGGGTGGCCGGATGACTGCCCTGCTCGAGCTGAGCAACGTCCATGCCGGGTACGGGATCATCGACGTCCTCCACGGCGTCGACCTCGCCGTCCAACCGGGAGAGGTGTTCGCCCTCCTCGGCCCGAACGGGGCGGGCAAGTCGACGACGCTGCGCGTCGCCTGTGGGCAGATCCGCCCGTCGAGCGGGTCGGTGCGTGTCAACGGCCGGGAGATCAACGGGGTCCGCCCCGACGCGCTGGCCCGCGCCGGGGTGTGCCTGATCCCCGAAGGCCGGGGAGTGTTCCCCAACCTGACCGTCAACGACAACTTGCGGATGTGGACGTTCACCGGGACGCCGTACAGGGAGATCGCGGAGAAGGCGTTCCACTACTTCCCTCGCCTCCACGAACGCCGTCACCAACTCGCCGGGACGTTGTCCGGTGGTGAGCAGCAGATGTTGGCGATGTCCCGCGCCCTGGCCAGTGATCCCGCGCTGCTGATGCTCGACGATCTGTCGATGGGGCTTGCCCCGCTGATCGTCGAGCACCTCTACGAGCGGGTCGCCGAGCTCGCCCGGGACGGCTTGTCGATCCTGGTCGTCGAGCAGTTCGCCCAAGCCGTGCTCGGGGTGGCGACCCGCGCCGCGATCATGCTCCACGGCCAGGTCGAACGTTCCGGGGACCCGGTCGAGATCGCCGCCCACGCGGCCGCGGCCTACCTCGGCGAGACCCACTGACCGACCCGCCCGGGTGAGCCACCGAACCCGTGCCGACCCACGAAGGAATCGACGATGGACGACATGATCGAACACAGCGCACCCAGCGCGACGACACCGCGGATGGAGGAGTTCCACGCGGAGGTCGACGCACTCAAGGTGGGGGGCGGGCGAGCCAACCCAGAGCGGCTCTGGCTGCGGCTGGGGATCCTCGGGTGGGTCGTCGCGGTCGTCGTCGAGATCGTCGCCTACGCCGGTTCGCATGGGACGAAGAACCCGTTGTCCCAGCGCGACTACACGATCGTCGCCCTCCTCGGGGTCGTCATCGCGGTCATCGCCACCGGCTTGTTCGTCACGTTCTCCCTGACCCGCTACCTGCGCTACTGGCTGATCCGTTTGATCTACCAGGACCGTGAGTCGACCGACCGGATCATCGAGGCAACCGGCCGCCGCTGAACGATCGCCCGCGGGCGGTTGTCGGTCATCGGGGTACGGACGTGTGCTTGAGCTCGTTGAGGATCGGCCATTCGACCTGATCGAGGACCCGTTCGATGGTCGCCACCGCGTCGGTGCCGTCGGCGGGCAGATCGAGGAGGCGGACGAACACCGCGGCCTCGCCGGCGACGAACGTCGGCACCCCCCACACCTGATGGGAGGCGACGTACTGCTCGTGCTCGGCGCGCACCGTGGGGAGGATCTCGCCAGAGTCGACCGTGGCGAAGATCGCCGGCGCGTCGAGGCCCGCCGCGTCGAGCAGCGCGCCGACCGCGGCGCGGTCGCGCAAGTCGCCGGCGTGGCGATGACGCAACTCGAACAAGGCGTGGTGCACGTCGAGGAAGGCGTGCGGATGATGGTCGCGTACCGCGAGGGCGACTTGCAGGGCGAAGATGCCGCTGTCTTGATCGGGGTCGTCCCACACCGATCGACGACCGTCTTCGATGTGGGCTTGGCCGAGGGAGAAGGGGAGGAAACGGACGTCCCACGTCGCTCCGGCGCGCAATCCGGCGACGACGTGGTCGTGGGCGATGCGCGCGTAGGGGCAGCGATAATCGAACGTGACGGCGAAGCTTCGGGGCACGAGGGATCGAACCGGGACCGCCCCGGTCGTTATTCCGCGGCGCGCCCGGCGCGCTGGGCGAGGCCGGCGAGCGCCGCCCCGACGAGTGCCCCGGCCACGGCGTCGGACGCGTGGTGGATGCGCACGAACGGGCGGGAGGCGGCGACGATCACGGCGAGCGAGTACCAGGCCACCGCGCCCCGAGGGCTGTACCCGGACAGTATGCGGGCAGCGAAGAACGCCGCCGACGCGTGCCCGCTGGGGAAGCTCGATGTCGACGGTGTCCGTTGCGCGTAACGAGGGTCTCCGGCCGGCAGGGGGCGCTCCCGGCGGAACAGGCGCTTGATCCCCTGGTTGACGATCAACGACTCCAGGCCGAGAAGGGCGGAGAGCTCGATCGCCTGGCGTGCGGCACGCTCGCTCGTCAGGCCGCGCAACGCGCCGGTCAGGTGCCAGATGAGCGACCAGTCGCCGAGCGTGCTCGCCGCGCTGGCGACCCGATCGGCGAAGGGAACTCCACGCAGCGCGTCGAGGTGGACGTCGGCCCAGTCGTCGAAGCGGCGCACCGCCCCGGACTCGAGCAGTCCGGCGAGGGGTCCGCGGCGTGGGGGACGTTCACTCATCGGGCGGCGAGTGGAGCCGGCGCGCCGTTCGGCCGCGCCGGGATTCCCGGAGCGCCGAGGAGTTCGGCCGCGGCGAGGTCCGGGTTTCCGCCGAATGCCGGGCAGTAGGCCTGGAATGCGCAGAACTGGCACAGAGCGCTCGGCCGGGGGCGGAAGTCTCCCGTCGTGCACGCCTTCTCCACCGCCTGGAAGACCGCTTCGGTGCGGCGCTGGAGGAAGCGCACGGACTGCTCGCTCGGTGTCGCGCTGATCGTCTCCCCGCTGCGCAAGTACAGCAAGCGGATCAGCGCCGGGCGCCGGCCGAGGACGTGTTCGCAGAGCAAGGCGTAGAAGTTCAACCCACCGAGCCGGGACTGCTCTCGGTCGCGGCCCGGTGCACGGCCGGTCTTGTAGTCGGTGACGACGAGCTCGCCGCACTCGTCGAGCTCGAGCCGGTCGATGATCCCGCGCAGGGCGAGGGCGCCGAC
>CAZQEJ010000025.1:6635-26796 GCA_964592165.1 uncultured Ilumatobacteraceae bacterium | reverse complement strand
TCGCGGCAGCCAGGCGGCGAGCTCGGTCGTCCCCCCGCTGCGCCGGTCGCGGGTCAACGCACCCCCGCCGACGACCGCGGGTGGTGTCGCCGCCGAGGTCGGCCGCAACTCGCCGAGCACGGCGTCGACGCTCACCCCGGTGTCGGTCGTGCAGCGCACCGTGAACGGCCCCAGCGGGTTGGGCGCGACCGGGGCGTCGGTACGCACCCGGATCACGACGCCCTCGCCGGCTGCCCCGAACGGCGCGACGGCGACCAGGGTCAGTGACGGGGGCGCCTCCGGAGGCAAGCGCAGCGAGGCCAGGCTGGAGTCGGGTGAGCGTGCCCCGACCCGACCGTTGTGCTGGTCGTCGAGCGTCAGCCCGGGAGCGGGCACGGCGACGGCGCGGTAGTAGGCGGTCCGCCAGTCCCCCGGCGAAGGATCGACGAAGCGGGCGGTGTACCGGTTGCCGGCAGGGGTCGGCGGGTCGCCGCTGTCGGCGGCGACGACCGAGGCGATCGGCGGCCCCATCTGCGGGGCGGCCGCGGTGATCGCCGGGAGGTACGTGCGGTGCAGTTCGAAGGCGGCAACGGGTACCGGGCTGCGCACCTCGAGCTCGATCCCGATGCGCGTCGCCCCGCCGTCGTCGGTGAACGCGGCGGAGATCGACGGCACCCCAGGGGTGACGAGCAGCGGCGCGGCGAACGCCTGGTACTGGTCGATCGACGTCGGCCACGGTGACTCGACGTTCGCCGCGGTCCTCCCCGTGACGGTGAACAGGTGGATCTCCCGGCTGCCGCGAGGAAGGGCGACGTCGACCGTCGCCGGCCCGCCGGCGAGGTCGCGATCGCGGGCGAAGACCGCCCGCCGTTGCTCGGCGGACAGCGCGGCGAACGCCGCCTTGAGGGCGACGAACCGTTCCGAGAGCGACGCCCCACCGGGAGCGGGTGGTGGCGGCGGGATCGGGCCCGCCCCGGCCGCCTGACGGACGCGTGTCTCGCTCGCCGTCCACACGATCACCTCGGCAGCGCCGGGGAGGGCGGTCCGCAGCGCGACGTGAGAGCGCCCCTCGGCATCGGGAAGACCGCCGAGGGGGACGATCGGCAGGGGCACCGCCGGGACGACCACCGGCACCGGGCTGGAGGCGAAGGCGCGTGTCGGGCTCGGCGACAGGCCGCCCCAGCCGGGGTAGACGGCGGCGAGCTCGCGGGCCCACACGGCGACGCCGTAGTGGGTCGCCGCGCCGTAGTCGAGGGTCAATCCCTCGACGCGCAGCCGGTAGCGGCGGGTCGTGTCGCCGGCGTCGGTCAGCTGGCCGGGGGCGACGATGACGTCGTCGCTGTGCTGGGCGATCCACTCGACGGTGCAGCCGGCAGTCAGCGAGGCGGGGTTGCCCAGCGCGTCGAAGCGGAACGTGAGCGTGCGTTGCGTGCCTCCGGGGACGGCGCTGAACGGGCCGACCCCGGCCGGTGTCGGTGCACCGTGGTACGGCGCGGGGAAGATCGACAAGGGGACCTGGACGAACGCCGGCGAGCGGGCCGACCAGTCGATCGTCAGGGTCACCTCGACCACCGCCGCGCACTGCGCGCTGCCCGCATACGTCGCGGCGAAGGAGACCTCGCCGACGGCGGGGATCGGCTGGTCCGGCTGGACCGAGCTGTGCGTCGCGTCGACCCACCGGCTCCACACCCCGTAGGGGTCGGCGACGGCCACCGCGTAAGCGGTGGTGACCGTCGTCGAATCCATCGGCAGGGGGCGCTCCGGGTCGACCAGGCGGATCCGGTCGTCGTTCGGGGCCGGGCGGCGCATCGGCGCCAGCGGGCGCAGGCCGCCGGCGTCGCGTGGCTCGAGCAGCGCCTCCGCCGGCGCCCCACCCGCGGGGTCGTAGCGCGCCGCGGCGGCACTCGCGGCGCGGGGGAACAGCAGCGACGACGAGGGCGGCGCCTGCCAGTCCAGCGCCACCGTCTCCCGCCAGGGCTGGTCGCGGACCACTGGGTCGATCAACCCGGCTCGCCCCACGCCGTAGCCGGTCGGCGCCGCGGTCGTGTGGTGGCTCGCCGGGATGGGCAGCGGCCAGGCGTACTCGACGGCGTTCCCGTCGCCCCGGGGTCCGTCGGGATAGGTGGCGGTGACCATCAGATCGGGCCCCTGGCCGATCTCCCCGGCGAGCGGGTAGCCGGTGCCGAAGCCGGCGGCGAGGGCGACGAACGGGTCGCTGCCGGCGGCGAGGATCGCCGAGGCGAACACCGGCGACTCGATCGTCGATCGTGTGGCGACGGCGATCCGCCCATCTTGGGTCGGCGGGGCGACGTCACGGTGGGAGCGGATCGCTGCTTGCGCCGCGGGGACCACCCCAGGGTCGTACAGCGCGGCGACGTTCTCAAGCAGGTGCTTGCGGACCTCGTCGACCATCGCCCGATGGTCGGGCGGTTCCCACAACGGCGCGGCCCGCCCGTTCTCGGTGACGGGGAACCACCCGACGACAGGTGCAGCCCGGTCCAGGCGCTGGAGTGCGGCGCTCACCGGATCGGTCTCCGCCCCGGCCATCCCTTGCTTGTCGCCGTGGTAGCTGCGCCCGGCCCAGTCCTCGGGGTCGTAGGGCAGGCCGACGTACTCGAGTTCGCGCCAGTCGCCGTGCACGACGTCGTCGACGGTCGCTGCCTCGGCGCTGTCGAGCCGGGCGTTGACCAGCCGGGCGAAGGTGAACCGCGGGGCGCGCACGGTGAGGGTCACCGGCGCGGCGCTGGTGACCACCTCCGACACGCCGACGCTTGAGGCCAGCCCGTCGTTGAAGGTGAACGCCCACAGCGCGCACGGCTTGCCCGGGTCGATCGGCGTGCAACGGACGCGCAGGGCGAACAGCGCGCTGCCGCCCCACAGCACCACATCGGCGAACTGCTTGGCGTCGAGCGCGCCGAAGCGGTCCTTGTCCCGCCGGACCCAGACGGTGAACGGCGCCGGGGGGATGCCCGCGCCCCCCGACACGTACCACCGCAGGTGGAGCTCACGCCCGCGCTCGGTGCCGCGCCACTCGCGGTTGGCCCGCGACGCCGCGCTGATCTGCTCCCTGATCAGCATCGGCCAGTCGATCACCGCCGCGTCGGCGACGAACATCTGCGGGTCGACGATCCGGTCCATCACGCCCCCTCGTTGTCCTCGTCGTCCTCCCACGGCGCGGCGCCGAGGAGGAACCCGCCGATCACCGCGCTCGCTGCGCCGTCGCCGGTGACCGGGTCGGTGGCCCGGTCGAGGCGCACGGTGAGCGTCGTCCCCCGCTGACCGGGGCCGAGCAGGATCACCGCCCGCTGGCCGCCCGGTGCCTCGACGATCCTCTCGACGAGGGTCGTCCCCGCGGTGCGCGGCGTGAGCCACTCGACGTCGCGCCGCGCCCAGTGGTAACCGGCGAGATCGCGCGGGTCGGGTGCGGCCGGCGGCACCGGGACGCGCACCGGTGCTCGCCGCCGCCGCCACAATGGCTCGTCGGCGTCGACGATCACCGCCGCCGGCTGCGGCGGCACCGCCGTGCTCCACAGCACGACGAGCCGCGGCACGCGGGGCACACCGAAGCGGTCGAGCCCGGCGGCGACGAACGCCGCGTCGAGCGCGTCACCGGTCGGCTGGGCAGCCAGCGCGCCGAGCGCCGCCGGGTTGACCACCGGGAGGTGGACGGCGGTGGCGGCGCGGATCGTCGCCCCGAACTCGTCGAGCGAGCGGTAGCGGGAGGTGGTGAACCCGTGGCGGTAGGCGAGCAGCGGCGCATCGCCCGCCTTCGGTTCGAGGACCAGATCGATCAGGTAGTCGGTGCGCGCGTCGAGCGGGAACGGGAGCACGACGCTGACGTGCTCGTCGCGTTCCCCGGCGGGGACGCACGGCAGGTCGAGGGCGCGCACCGCCTCCTCCCACGGCGTGGTGATCCGCACCCCGCGGGCCGCGCCGGTGTGGGCGATGGTCGGGTGGAGCGTGATCGACCGCGGTGGCTGGCCGGTCGTCGGCGGGCCGCTGGGGTTGGGGTGCCGCCCGGACGCGCCGTGGAGGACGGCAGCGACGCGGTAGCCGTAGGCGTCGAACAGGTCGGCGACGTTCTGGGTGGCGAAGCTGATCCGCACCGGGTCGTCACAGAATGCGGCCGGCTCCCGGTCGCCCGGGGTGGTGTCGAGCACCCACGGGTCGAGCCGTCGCGGCACCTCGGCGCTCGACTGGGTGGTGAAGGTGAACGTCTGGGTCTGCTCGGGGACCGGGGTGCCCGTGTCGCCGTCGCCCGGCCGGTCCTCGCCGTCGGCCCAGAACGCCTGCCAGCGCACGGCCACGGTGTAGCTCGTCCCGGGCGCGAACAGGGCGTAGTCGTCCGGCTCGGTCGACAGCACCGTCGTCAGCGTCGACACCCTCGTCGACTGGGTGCGCACGTCGTAGCCGTGGCGCCGGGTCTCTGCCGCGCTGACCAGTTCCAGCGCGGCGAGGTAGAACGGCTCGTTGCCCGGCTTGGCCTGCGCCGCCGGGTCGAGGCCGAGTTCGATCCGGTCGGTGCCTGGCGGCGGCTCGAGCCTCGCCAGGCCGATCACGAGGTGCTCGCGCTGGGCGATCGCGGCGAGCAGTTCGGTGGTCCGCTCGACGGTGTCACGCCATGGCCCGGCGGGGTCCCACCACCGTGGGGGCAGCGCACCGAGCCCGACCGAGCCGACCTCGGCGATCGATCGCTCGCCGACGACGGTGCCGTTGGCGGCGAGATAGCGGACACGCAACAGGTGGGCGATCACCGCCTCGCTGCCGGCGAGGAGGACCTCGACGTAGGGGGTCTCTCCGGTGTGGACGACGATCCCGTCGCGCAGGTCGCCGGGGGTGAACCCGTGGGCCTCCCAGGCGCGCTTGACGAGCCCCGCCGCGTCCTCGCCGGCGAAACGGGCCGGCTCGTCGCTGTCGCCACTCGGTGACTGGAGCAGCGCGGCGCGGCACCCGAGGCGCTCGAACAGCGGCTCGCTGGCCAGTGTGGCGAGCAGTGCACGCGGCGAGACGCCCTCGGCGAGCGCCGCGGTGGCCTGCTCCAGCGCGCCGGCGGCGGACAGTGCCGAGCTCCCGGCGCGCCCGCTGGAGCGGGCGGCGAGCTCCTGCACCGACGGGGGTCCGGCACCGTCGCCGGCGCAGGCGACGTGGCCGCCGATCACCTCCGCCGGGTGCACGCCGCGCCAGCGGTCGGCCTCGGCGTCGCCGCACCGCCACCGCTCGGTGACCCGGATCGTCTCCCTCTCCCGGCCACCGCGATAGGTCCCGGGGTCGTCCGGCCAGGGAATCCCGGCCAGCGTCCATCCCGGTGGGCGGGGACCCGCCGGTTGTCGGTCGAAGGTGTACAGGCTCGGTGCTGGCGGGGCGACGGGGTCGCACGTCCCACCCCACGCCTCGCGCACGTGGCGGTCGAGCTGCTCGCCGTAGGGCACGGCGCGCGGTGTCGCCTCCGGCAACCAGGAGAGCAACGCCAGGCGGCTGCCTTCCAGCGGATCGGTCGGATGGGCGCGCACCCACCACGCCGACGGGGTCGTGCCCGGGCCGGGCACGGGCGTCAGCTCGACGCCGCGCAACTCGTAGCGCCACCAGTTCGCGCCGCGCCGGACCCAGGCGTTGGGGGGAGCGCCGGAGTCCGACAGCGGCGTCGCTCCGAGGACCTTCAGCGCCGGATCGACGACCGGTGTGACGGCGAACTCGACGACGGGGACCGCGTCGAGCGGCAGCGGGGCGGGCTGCTCGCCGGGCGGGTCGACGCCGTCGCGATGGGCGCGCCCGAGCACGCCGTCGATGACCGTGTCGGTCCCCGAGCCGTCGACCAGTGCCGGCGAGCGGCTGACGAGGGCGACGCCGTCGACGAGCGGCGGGGGGACGTGGGGCACGTTCAGCGGGCTGTTGAGGGTGAAGTCGACCGTGCCCTCGACGGAGAAGAAGAAGAAGTCGACCTCGCCGTGGACGGACCCGTGGACGTGGTAGTCGTGGCCGTCGGACTGCACGTCGAGCTCGGCCGAGGCGCCGATGGAGACGATGAACAGGCGCAGCTCGCCGCTGACGACGAGCTTGCCGGCGACGAACACGGGGTCGATCGAGACGAGCGCGTCGACACCCCCGGCGACCTTGGCGTACAGGCCGATCCCGGTGTCGCCCCACACGAACTGGACGTGGAAGCCGACGGCAAGGGTGATCCCCGCGGTGGTCACCGCCGGCAGCCCGGGAGGCCCGGGGTTGATCCCCTTGCCGTGGATCATCAGGTAGCCCGTACCGTGGAACAGATCGAGGACGCGCACGACGATCGGGTCGCTGAACGTGCCGAGGTCGAACTGCCAGTCGGCGACGTCGTGGAAGTCGAAGAACATCCGCACCGGGACGCGCAGCTCGACGAGCGAGGCGAAGCCGTACTCGGCGAGCAACCCGATCGTGATCGCGTCGGGGCTGATGTCGATCGCCGCGAGCAGCGGGTAGTCATCCGCGCTGAACGGCGGGGTCATGATCCGCGCCTTCATCAAGATCAACACCCGTGGCCCGGGGAGCTCGAGCAGGATCAGGCCCTGCATCTTGCAGATGAACCCGCCGTCGACGGTGCCGAGGGTGGCGCCGACGGCGAACGCCCACGCCCCCGGATCGATCGTCCATCCGGTCGGGTCGAGCGGGTCGCGGTTCTGGCGGGCGAGCAGCCAGGCGAGCGGTGTCGGTGCCGGGGTGCGCGTCATGTTCACCCCGAGGCCGGCGGCGAAACCGTAGATCCCGAGCCCGGAGTTGCCCAGCGGGATCGGGGCGGGCAGCTCCAAGCGGGCGCCGAAGAACACGCCGAACGTGCCGTCGGGGGTGTGGGCGAGGTTGATCCCGGCCATCGCCCGCACCCCGATCGGCTGGATCGTGACGTCGAACGAGCCGATCACCCCGGTGTCGGTGATCTCCAGGTAGCCGCTGCCGCGGAACGCGCCGGGGACCTCGATCGTCGCTCCCAGCGCGCTCAGCGTCGGCAGCTCGTTCGGCGGTTGGTCGAGGCGCAGGCGGACGCGGGCCCGGTCGACGGTGACGATCCCCAGATCGGCGCCGATGCCGACGTCGACCTCGAGGTAGGTCGGGTTGTCCCGGGACACCTTGGCGCCGAAGATGTTCAGCAGATCGGCGAGCGGTCCGGCGGCGGTGACCGCGCCCGCGGGGATGTCGAGGGTGTAACCCTTCGACGCGTCGAACACCGGACGGGCCTCGAACGCACCGCCGTCACGGTCGCCGAGCTTGATCCCGATCGCCTTGTAGCGGGTG
Source organism: uncultured Ilumatobacteraceae bacterium (assembly GCA_964592165.1). Lineage (GTDB taxonomy): Bacteria > Actinomycetota > Acidimicrobiia > Acidimicrobiales > Ilumatobacteraceae > JAWKHV01. The sequence continues at coordinate 19,554 of CAZQEJ010000025.1, read as the reverse complement.
GTGATCGGCTTCGACAGGTCGACCGAGATCACCCCCGCGTCGAACCCGATCGCCGTCTCCAGGTCGAGCAGGACGACATAGTCGGTGCCCTGCGGTCCGTGGTCGATGACCAGTTCGCCGCCGTGGAGGATCATCGATTTCGTCTTCAACACGTCGGCGATCGCGAGCCCGGTGGCCGCACCGGTGGTCAGCGCGAGGGGCACGACGTTGCCCTCGGCGGGGCTCGGCGGGGCGACGGCGGCGAGCACCGGGCCGAGCGCAGCGAGGGCGCCGAGGACGTTGACCCCGCGCACGTGCCCGGCGTCGCGCTCCACCTTCCACAGGCCGTCGAGGTCGGCGTCGACGGCGCGGAACGAGGCGGTCACCTTCCATGCGCTCGCGCTGCGGTCGAGGTCGAGGCGGAGGACGAAGTCGCTGATCCCGTCACCGGGGTTGGCCGGCGGCAGTGTCGCCTGCGGGTCGTTGGCCGCCAGGCGCTGCTCGGTCGCGGTGCGGATGTCGATCTCGCCGTCGAGCTGGACGAGCACGACGTCGCCGCGCTCGAGGCGGACCTTCACCCCGAGTCGGTGGAACCAGTCGGGGAACCCCGGGCGGGCCGGTTCCGGATCGGTGGGGGCCGCCGGCGGGGGCGGCGCGTCCGGCGCGGGCCGGGAGATGTGCGCGGTGTAGGTCTCGTCGCGCGCCGCGCCCGCCGTGGCGGTCGCCGTCGCCTTCCAGAACTTGGGGTTGTGCGGGTGCGCCGGGTCGGTGGCGCGGGACGCGTCGAACCCGTGGGAGCTGAGGGTGACGTCCACGTTGCCGAGCTCGGTGAGGATCCTGCCCAACCCCGCGGCGCGGCGGGCGGCGAGATCCTCGTTCCAACTCGTCGTCGCCGCGTCGTCCTTGCCGTCGTAGGAGGCGAAGCCCTCGACGTCGAGGTGGAGCTCGGACCCCGGCGAACGGGGCAGGGCGCCGAGCGCCGCCCACGCCGGGGAGTTGCGCAGATCGGTGCCCCCCGACCATGCCGCGCTCGCCGTGCCGACCGCCGGAGCGCTATGCGTGTTGTCGGGCGAGAGCGAGTAGGCGAAGTTCGGGTCGGCGGGCGTGCCGTCCTCGCCGGCGGCCGGGTGGTCGTAGTGGAAGTAGGCGGTGAGGGTCACCGCGTCGGTGGCCGCGAGGTGGCGGTGGGCGGTGACGTCGACGGTCTGCCCGCCGGCGACCGTGACCTTGGCTGTTCCCGTGCCGGTGGCCACCGCCGGGGGGTCCCAGGTGATCGTCCCGCTCGCCGGGTCGGCGAGGCGCAGCTCGACGGTCGTCTCGTCTTCCCCGGCCTTGGTGATCGCGTTGCCGGGGGAGGTCAGCTCGGCGGGCTTGGTGCTGTTCTCGCCGGGTACCGGCCCGAGCGGTGTCGTCCGCCGGGAGGCGGTGACGGTGAGGTTCGCCGGATGCCCGCCCGCGTCGGTGACCGTCACCGTGATCGTCACGGTCCCTGCCGCTGGCGTGCTCACGCTCGCCCGGTCGCCGGTGGTGACCGTCCCGCCGGCGTCGATCGAGATCGTGTAGGGGGCGATCCCGCCGGTCGCGTCGACGACGGCGGTGCACTGCTCGGGGAGCTCGGCGGTGAGGTTCGGTGCCGCCCCGCTGGTCCCGATCCACCGCCCGCTCGGGTCGTGGAAGCGGACCCGGGGGACCGGGGTCGCGCCCCGGTTGACGACGTCGAGCTCGAACGTGCCGGTGACCCCGTAGTGGTTGCCGATCCCGATCCACAGATCCTCGGCGCCGGCGGCGACGGCGAGGTCCTCCAGCCCGTGGGGGCTGACGTAGAGGCGGATCTCGGGGAGGAAGATCCCCTGCCAGCCGCTCGGCAGCGACTTCGCCGCGGCCGGCGGGTTGGACTGTTCGGACAGGTCGAGGATCGCGGCGCGGCAGGTGAAGCCGAGCACCGTGCCCGGGCCGATCAGCGCGTGCGGGGGCTCCATCCGGCAGAAGCGGTAGATGTTCGGGTCGCCCGGAGGGGGCGACTCGAGCGTCACCGCCGGATCGCCGGTGGCCGCGCTGCGCGTGATCCGCACGACGAGCTGGGGGAGCGCGAAGCGGACCTTCGGGTTGGCCGGGTCCTCCACCGGAAGGCCCTGCGCGTCGAGCTTCGCGCCGCGCAGCTGGGGGAGCGTGAGCACGGCACTCGGGAAGGTGAGAGCGAGGTCGAACGGACCGGTCGCGGTGGCGTGATCGGCGGTGGTCGCCACCGTCAGGTCGTAGGCGATCGTCGGATCGGGGAACGACAGCCACGACGCCGGCTCGTTACCGTCGGCGATCGACGCTCCGCTGCCGTCGTCCTTGCGGGCGGCGAACCTGCCGCTCGCCGGGTCGAAGCTGAGGTCGGCGAGGTCCGTCGGGCGGATCGTGTCGTGCCAGTGCTTGCGCGGTGGATCGTCGAGATTCTCGGCAGGCGCGGCGAGGTCGATCAGCTCGAGCAGGGTCCGCGTCGATCCGAGGCGATCGAGGACGTCGCTCGGCAGAGCGCTGGGAAGGTCGGGCACCGTGCGCCTCCCTTCGGGCAGGGTGAGCGGACTCTAGACCCGCCACGAAGGGTGGCTGGACGCCCCCGAACTTTGGAGGAAGTTGCCGTGTGCGGTGGCAACAACCTCCAAAGTTGGCGGACGTGGAGGGGGGTAGGATGCGGGGGCCCGTCGGGGGAAGAAGGCGAGGAGCGTGATGGCCGAAGGCACGACGGCGAGGTCCGCGCCGAGGGCGCCCGCGTCGAGCTCGGGGAGCCGCAGCCGCACGCGCCGCGTGCCGCCCCAGCGGGTGCTCAGCGTCGACATCGGTGGGACGAACGTGAAGTTCCTCGCCGAGGGGCAGGCCGAACCTCGTCGCTTCCGCTCCGGGAAGAAGCTCGGACCCCGGGCGATGGCCGAGGGGGTGCTCGCCGCGACAGGGGACTGGGCCTTCGACGTGGTCAGCATCGGCTATCCCGGACCGGTCGTGCACGGGCGGCCCTTCCACGACCCGGCGAATCTCGGCCCGGGGTGGGTCGGCTTCGATTTCCCGGCGGTCTTCGGCCGTCCCGTGAAGGTGATCAACGACGCTGCGATGCAGGCTCTCGGCAGCTACCGCGGTGGGCGGATGCTGTTCGTCGGGCTCGGGACCGGGCTGGGCACGGCGATGGTCGTCGACGGCGTCGTCGAACCGATGGAGGTCGCCCACCTCCCCTACCGGCGCAAGACGTTCGAGGACTACGCGGGCAAGCGGGGATTGGACAAGCGGGGCAAGAAGCGGTGGCGCGCCGACGTCGCGGGGATCGTCGAATGGTTGCGCACGGCCCTCGAACCGGACGAGATCGTCATCGGCGGCGGCCAGGCGAAGCTGCTCGGCGATCTGCCTGCCGGCACCCGCCTGGGGAACAACGCCAACGCGTTCCTCGGCGGCTTCCGTCTGTGGGGCGACGCCCCCGGGCGCTGACGTAGGCGATCACCACGGGACCAAGGTCCCGCGCCGCGGGACGGTGGTCCGGCGCGCACAGCGGGCGGAGGGGATTGGCTCCTCGCCATGGGAACACGGCACCAACGCCGGTGGTGGTGGTCCATCCTCCCTCTCGTGGTGTTCGCCACGGCCGTCGGCGCCGGGTGCAGCCGGGGCGGCGCTGAGCAGTCCCGTGGGCTCCTCGGAGTCGTACGTGATCCGGCGTTGTCGGTCGGCGGTGTGACCCTCCTCGACAGCTCCGGGGACGAGCCCCGTCCGATCTCCCTCACGCCGCCGACGGGCGAGCTGTACGTGCTCTACTTCGGCTACACGTCCTGCCCCGACGTGTGCCCGACGACGCTCGCCGATCTGCGCGTCGCCCTCGACGAGCTCCCCGTGGAGCAGGCCGCGAAGGTCACGGTCGGGATGACCTCCGTCGACCCCGAGCGAGACACGCCGGACGTCGTCCGCCGCTACCTCGCCCACTTCTTCGATCGGGCGCTGCCGCTGAGCGCGACCGACCCTGCCGCCCTCGCCGCGGCAGCACAGGCCTTCGGCGTCCGCTACGAGGTCGCCGAACACGAACCGGGAAGCACCGGCTACGACGTGTCGCACACCGCGGTGACCTACGTCGTCGACGACAGCGGGAAAGTCGCCGTCGAGTGGCCCTTCGGCTTCGACAGCGACGAGATGGCAAAGGACTTGTTGACCCTCCTGAAGAAGTGAAAGGACTCACGATGCACCCTCGACGGTCCCGCGCCACGGTCGTCGCCCTCGGAGTGACCGCGCTCGCCGCGGCGACACTCCTCACCGCCTGTGGAAGCGACTCGGGAACCTCGTCGCCGGCGACGACCCCCGCGCCGGCCGCGACCACGAGTGCCGCCACGCAGGCCACCGCAGCGGCCCCGACGACCGCGGCGACGCAGACCACTGCCGCTGCGTCGATCAGGATCTCCGGTGCCTGGGCGCGCAGCTCCCCGGCGGTCGCCTCGGCGGGAGCGGTCTACTTCGAGATGACCAACAACGGTGACGCCGACGACGCGCTGGTCGCCGCCGCGGTCGACGCCTCGGTGGCGAAGATGGCCCAACTCCACGAGACGACCGCGGCGGCGGACGGTTCCGCGCCGCCGATGACCACCGGCGCCCCCGGCGGGATGACACCGACGACGGCCGGGCACGGTGAGATGACCACGATGGCGCCCGCCGGCGGCGGGATGACGCCGACCACGGGTGGCCACGGGGGGATGATGACGATGCGGGAGGTCGATCGGATCCCGGTTCCCGCCGGGGAGACGGTCGCACTCAAGCCCGGTGGGTACCACGTGATGCTGATGGAGCTGGCCACGCCGCTCGAGGTCGGTCAGACGATCGAGGTCACGTTGACCTTCGAGCATCAGGGCACGATGGTGATCGAGGCCGAGGTACGTGACACCGCACCCTGAGGCGCCACCCGCCGCCGTGCGGCGATCCAGGTCGTCGTACGTCGTGATGGCCTGGATCGTGGCGATCATCGGCCTCCCCGCGGCCGTCGGCATCTGGTTGGTCGCCGGTCCTGCCGGCGACCAACCTCCGCCGAAGACGATCGAGGTCGTCGTGCCCGAGGGCACCCAGGAGCGGCTCGACGCCGGGGAGAAGGTGTCGATCATGCCGACGCGGCTCGAGTTCCGCGTCGGGGACACGTTCCTCATCCGTAACGAGGACACGACCACCCAGGTCGTCGGACCGTACACCGTCGGGGCGGGGGAGGAGTTGAGGTTCACCTACGGCGCTCCGGGTGACTACTCCGGCTTCTGCCCCTTGTCCGAGGGTGAGCGCTACGAGATCGTCGTCAGGAAGTGAAGATGAGCACTGCTTCGCCGGTCGTCGCGCTCAGGCCGCGGCGCGGTGTACGTCGTGTCGCCCTCCTGGGCGTGCTGATCGTCGGCGTCGCCGCGATCGCTGGTTGCGGTGGTGGCAACACGGACGGCGCGGTGGACTACGCCGCGAGTGATCTGCGCACCGGCGCACCGGTATCCGCCGCTGCGCTCCGCGGCCGCCCGGCGGTGCTCGTCAGCTGGGCGACGTGGTGCAACGAGTGCGACGAGGTGCTCGACTCGGTCCGCGAACTGAGCGTCTCCTCCCAGGCCGAGGGCCTGGAGGTGGTCGCGGTCAACCTCGACGCCGCCTCGGTGGAGGACGAGATCGACGCCAAGCTCGAGCGCCACGACGTCCGGGCGACGTTGTGGCGGGACAAGAAGAACGCGTTCAAGCGGGCCTTCGGCGCGCTCGGGGTCCCGACGGTCGTCGTCCTCGACGGACGCGGCGCCGTGGTGCGCACGTTCCCCGGAGCCGTCGACTTCGGCGACGCCGAGGTTCGCGCCGCGCTGGAGGAGGCGCGCCGGGCATGAGCATCGCTGCCCTCGCCGCCGCTTCCACCGCCGGGCAGATCCGTGACGGGTCCCTCCTCGTGGCCGGGCCGATCGCCTTCGCCGCGGGAGTCGTGTCCTTCCTCTCCCCGTGCGTGCTCCCGCTCGTCCCCGCGTACCTGTCCTACGTCACGGGGATGTCGGCCGCCGACCTGCGTGGCGAGGGCTCGGCGTCCACCGGCAAAGCGGTGCGCCGGGTGATCGCCGGCACGCTCGGCTTCGCCGCCGGCACGGCGGTCGTGTTCGTCTCCTTCGGCGCGTTGTTCGGCAGCTTCGGCGACGCACTGCGCCGTCACTCGTTGGGTCTCGGCCAGATCTTCGGCGTCGTGACCATCGTCCTCGGCCTGCTCCTCGCCGGGGTGTTCGGTCGGGTCAACGTGTTCAACCGGGACATCCGCATCCATCGGCTTCCCGGCAAGGGCCTCGCTGCCGCCCCGTTGATCGGGTTCACCTTCGCCCTCGGTTGGACCCCGTGCATCGGCCCCACGCTCGGTGCGGTGCTCGGCCTGTCCGCCTCCGCCGACCGGGCCTCCGCGCTGCGCGGTGCGACCCTCTCCCTCGTCTACTGCCTCGGCCTGGCGCTGCCGTTGCTCCTCAGCGGGCTCGCCTTCAACCGGGCGATGGCCGTGTTCGGCGCCGTCAAGCGGCACTACCGGGCGATCATGGTCGCCAGCGGGGCGATGCTCGTCGTCCTCGGCCTGCTCCAGGTGACGGGGGTCTGGGCGGACTGGATGGGGCGCCTGCAGACGACCTACGGGGGGCGGTCGCTGCCGCTGTGATCTCCTGTCGTTGTCCTCGTGTCTGTGGGTCATTGGTCAGTGGACAGGGAGGGCCGCCACCGTCGATGCTTGGGAGATGGAAGGGATCGTGGTCGGCATCGACGAGTCGGAGGGGGCGGCGCATGCCTTGCGCTTCGCGGTGCGGGAGTCGCGTCTCCACGGGTGGCCGGTGACGGCGATCCTCGCTTGGGATTACCTCAGCCAGCACTCCGGGGACGAGGGCAAGCCCGCTCCCTTCCGGCCCGACTATCGCCGCGACGATGCGCTCGAGGCCGCTCGTCGCATCGTCGCCCGCGTCGTTCCCGAGGAGGCCGCGGAGGTGCGCGTCGAGGCCGTGCTCGACCTTCCCGCGCGTGCCTTGCTCGACTCGTCGCACGGGGCGGACCTACTCGTCGTCGGCGGGCGGGGGATGGGCGGCTTCCGCGGCCTGCTGCTCGGATCGGTGTCCCAGCAATGCGCGGAGATCGCCGAAGTTCCCGTCGCCGTCGTCCGCGCTCTCGACCGTCCGGCCACCGGGGGGGCCGGTGCGGAGCGGATCGTTGCCGGGACGGACGGTTCGGCCGCGTCGTTGAACGCCGTGCGCTGGGCGCACACCGAGGCCCTGCGCCGTGGCGCTGTGCTCGACGTGGTCATCGCCTGGCGTCGCGCCTGGTTCGGTCAGCTCGACGTCGCCGCGCCCGCTCTCGACGACGCTTCGCTCACGCAGACCGCGGGTTACACCGCGGAGCGGATCATCGCCGAGCTCCCCGACGAACCACTCACCGAGCCGATCGGGCGTCTCGTCGTCGAAGGTTCCCCGGCGAAGGCGATCCTCGAGGCCGCCGCCGGCGCGGACCTGATCGTGATCGGCGACCGTGGCGTCGGTGGCTTCGCCGGGCTCCGCCTCGGCTCGACGGCAATGCAGGTCCTCCACCACGCCCCCTGCCCGGTGGTCGTCGTCCCGTCGCGGAAGCGAGGCGCGTGACCCGGACCGTCCGCGGGGACCTTGGCCTCTTGTGTCATGCCGACCCGGCGAAGCAACCTGGGTCAGTCGAGGGCGCGGCTGGCGCCTGCCGGAAAGGGGTTCCCAGATGACATTCGTCCACGCGACGGTGTGGATCGATCACCGCAGTGCCCGGGTCCTGCGCGCCACCGAGCCGCACAGCGCTGTCGAACTCGTCGAGGACATGCGCAGCCGGCATCAGATCCACCAGAAGTCGAGGACGCAGGGCGCCGGCAAGGTCGGCGCCGATCCGGCCTTCCTCGCCCAGGTGGCCGATCTGGTCGAGGCGTGCGAGGAGTTGTTGATCGTCGGTCCGGGGCTGGCCAAGCGCGAGTTCCAGACCTACCTCGGGGAGCATCGCCCCGCCCTCGCAGCGAAAGTCGTGGGGGTCGAGGCGCTCGATCACCCGACCGACGGGGAGCTGATCGCCTTCGCCCGGCAGTACTTCGTGCGCGTCGACCGGTTGCTCGGCCGCCCGTGAAGGCGGACGTGCCGTACGCCGGGTGCGGAGCCAGCCCCCGGCGTACCGGCCGTCACCCGCGGGTGATCGCCACCTTCTCCGCCTCGCCGCCAACACTCTTCGGCATCGGCACCTCGACCACGAGGATCCCGTCTCGGTAGGTGGCCGCGACGTCGGAGGCGGCAGCCCCCTTGGGCAACGCCAGGGCACGGCGGAACGAGCCGTAGCGGAACTCACTGCGGTAGCCGCCGTCGGTCGTCTCCGACGTCTCCTTGCGCCGTTCGGCGCGCACCACCAGCATCCCGTCTTCAACGGTGATCTCGACGTCCCGCTCGGGATCGACGCCCGGCAGCTCGGCCCGGATCACGAGCTTGTCGCCGACCACCTCCTCTTCGACGCGGATCGCCTCCTCAAAGGGACGCAGGGTGTCGAACAGCCGGCTCATCTCGGCCGGCTCGAACCAGTCTCGCCATCGCATCAGATGACGGTCAGGTCGCCGTGCTTCTGGTTTGTCGGACATGGGTTCCTCCTTCCGTGGAGCACATCTCCTCGGACGATCGTGCGCGTCCCGCGTCCGTGACCCGGCAGAGGCCAAGGTCCTCAGCCGGCCGGGACCTTGGCGGGACGCAAGACCCTGCCGGAACATGGCCGTAGCGGTGCATGATCAGAAGATGACGAAGATCGTTGTCGGGTACGACGGGACAGAGCCATCCGAGCAAGCCGTGCTCTGGGCTGCTGATGAGGCTGCTCGTCGCCAGTGCCCCGTACACATCGTCAGCTGCGTCGACGTCCCGATGGCCGGGGTCGCGCTGACCGGCTGGGTGGCCACCGAGGCCGTCGACGCGCTGATCTCCTCCAGCGACGAGCAGTTGGGGCACGTCCGCACCCTCGTCCTCGAACGCCATCCGGAACTGGAGGTTCACACCCGGACGGCGAACTGCTCCGCTGCTGTCGGCCTCGCCCAGCAACTCGAGCCAGAGGATCTCGTCGTGCTCGGCGCCAGCCGCCGGCGGGGCGCGGCTGCGTTCTGGCTGGGGAGCACGCCCCGTCAGCTCGTGCGATCGAGCCCCTGCCCTGTCGTGGTCGTGCGCAACCCCGGAACGACGAACCGGCCCGACCGGGTGGTCGTCGGCGTCGACGGCTCGCCGCTGTCCGATGCGGCGATCGACTGGGCGGCGGACGCCGCGGACCGGCACGGGGTTCCCTTGCACGTCGTCCACGCCTGGACGGACCCCTTCGTGCCCGACTCGCTCGCGTCCGCACAGGCCACCGACATCGCCCGTGTCGACGCCCGCCGCCAACTGGACGGAGCGCTCGCTCGTGCCCGTGAGCGGGCCGGGGTGCAGGTCACCGACGCTTTGGTCGAGGGTCCCCCTGGTGATGTCCTCCTCGCCCAGCTCGTCGACGGGGACATGGTCGTGCTCGGCTCCCACGGCCGGGGCGCGCTCGCTGCAGGAATGCTCGGCTCGACGGTCAACGCGGTGCTCGATTCGGCCGTCGTCCCGGTGGTCGTCGTCCGCAACCCCGCGCTGATGCGTCGCTGACCGCGCGGCGCCGGCACCCCAGCGACCGCCGACGATGCGCGGGGTCGATGATCCAACGGGCGCAGAGCTGCCCCGTGCCGAGGATCGCCTCGCCGGGCTGAGCAGTGCCGAGGCCGCGGCGCGTCACCGCAGTGACGGACCGAACGAGCTTCCCGCGGCCCGGCAGCGCAGTGTGGCCCGCGAGTTGGTCGACCAGCTGACCCACTTCTTCGCCGTGCTCCTGTGGGCTGCCGCGCTGCTCGCGCTGGTCGCCCGGATGCCCGAGCTGGCGATCGCGATCAGCGTTGTCGTGGTTGTCAACGGGGTGTTCGCCTACCTCCAGGAACACCGCGCGGAGCGGGCCGCCGCCCGCCTCCACGACCTGCTCCCCCGCCGGGTGAGCGTCCGCCGCGATGGGGTGGCGATCGTCGTCGACGCCGCCGAGTTGGTCGTCGGTGACGTCGTCCTCCTCGCCGCCGGTGACCGGGTCAGCGCCGACCTACGCCTCGCCGAGGGCCGCAGCCTGGCGGTGGACACCTCGACGATGACCGGGGAGAGCGTTCCCGACCGACCCGCCCCAGGAGCCGCGGTCCTCGCCGGGACCTTCGTCGTCGAAGGTGAGGGTGTCGCCGTGGTCAGCGCCATCGGCGAGCAGACCGCGCTCGCCGGGATCGCCCGGTTGACGCGTGCCGGTTCCCGTCCGGTGACCCCCCTGGCGCGGGAGATCAGCTACCTCGTGCGCCTGATCGCTCTGATCTCCGTGGCGGTCGGGGTCGGCTTCTTCGCCGTCTCCCTTCTCGTCGGGATGCCGGCGACCGACGGGTTCCTCTTAGGTGTGGGGGTGATGGTCGCCCTCGTCCCCGAAGGTCTGCTGCCGACGGTGACCCTGTCCCTCGCCGTCGGGGCGCAGAAGATGGCCTCCCACCACGCACTCGTCCGCCGCCTGGAGGCGGTGGAGACGCTCGGGTCGACGACGTTCGTCTGCACGGACAAGACGGGGACGTTGACCCGCAACGAGATGACCGTCGTCGCCGTGTGGGCGCCCGCCGGAGAGCTCTTGATCGACGGCGGCGAGGGCTACGACCCGACCGGCGAGGTCAACCTCGCGGGCACGGCTCCGGCGGTGGCGGCCGCCCTGCGGCGGGTCGTCGAAACCGCCTGGTGGTGTTCCGACGGGCGCGTCGAGGAGGACGGAGGAGGACGGTGGCGGGCTGTCGGCGACCCGATGGAGGCGGCGATCGACGTCGCCGCCGGGCGGATGCGGCTGGCCGCCGGTCCGCCGATCATCGAGCGCTGGCCGTTCGACCCTTCTCGCCGTCGCATGTCGGTGCTCCGTGACGGTCGCCTCGCGCTGAAGGGTGCTCCCGACGCGACGTTCCCGCTGTGCACCGGGACGACCGGGGCGTTCGATGCCGTGGAGCGCTACGCGGCCCGCGGTTGGCGCGTCCTGGCCGTCGCCGAGCGGGAGCTCTCCTTCGGTGAGATCGGTGCGCCCGGTGACGCCGATGCAGTGGAGACCGGCCTGCGCTTGGCCGGCCTGCTCGCCTTCGAGGATCCGCCGCGCTCTTCGTCTGCTTCCTCGATCGCCGCGTGCCGCCGTGCCGGGATCAAGGTGGCGATGATCACCGGCGACCATCCGGCGACGGCGCGGGCGATCGCCGCCGAGGTCGGTCTGCTCCTGCCCGGGTCGCCGGTCGTCGTCGGTGCCGATCTCCCGGCCACCGACGACGCGCTCGGCTCCCAGATCGACTACGACGGCGTGGTCGTCGCCCGGGTGACCCCCGGGGACAAGCTGCGCATCGCCCGCGCCCTGCGCGGCCGTGGCCACGTCGTGGCGATGACCGGAGACGGGGTCAACGATGGCCCGGCGATGCACGAGGCGGACATCGGCGTGGCGATGGGGCGCTCGGGCACCGACGTCGCGCGCGAGTCGGCCGACCTGGTGCTCCTCGACGACGACTTCGCCACGATCGTCCGGGCGATCGAGCAGGGGCGTTCCACGTTCGGCAACATCCGTCGGTTCCTCACCTACCACCTCACCGACAACGTCGCCGAACTCGCCCCGTTCGTCGTCTGGGCTCTGTCCGGTGGCCACTTCCCCTTGGCGATCGGGGTCCTCCAGGTCCTCGCCCTGGACATCGGTACCGATCTCCTCCCCGCTCTCGCCCTCGGCGCCGAACCGCCCGGTCCCGGGTTGCTCGATCGCTCCCCTGTGTCCGGCCGGCTGCTCGACCGGACGGTCGTGCGGCGTGCCTTCGCCCGCTTCGGCCCGGCGGAGGCTGCGGTCGAACTGCTCGCCTTCGTCGGCTCCCTCCTCGCCGCCGGGTGGCGCCCGGGCGATCCGGCGCCGACGGGAGCGGTGCTGTACACCGCGTCCGGGGCCGCGTTCGCCGCCGTCGTGCTCGGCCAACTCGTCACCGCCTTGGCCTGCCGCAGCGCCGAGCACCCCGTGTGGCGCACGGGACTGCGAGGCAATCGTCTGCTCCTCGGGGCGATACTCGTCGAACTTGGCGCACTCGCCGTGTTCCTCCTCGTGCCGCCGGTCGCCGGCATCCTCGGGCAGCAGTTCCCGTCGCTGCCCGGCCTGCTCATCGCCGCGTCGGCGATCGCCGTGATCCTCGCCGTCGACGCGCTGGACAAGAAGCGCCACCCCGGAGCCCTGCTCGGCTCGCCGTGACCGACGGCCCTACCGCACCACCCCGGCGGATGACATGCTGCACGGCGATGGACCGAAGGAGGCCGTGATGCTCACCCGAGACGTGATGACCGCCGATGTCGTGACCGCCCGCCCGTCGTCGACGGTCGGTGAGCTCGTCGAGACGATGTTCACCAAGGGGATCTCCGGGCTGCCGGTGGTCGACGACGACGGCCGCGTTCTCGGGGTCGTCACCGAGACCGACCTGATCGCCCGAGCCGGCGTCGAGCGTCCCCGGCGCCGCCTGCTCTCCGCAGTCGACGAGCTGCTCCTCGGCCAGCGCAACCGGTGGTGGAGCAAGGCCCACGGGATGACCGCCGAGCAGTTGATGAGCGCGCCGGCGCACACCGCGTCGGTCTACGAACCGGTCCGCCAGCTCGCCGCTCGGCTGATCCGCCTGGGTATCAAACGGATGCCCGTCGTCGACGACGAGGGCCGCTGCGTAGGGATCGTCTCCCAACGGGACCTGATGCGCCTCCTCCACCGCACCGACGAGGAGATCGCCACGGAGATCGCCGAGGTGCTCGCCGATCCGACCCGCTCCCCGGAGCACCATGGCGCGACGGCCGCTGTCGAGGGGGGAGTCGTCTCCCTCACCGGGTGGGCGGAGCACCCGATGGACATCGACTTGATC
>CAZQEJ010000025.1:0-6535 GCA_964592165.1 uncultured Ilumatobacteraceae bacterium | reverse complement strand
GCACATATGGTCGGTCGGGTGAGCGTGGTGTCACCGGTCATCCCGACGACCACGTTCGTCATCGGTGGACGAGCGACGACGACCCGGCGGCTGACCGTCGCCGTCGGTGGCGTCGCGCTCGCCTTCTTCTTCGCCCAGATCGGGTGGCTCGTCGTCGCCGGGCGGGGCTGGTGGTTCGACGAGGCGATCGACAACGTCGTCGCCCAGCGATCGGTCACCGGTCACCTGCGCAGCGACCGCTTCTTGACCTGGATCACCGGGAGCCCCCTGTCGCCCCTGCTGTCCGGGCTGGCCGTTCGTCTCGGTGGCCTGTTCGCCGGGCGGGCGATGTCCGCGCTGTGGATGTCGCTGACCGGTGTCCTCGTCGCCACCACCGCGTACCGCTACGAGCGCACCGGCACCTCCCGGCGTCGTGCCGTGCTCGCCGCGGTTGCCTGCCTGACGAGCGCCCCGGCACTGGTCTACGGCCACCTCATCTCCCACGACGTGCTCGCCGCACTCTTCCTCGCCGCGTCGATGTCCGTGTTCCATCTTCACCTGCGCAGCCGCCACCAGGACTCGGCGGTCGCCGCCGGAGTGCTCCTCGCCCTGGCGATCCTGACCAAGTACACGGTCGGGTTGCTCGTGCCGGTGATCGCCGCCTACGTCGCGGTCCTCCAGGGCCGCAGGGCGCGGCGCACGCTCGGTTGGGCCGGCGGCGCGCTGGCGGCCACCGGGCTCGTCGGGGCGGTGATCCTCGGGCCGCAGGTGTTCACGATCCCCAAGAACATGATCACGTTGCGTTACGGCGGGGTCGCCGCCCGCCCCACGATCGCCTTGTTCCTCGCCTTCATGTACCTGATCCCGGCGCTCGTGCTGCTCGCCGGTGCGCTCACCGCCCGTCATCGCCGGGAGCGCCGGTTGCGCTGGATATGCCTCGCCGGGATGGTCCTGTACTGGGCGATGCACCTCAGTTCCTCGACACTGCAGGCGGCGACCCGCCACTCGATGTACGCGCTGATCCTCGCCGTACCGACGATCGCCGACGTGCTCACCCCGTGGACCGTTGCTCGCCGCCCGCTGCGCCGGATGGTCGTCGGCGGGGTGATCGCCGCGCAGCTCGCCCTGGGCATCTATCAGGTCCCCAAGTACGACCGCTCGTACCTCGATCTGACCGAAGCGGGTGACGTCCTCGCCGCGCATTGGCAGCCCGGTGACACCCTCGGCACCGACCAGTCGTGGGTCCTGGTCAACGACCTGGGCCGCCGTGGGCTGCTGGACAACCCGTGGCGTGTCTACGACTCGGTGCGCATCGGCCTGGAACGCGCCGTCGACGGGCGCGGAGCGTGCCCGTTCGACTACGTGCTCGTCGACTCCAGCCAGTTCACCCGCCAACCCTTGCGCGACGTCCTTGCCGGGTGTCCGCGCTACCGGTTGCTGTACCGCGGCACGCAAGACGAGGTGCAGTTGCTGCGCTCCGGGTTCGTCACCCGGACGATCACGATCGAGCTCTACGGGCTGGACAACGGCGGGGGCGACGAGCGCCGGCAGGCGATCGAGGGACGGTCCCGGTGACGCTCGCGACCCGTGACCCGATGCAGCGTCTGATCTCCGTGACGGTGGTGACCGAACCCGGGGCGTACGGCGAACTGGAGGGACCGCTCGGCGACGAGTTGACCCGCACCCGCCGCCAGGCGCGCACGATCACCTGGCGGGTGATCGCCGCCGAGGCCTACGACGTGCCCACCACCATGCTCGGCGATGACGACCTGCTCCTGTTCGCCCGCCGTGACCTGGTCGGCGTCCGGGGTTCGGTGTTCGCCTTGCTGTACCCGCTGATCCTCGGGCGGTGCGACCTGACCGTGGCTGGCTTCGGCGCTCGCCCGGCGGTGCCCGGTGGGTCGTACTCGGTGTCCTATGCCTGCTTCCACGCCGACTACGTCCGGCACCTCCCCGCGGGTGGCGAACTGCTCGAGCTCGACCGCCGGACGGTCGTCGAGGTGATCGAGAGGGCCTGGTGAAGAATCATTGGAACCGATTCGGCGGGATCCCCCTCGCCGTGTTCGCGGCCACCTACCTGCCCTGGCTGGCGGTGCACCTGGAGTGGCAGCGGCTGTGGATCGCCGCGCCGTTCTTCGCCGCCAACGCCGCCGCGCTGTGCTCCGGCCTGCTCCACTGGTACAACAACTGGAGCAGGACGCTGCCGTCGATGCCGTTGCTCGAGTACGGCGACGAGCCCCAGGTCGCGGTGATCATCCCGTGCTGCGGCGAGCCACCGGAGATGATCGAGGCGACGGTCAACTCCGTGTACGCCCAGGACTACCCGTCGGATCGGCTGTTCGTCGTCGTCTCCGACGACGCCGCCGATCCGGAGGTGCGGGCGATGGTCACCCGGCTCGGCCACCGCTTCCCCGGGTTGTACTACCGGATCCCGGCGCGGCGCGACAGCCATCACCGGGAGGGCGACGCGAAGGCCGGCAACCTCAACTCCGCGCTGCGCTTCCTGGAGCGGACCGGGGTCGACGCGGCGTTCATCGAGACCCGCGACGCGGATGACGAGGTCGGTGACCCGCGCTTCATGCGCGCCGCGGTGGAGCAACTCGTCCGCCATCCCGACGTCGCCTTCGTCCAGACGGTGAAGGTCTCCCGGGTCGGACGGGGGGACCCGTTCGGGAACAACAACCCGGGGTTCTACCGCACGACGATGTCCGCGATGCACAGTGCCAAGGCGGTCTACCCCTGTGGTTCCGGGCTCGTCTGGCGGCGCACCGCGCTGTACGACATCGGGCGCTTCCCGGTCTGGAACCTCGTCGAGGACTGCGACTCGGGCGTGTTGGCGATGAAGCGTGGCTGGCGCGGCGCGTTCGTCCCTCTCGTCGGTGCCGTCGGGCAGACCGCCCCGGAGGACCTCCCCAACGTGCACAAGCAGCGTGGTACGTGGGCGATCGACGCGATCCGGCTGATGTTCTGGCGCCGCCTGCGCGGCCTGAGCGTGCGCCAGCGGATGTTCTTCTACGAGATCTACCTGTACTACTGGTCGGTCACGTTCAACGCCGTGTTCGGCGCCGCACTGCTCGTCAACCTCGTCGTGCGCGCTCCGTTGATCCGCGTCCCGCCGGCGCAGGTGACCGTCGTCTACGTCGTCGCCGCCGTGGTCTGGCTGATGTTCGACTACAGCGACTCGGTGGCGACGCGCTTCGAAGGCGTCTTCCGTCAACGGCAGATGATGTTCAACCTCGCGCCCGTGTTCGCCCGGGCGATCGTCACCGCGATCGCGATGGGCCCGGGCCGCAAGCCGCGGTACCGGGTGACGCGCAAGACGCACGAGCACGCCCGCTACACGTCGATGCTCCTGCCGAACATCATCGTCGCCACGTTGCTGACCATCGGACTGCTCGTCAACGTGTCGACGGTCGTCCTGTTCGGCTGGTCGTTCGAGCCGACGAGCACATACTTCGGCCTCGTGTTCGCTGTCATGCTCTGGTCGTTCGTCCCCCGCGCCTGGTGGGGATGTGGATGGCAATGGGAGGACAGCCGTGCCGGACAGGCGATGGCCGGTGCGATCTCCCGGGTCCAGCGGCGGATGCGTGCCCCGCTTGGGGAGACCGCGCTGAGCACGGACCGCCCGCGGGTCGATCCCATCGAGTGGAACCCGCCGAGAGTCCGTGTCCCGGCGACGGCGGCGCTGGCCACACCGGTCAGCGCGCTCCTCGCCACCCCAGCACCGCGGCCCGCACCTGCCTCGCCCCGCGTCGCCCTCGCCGGCTACGTCGACGGCTGACCTGGCCCGCCAGCCGGCGATACCCCCGGCGGAGCACGACCGCGAGCGAGGCGCGTCGGCGCGCGAGCATGGTCCGGCGCAGGGGGAGAGGACACGGATGGCCAGCGACGCATCGGCGCAACGGATCGCGCAGTGGCTCGCCGCTCACTTCGGCGGCGAGGTCGTCGCCATCTCCCGACAGCCGCGCTGGCGCCCGGTGTGGTTCGCCACGGTGCGTGCCGGCGGCGCCGAGCGCGAGGTCTGCGTGCGCGGCGAGCGCACCGACACCCGGCTCGTGTTCGACCTCGACCACGAGATGCGCTTCCAGAACGTCGCCGCCGAGCTGGGGTTGCCCGTTGCCGCGGTTCACGGGTGGATCGACGACCCCCGAGCTTACGTGATGGACCGTGTCCCCGGCCGTGCGGACTTCGCCGGGGTCGACGAGGCGACGCGCCGGACGGTGGTCGATGAGTACATCGGTGCCCTCGCCCGCCTGCACGCCGCACCGGTCGAGGCGTTCCTTGCCGCGGGGATCGAACATGCCGTCTCCCCGGCGGGTTCGGCGCGCTACGGGTTGGACAAGATGCGCGCCATCTACGTTCGCCAGAAGGAGCACCCGGACCCGTTCCTCGAGTGGGCGCTGGGCTGGGTCGATCGCCACCAGCCGGACAGCGGGGGGCGGGTCGCCCCCGTCGTGTGGGACTCCGGGCAGTTCCATCACCACGACGGCCACTTCCTCACGTTCATGGACTTCGAGCTCGCCCACCTCGGCGACCCGATGCTCGACCTCGCCGCGCTGCGGATGCGGGATTCGGTGATCCCCTTCGGCGACTTCGACGCCTTCTACGACCGCTACGCCGAGCTCAGTGGAACCGAACCCGACCGGGAAGCGATCGAGCGCCACCACATCGCCTTCACCCTGTCCAACGAGCTGGCCTTCTCCCACACGTTGCGCGCCGATCTCCCGGGCACCGATCTGTCGACGAACTTCCAGTGGTGTACCGAGACGAACATCTACGCGACGGAGGCGATTGCCGACTACCTCGGCGTCGAGCTGCGCGACGTCGAACCGCCCGAACCCGCGCCGTCACGCGCTCGGGTCGCCCACCAGAACCTGGTGCGCACCCTGCGCAGCGCGCGCACCGACGACCCGGTCCTGCGCTACGAGCTGCGCGGCGCGTTCCGCGTCGCCCAGCACCTGGCCCGCGTCGACGAGATCGGCGCAGCGGTCGACGCCGCCGACCTGGACGACATCGCCGCCGTGCTCGGCCACCGCCCGGTGGACTGGGTCAGCGCGCAGGAGGAGCTGGAACGCTTCGTCCTCGCCGATCGTCACCTCGGCGCGCACGACAGGGAGCTCCTCGTGCTGTTCCACCGGATGAACAGGCGCGCCCAGCAGCTCAACGGTCCGCTCGGCTCGGCGATGGCCCGGCACAACCCGATCCAGCGGTTCCCCCGCCGGGCGGGCCGCTCCTGACCGGCGAGGAGGAAGAACCGCGATGGGATGGTGGGAACAGCGTGCCGGGCTCGACGGGATCGTCGCCGTGGTCACCGGCGGCGCGGGCGGCCTGGGGGAGGGGATCACCCGTGACCTGGCGGCCAACGGTGTGCGCGTCGCGGTGATCGACTGGGATCCGGACGCGGTCGGAGCGCTGTCCACCGATCTCGCCCGGCAGGGCTCCGATGCCGTGTTCCACGTCGGCGACGTGCGCGACGGCGAGGCGCTCGCCGGGCTGTTCGCCGCCGCCGAGCAACGCTGGGGCCGCCTGGACACGCTCGTCAACGTCGTCGGGGGGACGTTCGCCAAACCGTTCGCCGAGACGTCGCCCCGGGCCTGGGACGCCCTGTTGCGGATCAACCTTGGCTACGTGCTGGAGGCCACGTCGCTGGCCATCCCGGCGATCCGCGCCGGCGGGCGAGGGGGGAGCATCGTCAACATCACGACGATCGAGGCCCACCGCGCCGCGCCGAACTTCGCCGTGTACTCGGCGGCCAAGGCGGCCGTCACCCAGTTCGCCCGGACGCTCGCCGTGGAGCTGGCCCCGCAGCGGATCCGGGTCAACTGCGTCGCGCCGGACATGAGCCCCACGCCGAACATGCTCCGCCTCGGGGCGGAGGCCGGCTCGACGCTCACCGATCCGCTCGGGGTGCCGATCGCGATCCCCCTCGGGCGTCTGGGGACCGTCGCCGACGTGTCCCACGCGGTCGTCTTCCTCGCCTCCCAGCTCTCGGCGTACATCACCGGCACCGTGCTCCACCCCGATGGCGGCACCTCGGCCTCGTCGGGATGGTTCAACTGGCCGGGCGACGGGTTCGGCAACACCGTCCCGGCTCGCCTCCTCGACGTGTTGCGCGCCGAATCGTGACCCGCCGTGGGGCGACAACCGGCGGCCGCGCTGTGCGTCAGCGCCCCGGGTAGCTGCGCGGCAGGCTGATCCGCCCGCTGCGTTTGGCGAACCGCCACCCTTCGGCGGTGCGCACGAGCGTGTCGTGGTGGCTGCCGATCATCGTCACCACCGGCTCGCCCTGGGCGCCGGCGTGGATCACCGTCCACATCACCGTCGCCGTCGCCCGGTCACCGTCGAGGGACACCCGCGGGCTGGAGACGATGTGGAACGAACGCCCGACGAGACCGTCGATCGCCGCCCCGATCGTCGCCGCGATCTCCTCCCGGCCCGTGGCCCGGCCGACCGGCCCGAGGGACAACTCCCCGTCGGCGGTGAAGAGCGCGGCGTAGGCCGCGGTGTCCCCCGCGTCGAGATGAGCCCCGTAGTCGACGAACAACTGGTGGATCTC
>CAZQEJ010000024.1:25288-26847 GCA_964592165.1 uncultured Ilumatobacteraceae bacterium | reverse complement strand
CACGTCGTGCCCGGTCACGAGGTGGTCGGCGTCGTCGATGCGCTCGGTCCGCGCTGCACGCGCTTCACCGAAGGTGAGCGGATCGGGATCGCCTGGCTGCGCAGCACGTGCGGCCGCTGCCGGTTCTGCCGCCGGGGCGCGGAGAACCTGTGCGAGTCGCCGTCGTTCACCGGCTGGGACGCGGACGGAGGCTTCGCCGAGTACGCGGTGATCGACGAACGCTTCGCCTACGCCCTGCCCGCGGGATACGACGACGAGAGCGTCGCCCCGCTGCTGTGCGCGGGGATCATCGGCTACCGGGCCCTACGCCGCGCCGACCTGCCCTCCGGCGGCGTGCTCGGGATCTACGGCTTCGGCGCCTCGGCGCACATCACCGCCCAGATCGCCCTCGCCCGCGGAGCGCGTGTCCACGTGATGACGCGTAGCGCCGATGCACGGCGCCTCGCTCTCGAACTCGGCGCGGTGAGTGCCACGGGAGCCGCGGATCCACCACCTGAGCCGCTCGACGCGGCGATCCTCTTCGCCCCCGCCGGCGAGCTCGTCCCCGCGGCTCTCGCCGCCCTCGACCGCGGCGGGACGTTGAGCGTCGCCGGGATCCACCTCAGCGACATCCCCGCCCTGAACTACCAACGACACCTGTTCCAGGAGCGTCAGCTGCGCAGTGTCACGGCCAACACACGCGCCGACGGGGAGGAGCTGTTCGCCTTCGCCGCCGAGCACCCGTTGACGGTGCACACGATTCCTTACTCGTTGCTCCACGCCGACCAGGCTCTCGCCGACCTCGCCGCCGACCGGGTGACCGGCGCGGCCGTGCTCAAGATCGGCTCCGCCGGCTGACCCTCGGCGCAGCGCGAGACTCCAGCGATGGCCGACGACGATCTGGGCGACTTCTCCCGGGGGACGTTCTCCCACGACGGCAAGGAACGGACCGTGTTCCGCCTGGGGAGCGGCCCGGCGGTGATCGTCATCGCCGAGCTCCCCGGGATCACCCCGAAGGTCGCCGCGTTCGCCCGCACCGTCGCCGGGATCGGGTGCACGGCGGTCATGCCCCACCTATTCGGCGAACCGGGACGCGACACGAACGAGGGGAACAAGATCACCGCCGCCGCCCACTTCGCCCGCACCGTCGTTCCCCTGTGCGTCAGCCGGGAGTTCACCACCTGGGCGACACACCGTACGTCGCCCGTCGTCGGCTGGTTGCGGGCCCTGGCCGGGGCCGAGCACGAGCGCTGCGGCGGCCCTGGGGTCGGCGCGGTGGGGATGTGCTTCACCGGCGGGTTCGCCTTGGCGATGGCGACGCACCCGAGCCTGCTCGTGCCCGTGCTCTCCCAGCCGTCGCTGCCGTTCGCCGTGACGCCCGCCCAGCGCTCGTCGATCGACTGCAGCACCGCCGACCTGGAGATCGTCAGGCAACGCTGCGCGAACGAAGGGCTGGAAGTCCTCGGCTTGCGCTTCCGTGGCGACCGCTTCGTCCCCGGGGAACGGTTCGCCTTCCTCCGCCGGGAGCTCGGCGAGGCGTTCGTCGCCGTCGAGCTCGACGACTCGGCGGCGAACCCGGC
>CAZQEJ010000024.1:10116-25188 GCA_964592165.1 uncultured Ilumatobacteraceae bacterium | reverse complement strand
TAGCCTGTGGACGCGGTGGCCGACGATGCGCGCTCCCGGCGACTCCGCCGGCTGCACGAGGAACTGATCGACGAGCGCGTCCCGATCGACCTCGCCGGTCCCGTCGGGGAGGCGCTGCTCGAAGAGCTCGACTACGCGCGCCGGCCGCACACCCACGAGGGGATGTCGCCCCGCTTCGGCGCCCTGATCGTTCCCCCCGGGCGCCTGCAGTCGGGAGCACTCGGCTTCCCCGCACGCGTCGAACCGACCGACGGCACCAGCTTGGACGCGGTGCGCCTCCTCGCCGACGGGCGGAGCACGTTCGTCGCCCGCGGCGACGGCAGCGACGCCCTCGTCTGCTTCGACCGGACGATCGAACACGAATCGACCGCCGTGCAGGTCGCCGCCGGCGCGGGGATCACGCTCGTCCAGCGGCTGCCGTCGGGCTGGGTGCGCATCTTCGCCCCTCACGCGGTGGTCGCCTGGGACGGCGCGCGGTGGTGGACCAAACCGCTCGCCGCCGATCTCGTCACCGCCGTCGGCGCCGTGCGGCCGCAGCTCCACTCGCCGGTACTCGCCGGCCTCGCCGAGTTCTGCGTCCACTGGTTGAGCGCGGCACGCGTCGGGGCGCTCGTTGTCTGGCAGCTCGACGACGCTCCCCTCGGGCACCTCGGCGTCGGGGCGGAGGTCGCGATCCCTCCGCTAGAGATGACCTGCCGGGAGCACTACCCGGCCGCGCTGAACATCCTCGCCCAGAGCGACCGGGCCGCGATCGTCGCTCCGGACGGGCGTCTGCGACGGATCGGAGTTGCTCTGCGCCAAGGCGAGGAGGCACAGAGCGCGATCGGCCCGTATCGCGGGACACGGCACACGTCCGCCCGCCGCTTCTCCTACAGCGAGCCGAGCGCGCTGGTCTTCGCCGTGTCCTCCTCCGGGCCGGTGACCGTGCTCCACGGCGGGGAGATCATCAGCGTGACGGCGCGGATGCCCGCCGAGCGCCCCTGAGCGGTTCGGGGCGCGCCATGCCACGAGCGGCGGGCGTGAGCACGTTGCCCCCTCCGCCCCCACTGCCTAGGCTCCCCGCCAGCCTGACATCCGGTCGGCACACCCGCGAGCCAAGGAGGTGGGACGATGAGCGACGGCAGTAGTCGGACGATGCCGTTGCGGTCTTCGCCGCCCCCTCGTGGCCTGGCCTGACCGGGCCCGGCCCCGGCATCACCGACCTGTCCTCCTCCTCGTTCCTTGCGCCGGACGGCGCCAAGCACAAGGAGCACGACGATGGCCCCAGACCCCGAGCACGACGGCCGTGCCCGGCGTGAAACGCTGATCGAGACACGCGACCTGACCAAGTCGTTCATGACCCTCGCCGGAGAGCATCCCGTACTCGAAGGGATCTCCCTCACCGTCGCCGCCGGGGAGATCGTCGCCGTCCTGGGCAAGTCGGGCAGCGGGAAGTCGACGTTGCTGCGTTGCATCGCCGGCCTGATCCCACCGTCGGCCGGGTCGGTGAGCTTCCGCGGCGAGCCGGTGAACGGTCCGAACCTACAGACGGCGATGGTCTTCCAGACGTTCGCCTTGCTCCCCTGGTTGACCGTGCAGGAGAACGTGGAGCTCGGCCTCGAAGCCCGCGGCGTCGCCCGCTCCGTGCGCCACGAACGCGCCCTCCGGGCGATCGATCTGATCGGTCTCGACGGCTTCGAGGGCGCGTACCCCAAGGAGCTCTCCGGCGGGATGCGCCAGCGCGTCGGCTTCGCCCGCGCCCTGGTCACCGATCCGGCGGTGCTCCTGATGGACGAACCGTTCTCCGCGCTCGACGTGCTCACCGCGGAGAACCTGCGCGGCGAACTGCTCGAGCTGTGGGCCTCCGACGAGTTCCCCACGCAATCGATCGTGATCGTCACCCACAACATCGAAGAGGCTGTCCTGCTCGCCGACCGGGTGGTGATCCTCGGCACCAACCCGGGGCGAATCCGCGAGGAGATGGCGATCGCCCTGCCCCGGCCCCGTGATCGCGGCTCGGTCGCCTTCCGCGCCCTGGTCGACCGGATCTATGCGGTGATGACGGAGAGTGAAGCGACCACCCGGCGTACCCCCGCCGCGCCCACACCGGGGAACAGCCCGCTGCCCCATGCAAGCGTCGACGCGCTGTCCGGTCTGGCCGAGGTCCTCCTGCGCGTCGGCGACACCACCGTCGCCGGGCTCGCCGACGAGCTCGGCTTCGAGGTCGACGATCTGCTCCCCTTGCTCGACGCACTGGAGGTGCTCGGTTTCGCCCGGATGGCCGGCAACCAGCTCGCCCTGACGACGGGGGGACGCACGTTCGCCGGGGCGGACATCCAGGCCTCGAAGCGGATCTTCGCCGCGGCCGCGCTGGACGGAGCACCGCTGGTCAAGGCGATCGCCACCGCCGTCGCCCGCTCCGAGGAGGGCGCGGTCCCCGAAGCGCTGTTCCGCGACCTGCTCGGGCGCTCGTTCAGTGACTCCGAGACGACGCGTCAGCTCGACGTGGCCACCGACTGGGGCCGTTACGCCGAGCAGTTCACGTTCGACGCCGATCGGGCCACGTTCGTCGTCGATCCGGACCACGAGCTCGTCCTCAGCGCGGAACCCGGCCGATGAGCTTCACCTACCGCACCGTGGTCCGTCGCGGCGCCCGCACGCCACGGCCGCCCGGTCGCGGCCGGCGCCGCCAGGCCTATGCGGGCTGGCTCGCAGGCATCCGCCAGTTGCACGCCGTCGACCTGTTCGTCGCCGCGGCCGTGACCGTGTTGCTCTGGGCGGTCGTGCACGTCGGGCGAGGCGCGACGGCCTCTCTCGACCCCGCCTCGACCGCGGCGTTCGACACGTCCCCAGCGCGCCTTCCCTACGACGCGGCGCGCAGCTTGCTGCGGATGTTCATCGCCCTCGGCTTGTCCTACGTGTTCACGTTCGTCTACGCCTACGTCGCGGCCCGCTCCCGGCGCGCCGAGAAACTGCTCATCCCCGCCTTGGACATCCTCCAGTCCGTGCCGGTGCTCGGCTTCCTGTCGATCACCGTCACCGGCTTCGTCGCTCTCTTCCCGGGGAGCTACCTCGGGTTGGAGTGCGCGTCGATCTTCGCCATCTTCACCGCCCAGGCCTGGAACCTGACGTTCAGCTTCTACCAGTCGCTCACCTCCCAGCCGCGCGAACTGGTCGAAGCGGCACGCATGCTCGGGCTGTCCCGTTGGCGTCGCTTCTGGCGTCTCGACGTCCCCAGCGGCGCGATCGGATTGATCTGGAACGGGATGATGAGCATGGGCGGGGCGTGGTTCTTCCTCGTCGCCTCCGAGTCGATCAGCGTGCTTGGCCGGACCGAGACGCTCCCCGGGGTCGGGTCCTACGCGGGGGCAGCGATCCGCGAGGGCGATCTGGGCCGGGTCGGTCTGGCGATGCTGACGATGGTCGTGGTCGTCGTCGGGGTCAACGCTCTGTTCTGGCGCCCGCTCGTCGCCTGGTCGGACCGCTTTCGCAATGAGCTCACCGATGTCGCAGAGATGCCCCGTTCGGCGGTGCTCGACGTCCTCCGGCGCACGCAGTGGCCACGGCTGCTGGGTGACGCCCACCGCCGTGTCGCCGAACCGGTCAACCGCCTCGCCGACCGCCTGTTCGGCATGCCTCGCCTCCCGGTCCCGAAGAGCGCGCAACGCCGCGGCGACGCGGCGTTCGCCATCGTCGCCGGGGGCGTTGTCACCGCCGGGACGTGGTGGTTGCTCGCCGGGGTGACCGCGACGAACGGATGGTCGGTGTTCACTCGGCCGCTGCTCGATGGGTCGCTCACCCTCGTGCGCGTCCTGGTCGTCCTCGCCGCGTCGACCGTGATCTGGGTTCCCGTCGGCGTCGTGGTCGGGACCAACGCTCGAGCGACGCGCATCGCCCAGCCGCTGATCCAGTTGCTCGCCTCGTTCCCGGCCAACTTCCTGTTCCCCTTCGCCGTGTGGGTCTTCCTCCGCCTCGGGGTCGGCATCGGAGTCGGCGGCGTCGTGCTGATGGCCCTCGGTGGGCAGTGGTACGTGCTGTTCAACGCGATCGCCGGGGCTCAGTCGATTCCCTCCGACCTCGCCGAGGCAATGGACAACCTGGGGGTGCGCGGTTGGCAGCGCTGGCGCCGGTTGTACCTGCCGGCGGTGTTCCCCACCTACGTGACGGGGGGTATCACGGCCTCCGGGGGTGCGTGGAACGCGTCGATCGTGTCCGAAGTGGTCACCTACGGCACGACGACGCTCACCGCACGCGGGCTCGGTGCGGACATCGCCGAGGCGTCGGTCTCCGGAGATCGATCCCGGCTCCTCGCCGGGATCGTCGTCATGGCCTTCTACGTCGTCGCCCTCAACCGCCTCCTGTGGCGACCACTCTCCCGCCTGGCCGAGCGCCGCTACACGCTCGCCTGATCGGGCGGTGCCGATCGAGGAGACCACCCGCACCGGTGCAGACTGCTCCGATGGCTTCCTGGAACGAGATCACCGCCGCCGTCCCGGACCTCGCCGCCACGGTCGAGGGCAGCTTCGCCGCCAACCTGCACAAGGTGATGGCAACCGTGCGCGCCGATGGGTCACCACGGCTCAGCGGCACCGAGGTCGACATCACCCTCGGCGAGATGTGGATCGGCTCGATGCCCGGGGCGCGCAAGGCCCGCGATCTGCAGCGTGATCCGCGTCTGGCGATCCACTCTGCGCCGCTCGACATGACCCTCAAGGTGCCCGACTGCCGGGTCGCCGGACGAGCGGTGGAGATCACCGACGCGCAGGAGATCGACCGCTGGCGACGGGCGTCGGGCAAAGACGAGAGCGTTCCCGAAGAGCCGTTCCACCTGTTCCGCCTCGATCTCGACGAAGTCGCCTGTACGACGGTGATCGACGACGTCCTCGTCGTCGAATGGTGGCGGCCGGCATCCGGCCGGCGACGGGTCGAGCGCACCTGAGGACACGACGCGGCACTGCCCTGCGCCGCGCGGCGCGTCCAGAGTGATGCCGACGTTGTGTCGCTATGATGGCGACACCATGTCGACAAAGATGCATTCCAATGTTCCTCGCCGTCCGTGATCTCTGGCGCGGGCGGCGCCGATTCGTCCTCCTCGGGGCGGTCATCGCCCTTGTCGCCGTTCTCGGGACGATCCTCTCTGGGCTGGCGACAGGGCTCGTCACCGACGGGATCTCCGGCCTGCGGGCGCTACCCCTGACCCACCTCGCCCTGGAGGACGGCTCACAGGCGACGTTCAGCCGTTCGACGCTCCGACCAGCGACGCTGGAGCCATTCCGCGACGCTCCCGGCGTCGACGCTTCGCCGATCGGGGTGTCGTTCCTCAACGCGAGCGCAGTGGACGGTGGCCCGAGCATCGATCTGGCCACCTTCGGCGTCGAGGCGGGCAGCTTCTTGCTGACCCGTGAGGACGCCCGCCAAGCGATCGCCGGCCCGCCGGGGCTGGTCCTCAGCGACGAGTTCGAACGTGAGGGCGTGAAGGTCGGTGACCGTTACACGATGGGCACCTCCAACGTCGTCTTGCCGGTGCTCGGCTTCACCTTCGCCGGGACCTACGGCCACGTCTCGATCGCCTTCGTCTCGCTGGAGACGTGGCAGAAGATCAACTTCGGGGACAACGCCGCGGGGCGCTTCTCGGCCATCGCCCTGCGCAGCGACGGCACGACGAGCCTCAGCTCGCTGGCCGACAAAGCCGGTGTCACCTTGTTGACCAAGCAGGCTGCCTACGCCGGCTCACCGGGTTTCACCGCGGAGACGACGACGATGACGCTGATCCGCAGCTTCCTGCTCGTCATCTCGGCGCTCGTCATCGGCGCCTTCTTCACCGTCCTCACCGTCCAACGGACGCGCCAGATCGGCCTGCTCAAGGCGATGGGGGCGACGAACGGCTACATCCTGCGCGACGGCATCGGACAGATGAGCCTGCTCGTCGTCGCGGCCACCGCGACCGGGGTGGCGATCGGCGCCGCGGTGGTCGCGGTGATCTCCACCGGCAACGCCCCGGTCGAGATGAACATGCGCAGCATCGGCCTGTCCGCGCTGAGCCTGGTCATCGCCGGCGTGCTCGGCAGCCTGGTCGCGTTCCGTCGCATCACCCACATCGAACCGGCGATCGCTCTCGGCGCGGAGGCATGACGATGACGACCACCACCACCACAACCGCTGCATCGTTGGCCGGCGTGCGGGTCAGCTTCCCCGACGGGCGGGGGACGCGCACCGTCTTGGACGGCCTCGACCTCGACCTGCGCGCCGGCGAACTCGTCGTCGTCTCCGGCCGCTCCGGGTCGGGCAAGTCGACGCTGCTCACCGTGACCGGTCTGTTGCGCCGCCCCGATGAGGGCGAGGTCGTGATCGGTGGGACGGCAACGTCGTCGCTCTCCGAACGGGCCCGGACCGCTGTCCGTCGCCGCCATGTCGCCTTCGTCTACCAGTCGGCGAACCTCCTTCCCTCCCTGACCGCCCTCGAGCAGTTGGAGATCGTCGGCCACCTCCACGGCGAGCGGTCCCGCGCCTACCGGGCACGAGCACGCGATCTCCTCGCCGAGCTCGATCTCGCCGACCGGGCGCATCAACTGCCCCACCAGCTCTCGGGCGGTGAGCGCCAGCGGGTCGGCATCGGACGGGCGTTGATGGCCTCGCCAAGCTTGTTGATCGCCGACGAGCCGACCGCCTCCCTCGACCCCGAACGCGCTGCGGCAGTCGCCGGCCTGCTCGCCGAGGCGACCTCGGCCCGAGACGTGGCGACGCTCGTCGTCGCCCACGACGACGCCGCCTTGGCCCACGCCCATCGCCATCTCCGCCTCGAGGGCGGAACGTTGCACGAGCTCTCCGACGGCTGACCGACCGATGCCCCGGATCACTGCCGAGAGCATCGCCGAGCACGTCGCCCACCAGGAGGCTGCCGTGCTCGACGCGGGGGTGCGCTTGTTCCTCCAACGTGGCTATCACCAGGTGACCCTCGGCGACATCGCCGGCGAGGTCGGGCTGGCGCGCAACT
The DNA here is from genome assembly GCA_964592165.1 of uncultured Ilumatobacteraceae bacterium. GTDB lineage: Bacteria > Actinomycetota > Acidimicrobiia > Acidimicrobiales > Ilumatobacteraceae > JAWKHV01. The sequence goes on along the minus strand of CAZQEJ010000024.1, from coordinate 18,215 downwards.
CCCTGTACCGCTACGTGCCGGACAAGGCGCACATCCTCCTGCTCTGGTACCGGCGGGAGGTGCCCCGCACGATCGCCGCCTGGCGCGCCGCGACGAGCGGACCGGGATCACCGCTCGACCACCTCCACCGGTGGGCGGTCAGCTACCTGAGCTGGGCGCGCACACCGGAGCACGCCCTGCTCGATCCGCTGCTCGAAGCCCGCCCGGCGTTCGACGAAGCGACCCGCCGGGAGATCTCCGCCCTGCACGGCGAGATGATGGCCGTCGTCCACGACGCGGTCGCCGCCACCGGCGTCCCCGAGGCGGACGTCGCCCCGGTCGTCGAACTGCTCTCCGGCCTCGTCCTCGCCGCGGCGCGGGCGGAGGCCACCCACCCACCACAGGCCGTCCGCCCCCGCTTGTTCGCCGCCATCGACGCCCTCCTCGCCACCCCCCGTCCCTGAACTTTGGAGGAAGTTGCCACCTGAGGACCCGCGAACCTCCAAAGTTCGCTACGGGTGGCGGGTGGTGGCGAGGGCGGCGGCGATGGCGATGATCTGGTCCTCCTGGCCACCGACGAGGCGTCGCCGGCCGCACTCGAGGAGGATCTCCGCCCCGGACACGCCGTAGCGCTGCGCGGCCCGGTAAGCATGCTTGAGGAAGCTCGAGTAAACGCCGGCGTAGCCCATGATCAGCGAGAGGCGATCGAGCGCGCACTCGTCCTCCATGATCGGGCGGACGACGTCCTCGGCGGCATCGATCATCTTCAACACGTCCAGCCCGGTGCGGATCCCCAGCCGATCGGTGACCGCGGCAAGCGCCTCACAGGACGTGTTCCCCGACCCCGCGCCCAGCCGGCGCGTCGAACCGTCGACCTGCACCGCCCCGGCGCGGATGGCGAGGATCGTGTTCGCCAACGACAGCGACAGGTTCTCGTGCCCGTGGAAGCCAACCTGGGCGTCGCCGCCGAGCTCGGCGCACAGCGCCTCGACGCGCACCGCCGCGTCGTCGAGGATCATCGCCCCGGCCGAGTCGACGACGTACACGCACTGGCAACCGGAATGGGCCATGATCCGCGCCTGGGCGGCGAGCTTGGCCGGCTCCAGGGTGTGGGCCATCATCAGGAAGCCGACGGTCTCCAGCCCCATCTCCCGGGAGATCGTGAAGTGCTGCTCGGCGATGTCCGCCTCCGTGCAGTGGGTGGCGATGCGGATCACCGAGACACCGAGGTCGTGCACGGCGCGGATGTCGTCGCTGATCCCCAACCCGGGGAGCATCAGCGCGGCGATCTTGGCCCGCTTCGCTTCGTCGACGGCCGCGGCGATCAGCTCCCGTTCGTCGACGGCGGAGAAGCCGTAGTTGAACGACGAACCACCGAGCCCATCGCCGTGGGTGACCTCGATCACCGGCATCCCGGCGTCGTCCAGCGCACCGACGACGGCGCGCACCTCGGCGGTCGTGAAGCTGTGGTGGCGGGCGTGCGAGCCGTCACGCAGGCTGGTGTCGGTGACGCGCACGTCCAGCGTGTCGGAGTAGGGCATCGTCGGGCTCCTCTCGTCGGCGTTCAGCGGGACGCGTCCAGGTGGCGGGCGATCTCGTTGCCGACCTTCGCCGCAGCCGCGGTCATGATGTCCAGGTTCCCGGCGTACGGCGGGAGGTAGTCACCGGCTCCCTCGATCTCCAGGAACACGGCGACCCGGCCGTAGTCGGTGTCCCGATACGGGACGTCGAACTGCGGCTCGGCGATCAACCGGTAGCCGGGGACGTAGGTGGCCACCTCGGCGACCATGTCCTGGATCGAACGGGCGACCTTGTCCACATCCGCGTCGGCGGGGATCCGGCAGTACACCGTGTCGCGCATGATCAGCGGCGGCTCGGCCGGGTTGAGGATGATGATCGCCTTGCCCGCCCCGGCCCCGCCGATCACCTCGATCGCCCGAGACGTCGTCCGGGTGAACTCGTCGATGTTCTGCCGCGTCCCCGGGCCGGCGGAGACCGAGGCGACGCTGGCGACGATCTCCGCATATCGGACCTCGACGACGCGCGACACCGCGAAGACGACCGGGATCGTCGCCTGCCCACCGCAGGTCACCATGTTCACGTTCATCGCCCCGAGGTGCTCGGAGAGGTTCGCTGGGGGGACGACGAACGGGCCACGCGCCGCGGGAGTGAGATCGATCGCCCGGATCCCCGCCTCCTCGTAACGCTTGTAGTTGCGCACGTGCACGTAGGCGGACGTCGCCTCGAACACGAGGTCGGGCAACTCGGGCCGGTCGAGCAACCAGTCGACACCCTCGGCGGAGGCCTCCACCCCGGCCTCGGCGGCGCGGCGCAGGCCCTCCGAACCGGGAACGACCCCGACGACGTAGCGCAGGTCGATGTCGTCGGAGCGGAGGAGCTTGTACATCAGGTCGGTACCGATGTTCCCCGGACCGACGATCGCCGCGGTGGCCATCAGGATCCCTTCTCGGGTTCGAACGCGACGGCAACGGTACCGAGGCCGGTGATCCGCGCCTCGATCGCGTCACCGGGGCGCACGGCGACCATCGGGCCGAGCGCGCCGGAGAGGATCGTGTCCCCCGCCGACAGCGGTCGCCCGACGCCGGCCATCGTGCGCGCCAGCCACGCGGCCGCGCTGAGCGGGCTGCCCAGGCACGCCCGACCGGCGCCCGTGGAGACCTGTTCGCCGTGGCGGGTCATCACCATCTCGGCGGTGACGAGATCGACGTCGGGCAGGCGCACGGGATGAGAGCCGAGCACGTACAGGCCGGACGACGCGTTGTCGGCGACCGTGTCGACGAAGGAGATCTTCCACCCGGCGATGCGTGAGTCGACGATCTCGATCGCCGCCACCACGTACTCGACGGCGCGCATCACCTCGGCGACCGTCGTGTCGGCGTGCGGCAGGTCGGCGCCGAGGACGAAGGCGACCTCCGCCTCGACCTTCGGCTGGATCAGCGCGCCGACCGGGACCGATGCCCCCTCGTCGACGGCCATGTCGGCGAAGAGCATCCCGTAGTCAGGTCGGTCGACGCCGAACTGCTCCTGGACGACCGGCGAGGTGAGGCCGATCTTGCGGCCGACCAGGCGCCGGCCGTGGGCCAGGCCGCGCTCGGTGTTCACCTCCTGGGCGGCGTAGGCCTCCTCGACCGAGGAGAGGAGGTCGTCGACCTTCGCGCACGGCGTGCCGGAGCGGGCCGCCGAGTACAGGCGATCGGCGGCCCGGCGGACGTTCTCGTCGACGGCGGGCATCACGCACCTCCCAGGCCGAGAGCGGCGACAGCCGCCGCGGCGACCTGCTGATCCTGCTCCTCGCTCCCCCCCGACACACCGACGGCTCCGGCGATCTGCCCGTCGACGAGCACCGGCAGCGCCCCGCCGAGGAGCATCAGATCGTCCAACTTGGGAGCCATCACGCTGATCACCAGCGGGTTCTCCAAGAACGCGTCGCGCAGCACGTCGCTCGGCGCCCCACCGACCGCGGCGGTCCAGGCCTTCTTCTCGGCGACGGTCATCGTGAAGCGCGGTGTGCCGTCCATCCGGTGCACGGCGAGCGGTGAACCGCCGCGGTCGACGACGACGACAGAGATGACCATCCCCAGCGTCGCGGCGTGGGCGAGGGCGGCGTCGACGAGCCGCCGGGCGCCCTCAGCGGTGAGCTCGGGAACCTGGCGAACGTACATCGGGCCTCCTCGGCGGTCGTCGAGCGGCGGCTACCGGCGCCACCGCCGGTCCGGGGTCTTAGCACGCACCGACCCCGCGGCGCCTATGCCCGAACCCGCCCCGTGTAGGCGAGCAGGCGGTCGAGCTCGTCGGTGCTGGGTGAGGGCACCTCCGTACCGAACATCCCCGGGAGGCGGAACGCGTCGAATCCGGCGGCACACGCTCGCCGGCGGACGTCAGCGCACAACGGGCGGGAGATGAGGTCCGTCCGGCCCAGGGCGACGGCGAGGTCGCACGTGTGGACGAACGCCTCGACGACGTTGATCGTCATCCCCAGCGCCACGGGGAACGTCCCGAAGGGAAGATCGACCGTGGCTGCGGTGGGGAGGGCCGCCCAACCACGGAGCACCGCGCAGCCGGCGGCTTCCAGCCGCTCGCTCGGCCGCTCGCCGGCGCTCCGTGTGCCGGGGCCCGCGGTCGCCGAGGCGAACATCTCCAACGCACCGACGAGGTGGTCGCGGACGACTCCCACGTCCCACCCGGGACACGGCGTCGGGAGGCTGAGGTCGGCCGGCCCGACCGAGCCGACCACGGTCCGGGCCTGGTCGAGGACCGAGGCGAGCACGCCGGCGAGCTCGGCGACGGGATCGGCGGGGATCGGAGCCGGCGCGGCCGACGAGCTACGGGTGGTGCTCATCGGCGGGACTCCCAACGGAACCAGCGCAGGCTGGCGACGAGACCGCCGACGGTCCACAGGCCGAGCACGGCGAGATCGGAACCGACGAACCCAGGCGCGGCGCTCGCCGGATGGAACGCGTGCTGCAGACCGTGGGCCAAGGCGTGCACGGGGAACACCGCGGCCAACGTGTCCAGCCAGCGGGGAGCGGAGCCGAGGACCATCCAGATCCCCGAGATGAACGTGAGCGGGAGGATGACCACGTTGACGATCGCCGGAGCCGCCTCGGCGTTGGGGATCAGCGCGGTGATCGCGATGCCGAGCGTCGTGAAGCAGACCGACCCAGCGACGAGGATGGCGATCAACCCCGGCAGCGTGCCGATGCGGATCTCCACCCCGTAGGCGAAGACGCCGAGGCAGAGGGTCGCGCCAACGAGGATCAGTGCGGAGATCAACGCGGAGCCCACGCAGCCGGCGATGAACACCGAGCGCGGAAGGGGGGTGCCCTCGATCCTCTTCAGGATCCCCAGATCACGGGTGACGGTCAGCGCGGTCGCCAGGTTGGCGAACGTGGCCATGATCAGGCCGTAGGCGAGGATCCCGGGGACGAACCACGTCGAATAGCCGATCCCCCCGAGCTCGTCGATGTGGTGCCCGCCGTTCACCGCGTTGAACACGAGGAGGAAGACGAGGGGGAATGCGACGGCGAAGAAGGCTCGGCTGCGGTTGCGCCAGAAGGCGCGCTGCTCGAAGCGGATCTGCCGGCCGAGCAGGCGGAGATCGGCGCCGAGCGAGGGGTTGGTGGCGGCGGTGCCCGAGGTGACCGGCACGGCCGCGGACAAGGTGGGAGCGAGATTGGTCATCGGAGGATCTCCTGGCGTTCGGTGGGCGGGGTGCGGGTGTCGGTGATCCCGCCGGTGAGCTCGAGGTACACGTCCTCCAGGCTCGGCTGGGTGACGTTCAGGTCACGTAGGTCGATCCGCTTGTCGAGCGCCCAACCGGTGAGCCGGTGGACGGCGCGCGGCGCGTCGCTGCTGACGACGAGGAGGTGGCCGCCGGCGAGGGTGACCTCCGCGGCGGGAAGCGTGGGCAGGTCGGCCTGGTCGAGGTCTGCGGGCACGATCGCGGAGATCCTGCTCGCTGCCCGGTTCCGCCCGCCGAGCGTTCCCGGCGTGCCCTCGGCGACGACGCGTCCGGCGGCGACGACGGCGATGCGGTCGGCGAGCGCCTCGGCCTCGTCCATGAAGTGCGTGGTGAGCAGGACGGTCTTGCCCAGTTCGGAGAGGCGACGGAACGTCGACCAGCTACTCCGCCGGGCGGAGGGATCGAAGCCGGTGGTCGGTTCGTCGAGGAAGATCAGGTCCGGATCGCCGACGAGGGCGAGGCCGACGTCGAGCCGCCGCCGCTGACCGCCGGACAGGCCGCGGACCCGGTCGCCGGTCTTCGCCTCGAGCTCGACGAGGGCGACGATCTCCTCGGTCGGGATCCGCCGTGGGTAGTAGCTGCCGTACATCTCGAACACCTCGGCGACGGTCAGGTCGTTCTGCACGCCACACTCCTGGAGGACGATCCCGACGCGCTCGCGGAACGCCCGGCCACCGGTTGCCGGGTCGGTGCCGAGGACCTCGGCGCTCCCCCCGTCCCGCTGCCGGTACCCCTCGAGGATCTCCGTCGTCGTCGTCTTCCCCGCTCCGTTCGGCCCGAGGAGGCAGAACACCTCACCGGGTTCGACGGTGAAGCTCACGTCGCGCACGGCGGGGAACGCCCCGTAGGACTTGCAGAGGTGCTCGACCCGGATGGCCGGCCCGTCGGCGGTGGCGGTCGGCGCCCTCCAGCCGACGTTGCTGTTCTTACCTGTCAATCTCGACATGTCACCACTATGGGATGACGGACTCGACATGTCAAGTCCAACATGTCAGAATCTGGCTATGAGTCTCCGCCATGCACTTCTCGGGCTGCTCGCCCGCGGTCCGGCGAGCGGTTACGAGCTGACCAAGGTGTTCGAGATCTCCCTGTCCAACGTGTGGAGCGCGAAGCACTCCCAGATCTACCCCGAGTTGCGGCGGATGACCGACGACGGGTGGCTCGCGGTCGGCGCCGAGGGCTCGCGCGGGCGCAAGGAGTACGAGATCACCGCCGCCGGGCGCGCCGAGCTGCGCCGCTGGCTGACCGAGGTCGAACCGGAGCGCTCCGGGCGCAACGAGTCGATGTTGCGCGTCTTCTTCCTGTGGACCTTGACGCCCGAAGAAGCCGCGGCGTACCTGGAGGCGGAGGCCGTCGCCTACCGAGCAGCCGGTGAAGGCCTGGAGGCGATCGACGAGGTCGTTCCCTGGGATCGCAGCGGCGCCGACCTGATGGGGCGTCTCGCCCTCGAACAAGGGCGGCGATGGTCGGCGATGAACGCCGAATGGGCGCAGTGGGCCGCGGCGCAGATCCGCGCCGGACGCGACGCGACGACGCTCACCGGGCGGGTCGGCCGGCGCGCTCCCCGCCGCGCTCGGCCCGCCGCCGGCGACTCCGATCGGGCAGGATGACCCGTCGGCCGGGAGGCCGGCCCGGGGCCAGGGGAGGCAGGACATGGGGCCAGCACGCGTCATCTCGGTCGACTCGCACGTGTACCTCGGGCACGACGCGATCAAACAGCGCCTGGCGTCGAACGTGCACGAGGCCTACGACGCGGCGGTCGCCGCCCACGATCGGGCGATGGCCGAGCTGCGCGGCGGGCAGGCCTTCGGGATGGAGATCTTCCGCCACGAGGCGGCGGGTCGCGCCGGCTACCGCGACCCGGCGGAGCGGCTGCGCGACATGGACGCCGACGGCGTCGAGGTCGAGGTGCTCTACAGCGAGCTGAGCGCGTTCCGCTTCTTCCCCCTGATCGGCGAGGAGTGGCGGACCGTCGCCCGTGCGTTCAACGACGCTCTCGCCGACTTCGCCGCGATCGACCCGAAGCGTTTGCTCGTCTCCTACCAGCTGCCGATCCTCGACATCGGCTTCGCCATCGCCGAGCTCGAACGCCTCGCCGAGCGCGGCGCCCGCTCCGTGCACCTCCCCAATTACCCCACGGAGGTCGGCTGCCCGGACTACTTCGATCCGCGCTACGACCCCCTGTGGGCCCGCCTGTCGGAGATGGGCATCCCGGTCAGCCAGCACCTGGGGATCAAGGAGTCGCTCTACGACGTGTGCCGGCGTGACCCCACACCGCAGAAGGGGATCTTCGCCACGCTCCCGCCGATGATGCTCGCCGAGAACATCGGCTTGTGGATCATGACCGGCGTGCTCGAGCGCTTCCCCGAGCTGCGCATCGTGATCGTCGAGCCGGGCCTGACCTGGGTGCCGTTCTACCTCGACCAGCTCGACCTCGCGGTGCGCGCCGGGTTCCAGTTCCCCGGCCTGGTCGAACTGCCCAGCGACTACTGCAAGCGGCAGATGTACCTGACGTTCGTCGACGACGCCCGCGGCCTGCGCGACCGGCACGAGCTCGGCGTGGAGAACCTGATGTGGTCGACGGACTACCCCCACCCGCAGTGCTCCTGGCCGAACTCCCAGGCGGTCATCGAGCGCCAGTTCGCGGGGGTCCCCGACGCCGAACGGGACCTGATCGTCGGGGGCAACGCGGCGCGGGTGTACGGGCTGTGAGCGATCGGGCGACGGGCGATCCGACCGTCGATCCCACCGGCGGCCCGCTCGGCGCGCTGCGCGTCGTCGACATCTCCGGAGGGATCCGCGGCGCGTACGCGACGAAGCTGTTCGCCGACGCCGGGGCCGAGGTCGTCCTCCTCGA